>NZ_JBHFJH010000033.1:0-136692 GCF_057334655.1 Paenibacillus sp. AGC31
TTAACTCTCGTTTTAGAGACTCTCCTGAATGTTTGCCTCGTGTATCTTGTAAGCCTATAGCCCCTTGCTCGTTGTAACTGGCTCTCCATCGGTCGGCTGCGGCTTTGACCCGAGTCATTCCAATGATCTGAACGTCAAATCCACAAGTCTCAAAGATCTCTCTAGGCAGCCTTTCTTGCTGATTTAATGTAATAAAGAGTTGTTTGAACTCGTCCGTATAAGTGATTCCCTTGGTCGAAACAGACTTCACATAGGGATTTGTAGCAAGTTGCTCTAGTTCGCTTGTTGTAAATGTTTTCTTACTCATTAATCGTTCTCCGTCCTTGTCTCGTACATGGTATATAACAAAAATACCCCATAGAGAGACTTTTTTAAAGTATCTACTCTATAGGGTACAGTTTATATAGACAAGCTTCCTTTTTTGAGTTGTATACACGTTAACAGCGGATCGCAATTATTATCAGCCATCACTCAGTGCAGTTTGCTCAGGACATAGGCGGCATCATGTTCTTCCGCAATCTCGGCTTTACGAATACGAATGACAAACAGCCGAACCAAATTGGCACGTGTATGTTCTTCCTGACAGGTATTCAGTTTCCTCAGAATAAAGCGGTCAATGGACATGAATTTAAAGCCCCTTTGCCATTGGATTTACGGATCGATTCCTCCGTGTATCCATAAATAACCAGATAGCGTCAGCCCCAAACAGCTTTTCCACTCTTATGTTAAGCCATATTTTGCCGAGGTGTAAAATTGTGCAAAAAGCCCGTCTCACCAAGCTGGAGACGGACTTTCACATGATTTGTCGATCTTTTTGCAATCCACTCTAATCATTCATAAATGCCTCTGCTAGTTCACTCTTTTTCGACTTATTTCACTCCCGGATATTCCCGATATTGGTGCTGAATGCTGATCCAACGAGTACGTGTAAACTTCTCAATCGCCCAATCCCCACCGAAACGTCCAATCCCTGAAGCTTTTTCACCGCCAAACATCACATGCGCTTCATCGTTCACAGACTGATCATTTACATGCACCATACCAGATTCAATGCGCTGGGCAACCTGATATCCTCGATTCAGATCTCTGGTAAATACGGAACCACTAAGTCCATAAGGCGTATCATTCGCCAAACGTACAGCTTCCTGCTCATCATGAGCCTTCATGATCACTGCTACTGGGCCAAACAATTCCTGCTGCACGATATCCTGTTCAGGTTTAACATCGGCAAGTACAGTAGGAGACAGCACACTGCCTTTACTGGTCCCCCCGAGCATTAACCGTGCGCCCTCGGCCTTGGTTTTGTTCACAAGCTCCTGTAATCGTTCTACCTCTTTTTCCCGAATGAGAGGACCAACCAGTGTTTTGGCATCCACCGGATCACCTGCCTGAACATTCTTCGTCTTGGCTACAAATGAATCGACGAACTTATCATAAATATCGGCATGCACAATGATACGATTCAGCGCCATGCAGATCTGTCCCTGATGCAGAAACTTGCCAAAGACCGCCGCTTCGGCAGCACGTTCAATGTCCGCATCTTCCAGCACAACCATGGCGTTGTTGCCGCCTAGTTCCAGTGCTGTTTCTTTTAAATGTTCACCCGCCAGTTTACCGATCCCTTGTCCAACTTCTGTGGAACCCGTAAATGAAATTACTTTGGGAACCGGATGAGCGACAAAGTAATCCCCGATCTCGCTGCCACTTCCGGCAACGACATTCAGCACGCCCTCAGGCAGACCAGCCTGTTCAAACAAATCGGCAATGAGCCAACCTGCCGTAATCGGAGTGTCTGATGCCGGTTTAATCACCACACCATTACCAAGAGCAATCGCTGGAGCTACAGATCGCAGGCATAGATGCAAAGGGAAGTTCCATGGCCCGATAACACCAATTACTCCCTTCGGCTCACGAACCACACGGTTCTCTTTGCCAGGGGTATTGGACGGGATGATCTCACCCTTCATGCGATAAGGAAAAGATGATGCTTCGTCCACAATGCGTTTAGCCGCTGCAAACTCCGCCTCCGATTTGATTCGGGTACTCCCGGATTCCGTGATCAACAGTTGAATGATCTCCTCTTTTCGCTCCGTCATCAGGGATGAAACTTTGCGCAATACCTCTTCTTTCGCAGCAGGTAATGACTTCGACCATTCAATCGAATTTTTCTGAGCTGACTCATAAGCCTTATCTATGTCTTTCTTATTGGAAGAGCGCCATGTGGCAATAACTTCTCCCGTATAAGGATTGATATTCTCCATTGTTTTCTCACCGGAGCCATCTACCCATTGGCCATTAATATATTGTTTCGTCCATGTTGTATGTTCAGTGTCCATTAAAGTCATGTGAATACGCCTCCTGATCAAGATAAAATGTCGCACCTGCACAACGGTGTAATACATCATTAACCTTGTTCAGAATTACGCAAACGTGCAGACCTGAATTAGCTATTCCATTCTTTAAGCTTAAGGGAAACAATACATTCCACACTATTCTCTCACCATCTGCACGTCTTTCAACAGTCAGGCAGACTCTTCTCTCCAAAGAGGCTCAAGTCTTCCCATCCGTAGCCAACTTCGATCAGATCTTGACCACCAATGCGGAGAGACTGTGTCTCGACTGGAGTACCTCCCATCTTTTCATAGAAGCGACAAGCTGGATTACGCTCCAAAGCCCATATGATCATACGTTTCATATTGTGGGTCTGCAGATGATGAACGACATGTGTCGCCAGTTGCTGACCTATCCCCGTTTGTTGTACTTCCTTCAGCAAATATATAGCGTACAACTCTCCATCATAAGGTAATTTGCCTTCACGCTCCTTACCCCCACAAGCAAATCCGACAATGTTCCCATGATCCTGTTCAGCTACCACCAGGATCTGATCCTTTTCGCCAGAACGAATGGTCTTCTCCCACTGGGACAATCTTGATTCTATAGTCAAATGATCCAAAAAATCGTCAGGCACAATTCCCCGATACGTTGTTTTCCAACTCTCTGTATGTACATGGGCTATTCCTTGCGCATCCCCTTCACGCGCCCGCCTGATCAGCATAGCTATCACTCGCTTTCTCACGTAACTGCCGCAGCTTTACCATATTATATGTTCTTCTTTCTTTAATTCCAAATTCATCCACTTCAGTCCTGATGCCGTTAGACATGATTCGTAATCAAAAGTGGACTTTTTGAACTACCTCTTATAAAAGTAAAATCCGGCCCTACGGCCGGATCGTTACTCTCGTGCCTACAGATACCTTGGAAGACAGATCCAATACATCCGAGTTGTACATGCGTATACAACCATGGGAGACGGATTTGCCAATAGACCAAGGCTCATTGGTTCCGTGTATGCCATAATGGGGAGCAGACAGCCCCATCCACAACACGCCAAATGGCCCACCTGGATTGGATTGTTTGTTAATAATAGTGAACTCCCCGTTTGGAGTCTGCGTGAGCATCTTGCCGGTGGCCACAGGATAGCCCTTAATCACCTGATTGCCGTCCAAAAGATATAACATGTGGTCAGACAGATCTACAATAATCCTGTAATCTGGCATAATGACATCCCTCCTGACCTATCTTATGCAAGATACCGGATGATGCCCGCCTGATTTCAGGCTTCCTCCCACTCTTTCACACTACGGGAGTGCTTGGGTTTGCGACTATTGGCCGGTTTGCTGGAGGCGGTACGCCTTCTGGATGCCACTTCTTCCTTGCGTTGCTGATATTGCAATTCCTTCTGCATTTTCAGATAATTATTCAGTCTTTTTTCATCCAATGAACCATCCTGTATGGCCTCTTTCACTGCACATCCAGCTTCCAGTGTATGACTGCAATCCAGAAATCGGCACGTGGCGGCAAGTTCTTCAATTTCTCCAAACGCATGCGACAGCCCATCATTACCCTCATCCCAGAGATTAAGCTCGCGCATTCCTGGAGTATCGATCAATACGGCTCCCTGTGGAAGTACAAACATCTCCCGGTGTGTTGTCGTATGTCTCCCACGGCTGTCTCCCTCGCGGACGGATTGCGTAAGCTGCACATCCTCACCCATCATCCAGTTCACCAGCGTAGACTTGCCACTGCCAGAAGATCCTGTGAGCGCAACAGTCAGCCCAGGCTGCAAATATCGTTCCAGTAAGGATTTCCCTTGGCCCTCTACTGCAGATATCGCAAGCACTTCAACACCTGGAGCAATTCCTTCTACACTTCGGATCTGTTCTTCCACATTGTTGCACAGATCACTCTTGCTCAAGACAATGACTGGCCTTACGCCACCATTCCAAGCCATCATCACGTATCTTTCGAGTCGTCTAAGGTTGAAATCATGATTAAGTGCAGCCACGATTAACAGTGTATCTACGTTTGCGGCGATTAATTGTTCCTTGGTCACTGGACCTGCCGCCTGTCTCGATACCCTGCTTCGACGTGGCACCAGATTGTGAATAATTGCTTCTTCACCTGCCTGACCTGTAATCGCCACCCAATCTCCAACCGCTGGAACCAAGCTGGTCTCCAGACTATCATGACGCAGTCGGCCCGAAATCCTTCCCCAGCATTCGCCTTCTTCTGTAATCAAACGTTGCAGATGTCCATGGTCTGCGATAATTCTGGCTGGCTTTCTCTCCTGCTCTTCCATCCCTGTCTCTTGCCACAGTTCCTGCCACTTTGCAGACCAGCCGTACTTCTCAATATGGTTATCTAAAATAAAAATTCCTCCCAAAATAAGTTTGTTTACTTCGTTCAAACCGAGTGAACAATCATCTCCGGTTCAGATCAAAACAAAAAAACACGAGTAGAAATACACCCGTGGCAATAAGTAGTTAGCCGAATCAAAGATCATCCCTTCTTGTAGATCTACCGGACAGAATACTTAACCATCCGATATAAACCATTCAGGAACACCCTTTTATCGGCAAACAAAAAAGCCACGGGTGCGTCACCCGTGGCTTCATATGAGCATGTGATACTTCACGTTACAATGGATATTGCTATCCAGCTAACGCAAAATTACATGCTTTGATCCGTTCCGGAGACGCTGTTCATATTCAAATTAACGTATACTGCATTTAAGTTTGTCATAAACAATCGCCTCCCTTGTAGAATTATCCATTATGTTACACACTGAGCTTTACAGTTGTCAAGCCCAAATTTTTTTTACCACCAGCCCACTTTATTTGACCTGATCCCAGCGTGTCCACATTTCCTTCGGATTCAATTCATAGATATCCTCTTCCCGATACATGAACTGATGCATGATAAATTCCCGCCGAATCGTGGCAAAGTCTTCATGGTATTGCTTTATAAATATATTGATTTCTTTTTCCGTATACTTCCGACCAAATTCAAGCTGCTCGACCAGATGACCAAGTACAATCAGTTTTTTCTTGTATTGAGCCGGAATCTGACGCAGTCGTCCATCTTTGGAGAAAAAATTTCTCATGACCGACGCTTTCAATGTTTCGTTCACATCACTCATATCCGTAACCTCCTCTCGATTAAAGATAAAATCAACCGAAGCCTGTGCATTCTCGCGGATAAACGAAGGATTGAGTGTGAAATACACTGTATTTTTCTCCCGTCGTTCCTTAATCAGCGCCGCCTCTCTCAGCTTGGATGCATGATGTGTCACGGTTGGCTGTGACAGATTCAGCCGCTCGGCAAGTGCCTGTCCGTGCAGTTCACCCCGTGCCAATAACAGCAGCATGCGAAGCCGGGTCGGGTCAGCCAACGCTTTATGATAAGCCACAATTTTCTCCAGCTGCATCATCGTTCATCTCGCTTTCAATTAGATATATATCTAATTTGATATTAGTCTTTTCTTCTCTGTACGTCAACTCCTTTGGTTTCAAGTAAGCTTGTCTAATTAAACTCCACGCTTGAACTGGCATTGGCTCGTTATTTACGGTAGGATTATATTGCTTGAAATAAGGAGGATTAAGAACATGGAAGATGTCATTATTATCGGCGGAGGCCCATGCGGTCTGTCTGCTGCCATTGAATGTGAGCGGCTGGGACTGTCCGCTGTGATCGTTGAGAAATACAATATCGTTCAATCTATTTATCTGTATCCAACCCATATGCAGTTTTTCAGCACAGCCCCATTGCTTGAGATCGGAAACGTTCCGTTCAGCACACCTAATGATAAACCGTTTCGTTATGAAGCACTTGCCTATTATCGCAGGGTAGCCGAACATTTTGGTCTGCGTGTTCATAACTATGAGGAAGCCCGTGAAATTAAACGCAAGGATGATGGTACGTTTGAGGTACATACGCTCAATCGCCGCGGGGAAGCCATCATACATGTTGGACGCAATGTAGTTGTAGCTACCGGTTATTTTGACCATCCTAACTATCTGGGCATCCCTGGAGAAGATAAAGATAAAGTAACCCACTACTTCCGGGAAGCCCACCCTTATACCCGTACACGTGTCGCCATTATTGGCGGAAGCAACTCAGCCGTGGATGCGGCCATGGAACTGGTTCGGGTCGGAGCACATATTGATATGGTTTATCGCGGCAGTGGTCTGTCCCAGCATATTAAACCGTGGGTACGTCCGCTATTCGAGAGCATGGTGACAAAAGGTCGTATCACACTGCACCTGGAATCACGCGTGAATGAAATACTGGATGATTCGATTCGTCTGATACACACGGATGGTTCCACTCGGGAGCTGGATAATGACTTCGTACTGGCAATGACCGGCTTCCGCCCGGATCGTCAACTACTCACTTCGGTAGGTGTGGAGATGTCTGATGATATGGATAAACCTCTATATGATGCACAAACGATGGAAAGTAGCGTACCTGGTGTATATGTAGGCGGAGTCATCGCTTCGGGTCGTAATGCCAATGAAGTCTTTATTGAATCCGGGCGCTGGCATGGACGTTACATTGCGGAACATATCGTTAGCAAACAACGTGGACAGACTGAAGGGAAATGAAAACAATGGATATAACTTCCCTGCTGTTGCTCGTATTTGCAGCTCTCGGGATTATCAGCAGTAACACACCTGTGACCGTAGCGATGGTATTTCTGTTGTTGCTACGAGTCCTGAACCTGAATCAGGCATTTCCATGGCTTGAAAAATACGGACTTACACTGGGCATTATCATTCTGACCATTGGCGTGATGGCACCTCTTGCCAGTGGCAAGATGAGTCTGCAGACGATCGGTGAGTCTTTCCTGCACTGGAAATCACTGCTCGCCATTGGCGTAGGATTACTGGTGGCATATCTTGGAGGACGTGGCGCTACGCTGATGGGTACACAGCCAACTGTCGTTGCAGGGCTGTTAATCGGAACGGTACTTGGGGTTGCCCTGTTCAAGGGTGTACCTGTGGGTCCATTGATTGCGGCGGGAATTTTATCATTGCTCTTGGGCAAATCCTGATTCAAGTTGTAAAGGTTGTGACCTGACATGCTATGCAGATTGGCTGTATTTCCCACCGTTGTGTGATATACTTCTATTCATGCAAATTATGTACACGAGTCTACAGCAGAATAATGCATATTGTGGTTATGCTGTTGCATGAAATATAGATTCACTTTGCAACTATTAATGGCGCAGGAGGATTCAGGAACCATGTCACGTCAGTTTATTACAGAAGCCGTGATGGTGGCCATTTACGGTCAATTGTTAGCGCCGCCCGCGCCTGTTGAATATATTGTTCCTTATACCACCATCCTTGAGCTATATGAATTCCAGACCAGTCCTGATCCCATGATGGATAACCCGGCAGATGATCAGCATGTGAAATCCAAAATCAATGAAATGATTTCTTATTTCGAGGAACCGCTGAATAAGAAAAAAATAGAGCGTGCGTTACTTGTTCCATGGGCCAAAAGCCCCTCCATTTTATTTGGTGACCAAGTATCCATTGCCATTATCAATGCAATAGATACGGCACAGTACGGGGAGTATTTTGATCCCATTGAAACTGAACTGCTGCTGACATCTCAGCGCCTGAGTATCCCGATTCTCACCGATCAGGTTGAACTGATTGCACGCATAATTGAGTCTGAATCGCCTGTACAGGTATTCGATATTGATGATTTTGATTTTGCGATGGATGATGAACCACTGGATCAGGTGTAATTCATGCTCCGAGCACCTGAATCGGATTTTTAAAAAAATGACCTTGGCATCCACTTAATCGTGCATGCCAAGGTCATTTTTTTGCGGTCAACACTTATTTTATTCTGCAATATCCCGCGCTAACAGGATTCGGCTAATCTGATTAAGAGGTGGTAACGACTCCAGCGCAAAAAACTTCAGACCTGCATCACTATTTACACGCGACTCCACAAGGTCATCCTGAATGATCACTGTCCGAAGCAGGGCAATGACATAATACTCTTCATCTCCGCTTGAATGCAGATACCGAAGGTCAGGCCCCGAATAGAGACCTTCCAGTGTCATGGTATCAGCAGTCCAACCTGTCTCTTCCCATAACTCCCGATGTGCAGCATCTTCAATAGCCTCACCCGGGCGCATCTCACCTGCTGGCAACCGCCAGTGACCATGTTCAACATGCTGAATCAGCAGTAATTCACCTTGTTCGTTCTCAGCCCGCACCGCCGCTTTTACAACAATATGAGAGCGTTTTGCGATATACTGGGCCAAATCTCGTGGTGGCAGATTCACTGCTTATCCCCTCCTCCTACTCGGAAGCCGGTGGCGACCTGTAATCCATCTATTGCTTAGACTTCCGTGTAACGATATTCGATATCCTGACCTTCATCAACGATGTCCACATGCAGTTGGTGCCCTTTCAGATACCAATAATCGTGATCTTCCATAAAGAATTGAATCCCCGATACTTCGGTTTGATCCGCAGGATGTCTTGGTTTCTCTACAGCAATACCTAGCGAAAATCCAGGGTGAAGACCTCCGCCAGAGCTATAACGTGCAAAAAATCGAATGCTGTCTCCCTCGTTCAAATTCAGCTCTTCCTTGTACCAGCGAGCAGCTTGATCGGATACATGTATGGTACTCATTTGGTGTCAGCTCCTTCTGTATATATATGTTCCATCATATCTCGACAGGGACTTGAATACAAACCCGAGTGACCACATAAAGACAAAATAAGTTGTGAAAAATGTTTGACAGATTGTAAAAGCCGGTGTTAAGATGCAAACATACGAGGTCTACATTGTATTTATTTCCAAAAAAAGAAAGGGTGATTACGGTGTTTAACAAACATATGATAGGTCAATTCAGCACACAACTAAATACCGGAGCACACCCGAAATCATTATTCCGTTCATAAGTCGGCATGACAGGCGATCTTTCATTAGAACCTCTGTGATGTATACTCACAATCGAACTTATATATGGTGACGGCTCTGTTCTCTGAGCCATGCTGCCGTATGATTATATGAAGACATACCGCCTGCGTGCGGTATGTCTTTTTTTGTGGGTACATTTCGGCATTCATGAACGGAATTTGCATTTCTCGGACATCGAAAGGAAGGGATAACACTTGTTCTCTGTACTTAAAAACCTGGCCTGGTTCTTCCGGCTGGAACGCAAACGATACCTAACCGGTGTCATTTTGCTTATTCTGGTGGGCATTGCCGAACTGCTGCCTCCTCGTCTTCTTGGTAATGCCATCGACGAGATTGTGCGCGGTTCCATTACCGGCACCTCACTTACGCGTTATATTTTGCTTATTCTAGGAACGGTCATCATTATCTATCTGGTTACATACGTTTGGATGCACAAACTGTTTGGTGGTGCCAACCTAGTGGAGCGGCTGCTTCGTTCACGCTTTATGGACCACTTGTTACGGATGACTCCTCCCTTTTTTGAGAAAAACAGAACAGGAGATCTGATGGCTCGGGCCACCAATGATCTTCGTTCCATTGCCACTACAGCAGGCTTCGGCATGCTGACCTTAACAGACTCTACAGCCTTTCTGGCCACTGTATTGTTCGCCATGGGTTTCCTGGTCAGCTGGAAACTGACCTTGGCGGCAATCCTGCCATTACCTTTTATCGCCATTGCCATGATGATCTATGGTAAAGCTGTACATCAACGTTACACCCTGGCACAGGATGCATTCGGAGATATGAACGACCAGGTACTGGAATCCATCGCTGGTATTCGCGTCGTGCGTGCCTATGTGCAGGAACGTCTGGACGAGAAACGGTTCGCCGATGTGACCGAAGATGTGTATCGCAAAAATTTGGCTGTTGCCAGAATGGATGCCCTATTTGAACCTACCATCCGCCTCTTCGTTGGACTCAGTTATGTGATTGCACTTGCCTACGGCATATATCTTGTATTTCATAATGAAATTACCCTGGGAGATCTCGTATCGTTCAATATGTACCTGGGGATGATGATCTGGCCCATGTTTGCCATCGGCGAATTGATTAACCTGATGCAACGTGGTAGCGCTTCGCTTGATCGGGTCAACGAGACTTTATCGGTAGAACCTGCCGTACAAGATGTGGAGCAACCTGCCCACGTTACGAATCCGGAAGAAATTGCGATGCAGGATGTTACATTCCGTTACCCAAGTTCCACTGTCGACAATCTCAGTCACATCAGCTTTTCGCTGCGACGGGGTCAAACATTGGGTGTTGTGGGTCGTACGGGTAGCGGTAAGTCTACTTTGCTCAAACAACTGCTTCATGAATACCCTGCCGGTTCAGGCACATTAAGCATCTCGGGTCATCCGATTCAGGATATCGCCAAAGATGACTTGCACAGCTGGATTGGGTACGTACCACAGGAACAAGTTTTGTTCTCCAAATCAGTTCGTCAAAACATTCAATTTGGTAAACCTGGGGCCAGTGATGAAGTTATCATGGAAGCCATTCGTACCGCCGCTTTTGACGGGGATCTGGGAACCTTGTCCGATGGACTGGATACACTCGTTGGTGAAAAAGGAATCTCTTTGTCCGGTGGACAGAAACAGCGGGTATCGCTGGCGCGTGCCTTTATTGCCAATCCTGATATTCTGATCCTGGATGATGCCTTATCTGCTGTCGATGCACGTACTGAAGCCAAAATCATTGAAAATATACGCAACAAACGCTCGGGCAAAACCACGCTGATCTCGACCCATCGCCTGTCTGCTATTGAACATGCTGACCGAATCATCGTACTGGAGCACGGGAAAATTACGGAAGAAGGCACTCACCAGGAACTGTTAGCCATGAACGGCTGGTACCGTGAACAGTATGAACGGCAACAGGTCGAGTCCAATCTGTCCACGTAGGAGGTCAATTCATTGAAGTCTAATACAGGCAAAAGGCTGCTTGATTACGCCTTGAAAGCCAAAGGAACATTTATCGCTGCATTAATTATGCTTACCATTGGTGTTGCGGCCGAGCTTGCCGGGCCGTTCATCGCCAAATCCATGATCGACAATCACTTGCTCGCGATTGAGCAGCCTTTCTATGAGACAACAGCTTCAGATGAAGCCGCAGTCTACAACGGTAAGAACTACAAACGCGAAGGCTTGTTCGAACCGGATGAAAACAAAGGCTCGGAAGTGCGGGTTTTACAAGCCGGTAGAAGTTTTTATTTTGTAAACGAACCGGTAAGCGCACCTGACGGGGACCGCACATATACGGATGGAACCCTCACGGTTACACGCGCAGGTGAAGTGACAGGCCAATATGCGGCAACACCGCTGTCCGCTGGTGAACTGTTTGCTTTTTACAAACCGGAGATGCCCAGCATCTATCAATTAATTGTGTATTACATGATCTTCCTCGTGATCTCGGTCATTATGGAGTTTGGTAAAACATTCTGGCTGCAGTCCTCGGCCAACAAGGTCATTCAAAGACTGCGTAACGATGTGTATGCCCATATTCAGCGACTGCCGGTGCACTTTTTTGATAACCTGCCCGCAGGTAAAGTTGTATCTCGGGTCACAAACGATACAGAAGCCGTCAAGGATCTGTTCGTTGCCGTTCTTTCGAACTTTTTCTCAGGAATCATCACAATTACAGGTGTATATGTCGCACTCTTCCTGCTTAATTTTCGCCTGGGCCTGATCTCATTATTCGTCGTGCCGATGCTCATTGCGTGGATTGTGCTCTATCGTAAATTCGCCACTCGTTACAATACGATTATTCGATCCCGACTGAGTGAGATCAATGCAATCATTAACGAGTCCATTCAGGGGATGTCCATTATCCGCGTATTCCGCCATCAGAAACAAACCAAACAGGAATTCGAAGATCTGAATGATGACTATATGAAACACCAGAACAAAATGCTGAACCTAAATGCCTTCACCTCACACAACCTGGTTAACGTATTACGGAATATCGCATTTGCGGTGGTCCTGTGGTACTTCGGTTCCAGTGTGCTGGATGGCACAAGTATTATCTCATTAGGTGTTCTGTATGCCTTCGTTGATGTTCTGGGTCGCTTGTTCCAGCCGATTACCGGCATGGTGAATCAGCTCGCCAACCTGGACTCCTCCCTCGTATCCGCTGGTCGCGTCTTTGAGCTGATGGATGAAAAGGGAGAAGCCGTAACCGATGGCTCTATGCCAAGATACAAAGGGAATGTTGTCTTCGACGATGTATCCTTTGCCTATAAAAAGGATTATGTGCTCAACAATATCTCGTTTAAAGCATCCCAAGGTCAGACAGTCGCTCTGGTCGGTCACACCGGTTCAGGTAAAAGCTCAATTATCAACCTGCTGTTCCGGTTCTATGACCCGCAAAAAGGCAAGATCACGATTGACGGTCAGAACGTCAAAGATCTGCCTAAACAGTGGATTCGCGAGCATATGGGGATTGTATTGCAGGACCCGTATCTGTTCACAGGCACCATTGCTTCCAACGTCAGTCTCGGCGATGAGAAGATCTCCCGTGAACGAATTGAACAGGCGCTGCGTGATGTAGGCGCTGAACGCATACTGGCTCATTTGCCTCAAGGCTTTGACGAACCTGTCATCGAAAAAGGAAGCACATTGTCTGCTGGACAGCGTCAGTTGATCTCCTTTGCTCGTGCACTGGCGTTTGATCCCGCCATCCTCATTTTGGATGAAGCGACTGCCAATATTGATACGGAAACGGAAGCATTAATTCAGAACGCACTCGAAGTCCTCAAAAAAGGACGTACCACCTTCATCATTGCTCACCGTCTCTCCACCATTCGTTCAGCAGATCAGATTCTGGTTCTGCATCGTGGGCGTATCGTTGAGCAAGGTGCACATGATGAGCTGATGGAGCTTAAAGGCCGCTATTATAAGATGTATCAGCTTCAACAAGGTGCGCAAGCAGCAGCGGTCGCAACTCTCGAGAATCCGTCAGGTGATTCCGTTCCAACCTCAACCTCCTTTGCCGGTGGCAATGCATAACAGAGTAAAAGAGAAAGCTCTTTAAGTAACCAATCAAAATGATGTACTCGACGGCAACACAAAAACCGATCTACACAGCTACCTCAGGGTTTGCGGTGTAGATCGGTTTTTTGTATTTTCATCCGGGATTCAGGTTCCGACTGTTTATTTCGATTTCGTCCAGACAAAAAAACAATCCGCGTGCAACCTCATGGCTGCTGCGGATTGTCTATCCATCCTTTGATCGTATATCCCATGTACATCACGGTCTCTCTTGCGAGAAAAGGAAACTTGCTGCGCCAGGTTCGATACGCCGTAGTTCGTGTCGGAGAGGGTACGGCATCCATACCCAGTCCGGCAGCCAGCTTCATGGCCCGTTTCATATGTAACGGATCACTCACAATCGTATAGGTTTGATAACCGGCCTGTTCACCAATTGGAATTGAATTGACCAGGTTCTCCTCGGTAATTCTGGATTTGGTCTCTATGCGAATGTCCGCAGGATCTACACCATGTGCGATGGCATACTTCTGACCCACTTCAGCTTCCGTATGTTCTCCATCACCACTTGATCCACCTGTGAAAAGCAGATTACGAACGGTACCCTGACGGTATAATTCAATCCCGTGTTCAATACGTTCGCGAAATACAGGTGAAGGGTTATCCCCCGCCACGGCTGCACCCAGAATGATTGCTGCATCCGATATCCTGGATGAATCCTCATCCGTATATGCAGATATACGGATTGCGGTAACCACAGTCCACAGGATTCCAACCAATACTACAGCCAGAACCGTCATTAATATCCAGCGTTTCGTTATCCGTTTGCTTGTCATTCATCCTCTTCCAAAGCCCTTGCTTGCATACTCTCGGTATGCATCCGCTCCAGCGTTTGCAGAGCTGCTGCGGATTCGGCATCCAGACCAAGCTCTGCAATCCAAACACCCGTATATTGCTGAAGACGGATCTCCAACTCCTGTGCACGGTCTTTGAAATCCTCCAATTCCTTAATCATGCGTGAGCGTCCTTCCGGACTGAATGTCTCGTGAATTCGTTCCTTGAAATAATGATGTACAATACGGTTACGTTGCTGCCATAACTCATTCAACTGGCGAGTCTCTTCCTCAGAGAATGTAAAATGATGGCGCACTTCGTGAATGAGCTGCCCCAGTGAACTGCTCATCTTTCGTTCGTACAAATCTTCCAGATCCTCTTCAGACACGGCTTTGCCCTGAGACATTTTCATTAATAAAATCAGATTGACCAGCTGCTGTTCAAGCGCCTGCCCGTAGTACACTGCCAATCCGTAATAGGCAAACAATTCCCTGGAGTGTTCGCTGTCCAGCATGTCACCATTCTGGATATCTGTATTTTGCATATGCGAGCGCCCCCTTCAACCGTACAATGTTAACCATTCCATGTCCCTCTATCCTAACCAAACCAAGAGCAACATTCAAGTTATCGGGAAGCGCGTCTCCTAACTCCGCAGATCTCTTCTTCCGGACAGCCACACATGGATGATTAGTAACCCTAATGCATAGAGCACAGTCCACAGCATAACCGAGACAAAAGAGTCCATCTTTGATTCATCAAATAACATCATCTCACGAACCAGATAAAAGGCTGGTGGAAGAATGCGGCCAAGCCATTCTAACGATTCAGGCAACCGTTCACTTAAGGAACCTTGGATAAACGATAGTAATAATACAATAATGAGGGCAGGCATACTTCGACTAAGCAAGGGAATGTACGATTTTTGAAAAAATACACTAATGCCCAATCCCAGCAACGATAACCCCAGATGTCCTAACCAAGTCATCATCCACTCCTCACCTGTAGGTTGTCTCTCGAACATTCCCGCGAACACGGGATACAGCACAGTGATTACGGTGAGCATGAATTGCATTATCCAGGCACAGATGAGTTGACTTGTTACAACCTTACGCCTGCTTCCTGTATGAAGGACGAGTAATTGATACTGCTTTGCAGGTTCGGTATTCATCACCATTACTCCGAGCCAAGCAGCTGCCAGAAATAACAGCATAGCCGTGACACTGTAACTGTCCGCAATAGGGTTGGGTTTGTAGGAATAGATCAGCAGCATGGCGATGATATAAAAGATAACCGGTGCAAAATATTTCTGTGAGCGAATGTGATGCCTTAACAAATATCGGGTCAGATAGATCATTCGGCTTCTCCCCCCGCATCATCCATGGAAGAGCTAAAGTCCACAGATCCTGTGACACTTCCACGACTCGCATGTACAGCTGGATGTTGTCCTTCCAGCAGACTTTCCATATGTAATTGACTTTCTTCCTGTTGCACAGACACAACCGAACCTCCGGATGCCAGAATCATTCTGAGGACATCATCTGTTGATTGTTGAACCACTTTCCAATCCCACAACCAAGCATTGGATTTCTCCAAGCTCGTATTACGGACTAAAGACAGGACTCCCCGTTGTTGTAAAATGGATGGATCGTCAGCCAGATCCTCTCCAGCTTCCATCAGACTTTGAATACGTACAACGGGTTCGCCAGCTTGAAGTATATCTTCACGACTCCAGTAGCGGAGCACGCTGCCTTTTTTCAACACAATTACCTGGTCTGCCAAACGTTCAATAAGCAACGGTTCATGGCAAGCTGTAACGATGGATGTCCCTTCACCCTTCCATTGTCCCAATAAGGATACAACTGCCTCTTGAGCTGGAATATCCAAGCCTGATAAAGGTTCATCCAGCAGCAAAAGACCACCCGGTCCAGGTAACAGGGCCTGAATCAAATTTACTTTTTGCAGTGTGCCCTTCGATAATAAGGTTAACTTTTGATCGATCGCGGTATCCAGATATAAAAGTTCACTAAGTTCTCTAATCCGCTCACGCAGTATTTCGGGGCGGATGCCCCGAATCCGTCCCATGTCCCACAAGTACTCTCCAGAAGTAAAGGGTAAACGTGGCAAGCCATCTACTGCATACCCATCAGAACCCTTCATTGTGCGCTGGATCGATCCTGTATCGGGTAACAAAATACCTGCCAACATACGTAGCAACGTACTTTTGCCAGAACCGTTTCTGCCAACAAGTACAGCACATTCTCCCTGCTTCACTTCCAGATTAATTTCATCAAGTACTTGAGCATTACCTAATCGCTTGCTCACTCGTTGAAGCAACATACCTCGACCTGATGAGTCTGGTACATCTTGATTGGCTTTCTTGAAAAGTCCACGTGTACTCCATATCACCTGGGATCACATCCGTTCTGGAGCTTGCACACCTAGCAAATGTAAACTGTACGCGAGGCGTTCGGCAGTCCGTTTGGCCAATGCCACCCGGAAGGATCTTACATCAGATGACGCATCCGCAATGCGTTCGGCGTGATAGAAGCGGTTGAACGCTTGAGCGACATCTATTGTATATTTGGCAATGACCGAAGGCTCATTCCGATGAATTGCTTTTTCCAGATACTCGGGATATTCACCAAGCAGTTTCAGCAATGCCCATGAGGTATCTCCGATAAGGGATGGAGTGGTTACTGTGTTATTTTCACCTTCCGCAAGGTTAGGCTTAGTCAAAGGGTCTTCATTTTCCACGCGGATCGCCTCTTCTGCCTTGGCAAGTACACTTTGAATCCGGGCATGGGTATATTGCACATAAGGTCCGGTCTCCCCTTCAAAACTCACCGCATCCTCCAAGGAGAAGTCCACATCGTTTAACCGATTATTACGCAGATCACCGAAGATAATGGCACCGACACCGACCGCCTCAGCCACCTTCTGAGGGTTCTCCAGATTCGGATTTTTCTCCTGAATAATCTGCAAAGCACGAGCGACTGCCTCATCCAACACTTCCTGCAAGAAGACGACTTTACCGCGGCGGGTAGACATTTTCCGTCCCTCAAAACGCATTAATCCAAACGGGATATGTTCACACTTCGCAGACCATTCATGACCCATCCGGGATAGGACCGCAAATACCTGACGGAAATGTAGCTTCTGCTCGCCTCCGACCACGTATAACAACCGATCTGCCTTCATCACCTCATGACGATAAACCGCCGTAGCCAAATCCCGTGTAGGATAAATTGTTGTTCCATCTTTTTTGATAATCAGGCACGGGGGCATGTTCTCGTCCTCCAAACGTACCACGAGTGCTCCATCACTCTCTTCAAGTAAACCTTTTGCCTTGAGTTCTTCAACCACTGCACCCATCTTGTCATTGTAAAAGCTCTCTCCCAGCGTATGGTCGAACTGTACATTCAGACGTTCATACATCCGATTGAATTCCTTCATGCTCACTTCCACAAAGAACGCCCATAACCGCTGTGCTTCATCATCTCCCTGCTCCAGCTTGCGGAACCACTCGCGTGCCTCAATCTCCAGTGAAGGATCGTTCTCCGCCTCATCGTGGAAACGCACATACAGCTCAAGAGACGTACGGATCGGGTCTGCCTGCAATGCTTCATCATTGCCCCACCGTTTATACGCTGCGATCTGCTTGCCAAACTGGGTTCCCCAGTCTCCCAGATGATTCACACTTACAGAGGTATAACCGGCTTCGTTATACAACCGATACAGCGCTGCACCGATTACAGTAGAACGCAAATGTCCAATTCCGAAGGGTTTTGCGATGTTAGGGGAAGACATATCGATCACAACACGTGAACCTTGACCAAGCTGCAGCTTACCAAATGCGGCATTCACCAGTTCTTTCAGCAGATTCGGCGCAAGCTTCTCCCGATTGAATCGGATATTTACATACGGCCCAGCGGGAGTCGCTTCAATTCCTGCTGCCTGCAGACCTGTTGCGAGCTCGGTCGCAATGACTGCCGGTGCTTTTTTTAATGACTTCGCCAATGCAAAACAAGGGAATGCTGCATCCCCCATCTCCGCCTGTGGTGGGACTTCCAGTAATCTCAGAACCTCTTCTTCATTCAATCCCGTTAAAGGGGCAATATCGGCCGCAGCCTTCTTCATCAACATGTCAAACACTCCTTATCCATTCATGATTGGCTGAAAATAAACACAAAAAAGCTCTCGTCTCTAAATAAGAGACGAGAGCTGACTTAACAGTTCCCGCGGTACCACTCTAGGTGAACAGCTACTCCTAATATGCATCAACATGCATACCAGTAGAACCTGTTCCGCTCGATGCGTATAACGGTCGCAAGCCGAATTACCCTCAGACAGATATGACCTATCCCCGGTCGGGATAAATTCATCTTTTCGGATAACCATCTCACGGGTGCGGTTCACTCAGGTCATGTCATACCGGCTTCCACCTCTCCCGGCTCGCTGTCATGTATGGATCTGGCTACTCTCCCGATCGTTGATGTTCTTCGTTTCAATTCATTGCCATCATTATACATACCACGATCAGACTTGGCAACCTGCATTAAAAATCCCCTACTGAAAGGCAACACATAGGCACATCGTCTCAGATGCCTGTGTTCACTGCCTTCCCTTAGGGGACAACGGTCATTATCGGTTTTAATTATATATTCCAGTGAAATAATATTTACGCCACTGCTGCCATCAACCGGCAAGCTTCTGCACATCTGCGGCAAGCCTCTGCACATGCCTGGCAGTGATCATGGTGGTGTTTGCCACACTCTGCAGCGCAAGCTTCACAAGCTTTCACACACAATTCGCATATTTCAGCAATGAAATCACTTCCACGTGTCATCGCTTGTGCAGCAAAACTGCAGATCTCCGCACATTCCCGATTCAAACGAATGCAATCACGAAGCATCGCCAGATCATATTCTTTCAGACTCGATATGTAACATACGTTGCAAGCATTCATGCACTCCAGGCAAGCATCGATACATTGTTGATATTGTTGTTGTGTCATTTAAAGTTACCTCCCAGGCAAAGTTTGCTATGCATCTTAATACCCAGTTCGGAGGGATTTTGAATCATCTAACCTACTTTATCGCTTCCAATTCCAGTAATTGGTCACGAATGACAGTTTGGTCAAAATGTTCACCTATAAACACAGCAACATTAGGAACATCTCCTTGAGGTGTGATCTTCATATAATCCGATTCACGGTAAGCATACTGGAACCAGAAACGGCTCGCCGTGTCACTAAACGATAAAATGCCTTTTGCTCGATACACGTCTCGTGGCAAAGCAGATACAAATTGTTCAAACGCTTCGCTGTTCACCGGATGACTGAAATAATGCGTATACACCATAACATGTTCGTGTGAGGCATGAGGAGCAGAATGCTCATGACCGTGGTCATGACTATGGTTATGAGATGCGTCAGTATTCGTAGCATCGCCTTGGACTGTATGATCTGTATGCTCATGTCCATGATTGCAGCCATGTGTACCACAGGTTTCCGTATGCACATGATGCTCTTGGTGAGCCGGCTTGCCTGCTTCAGAAGCTGAATCACGTACATGCACGTCTGCCCCGCTGCGAAGCAGCAGATCCATCTCCACCTCACATTTCACTGTAGGAATTACAGGTGCGAAGCCATTCCATTTTGCCAAAAGCTGTTCCAGATCTTGCAGTTCCTGTGCACTCACCCGATCCGTTTTGTTCAAGAGAAGCACAGACGCACAACGAATCTGCTCCTGCATCAGTTTGAACGTCTGCCCCTTCTGCTCCTGATACAGACCAGATAGATGTGCTGCATCCACAACGGTAATGAGACTTTTCAGTTCCAATCGCATGTAGAGTGAGGTCTCCGTTACCGCATCCAGAATCTCCATTGGATTCGCCGCACCGGTGGCTTCAATGATGATCACATCCGGTGATTCATCCTGAACGAGATCAGCAAGTTGCAATCCCAAGTCACCACGTACGGTACAACAGATGCATCCACCTAACATCTCTGTCATCGGAACGGTGGAATCCACAATCTGACCATCCAGATTAACTTCGCCTAACTCATTCATAACCACTGCGGGACGCAAACCCTGCTGTTGCCAATGTTCAATCAACTGAACAAGCAGTGTTGTTTTGCCACTCCCCAAAAAACCTGACAGTATATATACAGGTATGGATTGTTCTTTTAAAATCGTTTCATTCATGCGTATACACCTCTCTGATTGTCCTTCTTGTAACCTGATCTATCTATATCTAGCGAGTGTACACCATCCCGCATTCGTTGTGCAATAACGTTCAACTCTTCCCCAGTACATTGCCTGATTCTACCGGATGGTCTATGCTATGAGGACATGTTGATTGAAGGAGGAAGTTTCATGACTAATTCAGTGGAACAACATCGCCAGGAAGCTCCGACCACGGTATCGTGCATGATTGTTACAGTATCGGACACACGCACTAAAGACACTGACACCAGTGGCCAGCTCATGCACCAGCTTCTGAATGAAGCGGGTTATCCGATTGTTGAATACATCATCACACCAGATGAAACGGAGAACATTCGAAGCATCCTGCAAGATGCAGCTGTTCGTGATGATATCGAAGCCGTGCTGCTTAGCGGCGGAACAGGGATTGCACCCCGAGATACAACCTACGAAGCGGTGTCTTCACTGCTGGACAAAGAACTTCCGGGCTTTGGTGAGATCTTCCGTTTTCTCAGTTACACCGAAGATATCGGTTCCGCTGCCATCCTGAGCAGAGCCGTCGCTGGAACGATTGGACGCACAGCTGTATTCTCCATGCCGGGTTCCAAAGGAGCCGTCAAATTGGCCATGGAAAAACTCATTTTGCCCGAGTTACGGCATGTGATGCGTGAAATATATAAACCCGTCTGAAGAATCAGACGGGTTTTTCGGGTTTATTTTCAGCTGTACGGTAAAGTACGAAGGGTATCTCGCTCTACTTACCTTAGTTGCCCCAGCACATGTTGGAACACCTGCATCACATCCTGTTCATACTTGTCCTTTTCCCCACCAGAAGCTGTATATACGAGTGAGACGTACCCTTTGCTGCGAATCGTTGTCCGGCCAAGCGCATTCTCCAAGACAGCCTCATCACGATTCTCACTATACATTTGTTTCATGCTGGCAGCTCGTGCAGCCTTATCACTGAAAATATGAACTTTCACGATGTGTCTGCCACTTCCATTCAACAAATACATATAAGAGATCCCACCATGGCCGTCATCGGCAGACATATTATTCATCAGCTGAATGCCTTTTGATTCAAAACTCTTACTGATCTCACTCACCAATTCACCGTTTAATCCGTGTCCTTGATTCTGTGCCCGCATATTTCCTTCATCTGTCGCTTCGCGGGTATAGACCTTCCGCTCCTGTTCAATGGATGATGCCGAACACGCTACCAGGGACCAGACACTTGTGATCAACACGCCACTTACAAGTACCGACTTCATTGTTTTTCCAACCAGACCTCGCCCTTTTCTACCAAACCACATGCCAATCCTTCCTTTCCAGCCACGTGTACTGTGACCCAATCAGGTAGAATTAGCATGTCTAAGGACTTAGAATCTTATGCGGATGGCAGATCTGATATTGTATTGACCACCGTACGACCTACTGCACCTCCTTGGAGTATCGTCTCCAGTGTATGAGGTAATTGATCTAGAGAAATCTCTCGGATTCCCAGTTCCAGCGCACGCTCCGGTTTCCATTCTCCGCCGAGCAGTTTCCACAATCGTTCCCGACGTTCCATCGGACAATATACAGAGTCTATACCCATAAGCTGGATGCCACGCAAAATAAACGGAAGTACCGTGGATTCAAAAGCTGTGCCTCCAGTTAACCCGGATACCGCTACCGCACCTCCGTATTGAATCTGTTTCAATCGCTCCGCAAGAGCTGGTCCTCCTGTTGGATCAACAACTCCCGCCCATAGCTGTTTCCCCATGGCTCCTTTAGCTGGAGCATCAGCTTCTTCACGAGTAATGACCTCTGAGGCGCCCAAGTTTCTAAGCAATGGCTCCTCCTGCTCCTTCTTGCCTGTGCTGGCTGTTACTTCAAAACCAAGTTTCGCCAGAATGGCAACTGCCATACTGCCAACGCCACCCGTTGCACCCGTAACCAGAACCTTGCCCATCTCCGGTGTCACTCCAGCCTGTAACAGCGCATCTACCGAAAGTGCAGCCGTAAATCCTGCAGTTCCAATTGCCATGGCTTCTTTCTCACTGAGCCCCGGTGGCAGAGGCACCAGCCATTCACTGCGCAGACGAGCATACTCGCTGTACCCTCCGTAATGAGATACGCCAGGTTCAAATCCTGTACTGATCACCCGATCTCCTGGTGCAAAACGTCCACTGACCGACTCCTCTACCGTTCCGGCCAGATCAATTCCCGGTACCATTGGGTACTCACGAACGACGCCGCCTTTCTCAAGGGTAGCGAGTCCGTCTTTATAATTGACACTGGAATACTGCACCTGTACCGTTACATCTCCATTTGGCAGATCTTCCTTCTTCAGTTGCTCTATAGCAGCTTTCACTCCGCCCTGTTCTTCTTTACGGACAACATATGCGTTAAAATGATTTTTCATCGATAGCCACTCCTTCTTTGGATTTTATATATTTTTCTATTAAGCACATGAATTGTTCGCATTCAAGCTTAATGGCTACCTTTTACTTCTGGATTCTTCAGATGTTGATGATCAAGCTCTGTCTCTCCTGAGCGTCAACAGATAGATTAGTGGACCCACAATAGGGAAGATGCCTGCCGCGGTCCAAGCTGCTGAACGTCGACTCACTTTAGTATCCCTGTATATCGCAATCATGGAAAGTAAGGTCAGCAGTACAAAATCAATCGTCATGATATGTACAAAGGCAGATTGATTGAATGCTTCCATATATACATCCGGATGACCTTGCGTCATGGCATAGAATGCCGTCCCCAGCGTCAACAGCAGAAGGACTACATGTGTCAGCTTGTGGGCTGCTACCCGTCCAATTCCTGACTTTCGCTGACGACCAAAATGTAAGCTTGCGTAACCCGAAGCTCTATTTGCGGACGATGACCATACATAATAGGGAAGCAAGGCAAAAGCACCCAGTCCGAAAGAAAGTATAACAAAAGGCCAAGCAGGTACACGGCCACCTCGTTCTTTCACAGATGTTCTTAACAGCATACAAGCATACACTGCCGGAAAAATACCTAACCACGAAAACACCGTAAGTAACCAAGGTTCTTTGCTTTGCATTGTGATCAGTTCTTTGAATATCAGATCACTTCCAGGTGACTGCCCCGGTGCCAACAACAATGCATAGGCAATAAAAGCGATCCAGACCAGTCCTAATATCCATCTCATGTCTGCACCTCCTCTTACTTTCATCCCCTACAGCTATGGGATTGAAACAATGCGATGCAGAATTTGGCGGCTCCTGCGCTTTCCCGAGAAATAATTACTGCTTTTCCCCTACAACTTCTTGAATTGGGCATGACTATTTCCAGTATAGCCTGTTACCTTGGCAGTCTGTCCATGAGATTTCTTACATCAATGGTCCATCTCATTCGGATCATATTAAAAAGGCATAAGCCAGTATACCTCACTGGTTATGCCTCTCTGTAATTCTTATGTGTAGATCATTCCTCTGTGGATTTCACATGTTCCGCAATGAGCTTCTGCTTCATATTCCATGCCGCAGGGCTGATGTTCACACGGTAGATCTCTGGGTTGAGCTTCCGCTGGTATTCAGGCCAGAAAAGGTCCATCTGCTCTCGATGATACGCCCGAATCTCATCCAGATTAGGCAGTTCATACACTTTACGTCCGTTCACAAAGATCGGCTCCAGCATATTTACCGCTTCGTAGCGGGTAACGGTCTTTTTCAGGTAAGGGTGTAGCGGGTTGAACAGCTTGAGCGGTCCGCCCTGTAGCGGCTGCTCTTCATCTGGATAGCAGATATAATCTGCAATCGCTTTGCCATGTTTCGGATCAATGATCCGGAACACTTCCTTTTTACCTGGTGTAGATACCTTTTCTGGATTGGCAGATATCTTGATCGTAGGCAGCATAGTACCGTCTACTTCACGCTCCACCAATTTGTATACTCCACCCAAAGATGGTTGGTCAGAAGCGGTAATCAGCTGTGTACCGACACCCCATGTATCAATCCGCGCTCCTTGAGCCTTCAGGTTGAAAATCGTATTCTCATCCAGATCATTGGATGCAACAATTTTCACATAATCCAAGCCAGCCTCATCCAGCATCTGACGTGCCTGAATCGACAAGTACGCAAGGTCACCACTGTCGAGACGAATGGCATTCATCTTTTTACCCTGGCTCTCCAACTTCTTGGCTGTCTTGATCGCGTGAGGTACCCCACTGTTCAACGTGTCAAAGGTATCAACCAGCAGCGTAACCTGATCAGGCAACACTTTGGCATACACGTCAAACGCCTCCTGCTCGCTCATAAAGCTCTGTACCCAGGAATGGGCATGTGTACCTGCTGTTGGGATGCCGAAGCGCTCTCCGGCCAGCATATTGGACGTTGCATGGAAGCCTGCCACATACGAGGCACGTGCGCCCCAGATAGCAGCATCCGCTTCCTGTGCACGCCGTGTACCGAATTCGAGTAAGGTATCCTGTTGTGCCACCTGTTTGATCCGCGAAGCCTTGGTTGCAATCAACGTCTGATAATTCATGAAGTTAAGTATCGCCGTCTCCACCAATTGTGTCTCCATAATGGAGCCTTCTACCCGAATGAGCGGTTCGTCAGGGAAAACAATTGCACCCTCCTTCATGGAATGAATTGTCCCCTGAAATGAAAACTGGAGCAACTCTTCCAGAAAGACCGGATCGTAATTTTCCTCTTGTTTGGATAAAAATTTGATGTCGTCCATCGTGAACCGAAGCTGACTGATATAGTTCACAATCCGTTCCAATCCGGCAAATACCGCATATCCATTGCCAAATGGAAGCTTACGGAAATAGGCTTCAAATACTGCCTTCCGTTTGTGTGTACCATTCACCCAATGGGCGTACATCATATTGATCTGATATTTATCCGTATGTAAAGCCAGGCTAGTTGTCTGCATTTGTCTCATCCTCTCTGACTTCCGCTCGCGCCCGCAGATTTCACCTGTGGACACGGGTTAACATAAGGAGACTTATTCTTCATGATTCTGTTCATCGTATTAACAAACAAGTCTCCCGTACAAACTCTATACACCATTCAGCACATTCATCGGGTTCCTAACATTAGGTCAGACAGACATGATTGTCGAGTAAATTAAGCCAGGACTGTCTCGCTCGCCTTAACCACCGAAGCACCAAGGCTGGAACGAAAATGTCCAAGTGCCCACTCATGTCCTGCCGGATTGAAGCTGGCAACAGCATCTTCATATACCGTAATATGAAACCCTTTATTGTAAGCATCCACTGCAGTATGCAGTACGCAAATGTCCGTGCATACCCCAATGAGTGCAATATCTGTAATGCCACGTGCACGCAGTCTGAGTTCCAGGTCTGTACCACAGAATGCGCTGTACCTTGTCTTATCCATCCACCGAATATCCGCTTTCCGTTCTTCCATCACTTGGGCAAGACGACCATATAACTGTCTTCCCTCCGTATTACGGATGTTATGAGGTGGGAAAAGTACCGTCTCCGGGTGATACGGATCATTCTCTTCGTGCAGATCCACAGCCATAATCACTTCATGTTTATTCTTACAATAGGCCTCAGTTACAGCCGCAATCGTCTCTTCGATCTCTATTGCCGGCTGACCTACAGGCAAAGAGCCTGTCACAAAATCCTTCGTAAAATCAATGACAATCAGTGCTTTCATCGTCAACACTCCCTTAGCCCAGAAATGGTTGATCCTGATTCAATCAGATTGACACATCTACACCTTATTACGTATAGATGGAAAGACGTGGTACCAGTTCTGTAAAACGATATAGCTGTGCCGGACGCTGCGAGTACTGATTGGAACTCACCAGGTTCCCCTCTTCATCCCGTACTTCTTCCACAATGCCTTTACGGCTGCGGGTAGACGTAATCTTGCGAATGAAGTTTGGTTCTTCAAAATCCGGCACAACACTTTGAATAACCTGATATAATTCACTTAATGTAAAATCACGTGGCAGAAACTGACGAGCAATCGTCGTTTCCAGCATCTGCTGTTGAATACGTCGATAAGCATCTTCAATGATTGTTCTGTGATCAAAGGCCAGTTCCAGTTCTTGCAGCGCCTCCTGGATCGTGAACAATCCAACATCCTCAGCATCATCTGCTGCTTGGCGTTGATCCAGCATCCATTCTTCCACAAGCGCGAAAAATGCGTGAGAGATAATCCATCCCCTCGGGTCACGACCCGGCTGACTGTATACATTTAAGTACTCCAGATGTCCACCATCTACACCTGTCTCTTCCATCAGCTCACGCTTAGCTGCACCGTAGATGGATTCATTCTCCTGACAAAATCCACCGGGTAATGCCCATCTGCCTGCAAAAGGCCAGCCTTTGCGCTTGATCAGCATCACTTTCAGTTCCCGGATGGGAAGTGTCTTCGTCACTGTCTTGCGTTCCCGCTTGGTCAAGGTGAACATAACGATATCCGCAGGAACACCATCGGGGGTACGATATTTTTGGGAACTATAAGCACGTGCTGCTTGTTCGTCGCTCTCTGCATTGAAGTGTTCGTTGTTTTCGCTCATGGGCACCACCGACTATTTTCATTTTGATAATTTCATTATGACATAATAATATCTTTTGTCAACCGCGGGATTCGTGCGTTACGTTCTAGGGCGTGCTATGCGGAATGTCGCCGTAGCCATACATCCCAATGTGCCCGATTCATCACGAACCTCCGATTGAGTCGTAACACTGCGTCCTGCTTGATGCAGTACCGTAGCTGTCACCGTTAATTCCCCTTGTTTCATTGGTGCAAGAAAATGTACGTTCAGATTCGTTGTCACACAGCCGTCTACTTCCATTGCTGCTGTTGCAACCATACCCATCGCCTGATCCATCAGTGAAGTTAATACACCCCCATGAATAATCCCCATGGAGTTCGTATGATGTTCGCCTGCTGTCAATGCGATCTGTACTTCTTTTCCGTCTCCTTTAATATAACGACAGCCGAGAAATCCCCAGAATCGTCCGTCTCCGTCTTCCACCATTTTGTCCAAAATACTCATTATTCATTTCTCCTTTATTCACTGTACGTATCAAGCTCTCTTGATGTCATGTGCCATTATCATTAAAAATCAGCTGCGCCACACAAAATAACCCCACAGCGTGGAGCTTTGCTTGGAATTATATTCCGAGTACTTGGCGATAGCCACTCCACGTTAACGGTTATGTAATGTCAAAAAAGGCGCGGACAGCGTCCGCACCCTTCCGTCATTTAACCGCAACTGGTCGGAGGTGAATCCGTTCCAGCCTCCACGTTTACTTTTTCAGAAACCGTATCCCGGATTACGGAGATCACTAGTTGAAGCAAGTAGTTGATGTCGCTCTGGCTCTGCTGGAATTCCGTAACCAATGGAATACTGTCCAGTTCGCTTTGCAGATCATCAATTTCCTGTTCAATTTTGCTGACCATCTCCACATTTTTGAAGCTTTCAAAAGCAACAATCTCTTTTTGTTTTTTCTTGATCGTTGCAATCAACTGCTGGATGCGCTCATGATCCCGAATTTTGGTTTCAGCCTGTTGAAACTGTCTAACTTCCTCACTCGTTCCGAGCATATCAGCCAATTCTTTGGCTTTTCCCATAATGTCGTCGCGTATGACCAGATTGCGCGTATCGTAGGTTGGCATTCCATAATGGTTGTACTGCACTTCTTCCTGCGCCACTGAAATCGCTCCATTCTATGAGATGATATAAGATGAATACTCACTGTTGCTCTAAGTTCAGCTGACTGCTGAGTGACCGCTGCGGTGTCGGATCGTTCTTTTGATCGCTGTTGTCTCCGAATTTTTTCGATTGAAATGTTCAAGGTTAAAATTTGGAGACAAAGGCGAACGCTTCGCTTCTACAGAATCGATTCCGTCACCTTCGCTACGCTCAACCGTAACCCCGCCAAGTGCAAAAATCATTCATCTTATTGGTGTGTGTATTACTGATTGGCAGCTACCGGCTCAGAGAGCAGGTTGCCCCGAATATAAAAAGTCATCGGATCGGTGATTTCCACTTGTACAAAAGTACCGATCAATTCTTTAGGTCCTTCAAAATGCACCAGCTTGTTGCTGCGCGTACGTCCTGCCAGAACTTCGGAATTCCGCTTACTCTCGCCTTCAACGAGCACTTCAACGATTTTGCCACGTTGCTGTTCATTGCTTCGGTGGCTGTATTCGTTGATCGTTTCGTTCAAGCGCTTTAAACGTTCCTTCTTCACTTCCATCGGTACGTTGTCTTCCATCACCGCAGCCGGTGTACCTTCCCGTGGGGAATAAATAAAGGTATAGGCAAAATCATACCCTACTTCACGGACAAGGGAAAGTGTATCTTCAAACTGTTCTTCCGTTTCCCCCGGAAAACCAACAATAATATCCGTTGTCAACACAACATCCGGGATGGCCTTTTTAATTTTGTCAGCCAGCTTCAGATAGTGTTCCCGGCTATACTTGCGGCTCATACGTTTGAGTACTTCCGAACTGCCAGATTGCACCGGAAGATGAATGTGCTCCACCAGGTTTCCACCCTTGGCCAGCACTTCAATCAAGCGATCATCGAAGTCAC
Source organism: Paenibacillus sp. AGC31 (assembly GCF_057334655.1). Classification (NCBI taxonomy): domain Bacteria; kingdom Bacillati; phylum Bacillota; class Bacilli; order Caryophanales; family Paenibacillaceae; genus Paenibacillus; species Paenibacillus sp. AGC31. The sequence continues at coordinate 28,907 of NZ_JBHFJH010000033.1, forward strand.
GTGGGTGACTGGTTGTAAACCGTACTCTTGGAATATCAATCTGGCGAATGGCATCCATCAAGTCACCAAAGCTGTAGTTCAGGTCGGTTAAGTCCTTGCCGTACGCATTCACATTTTGACCAAGTAGCGTGATCTCCTTAAAGCCTTGTCGTGCCAAATCTCTAACCTCGGCAATGACATCTTCAGGACGACGGCTGCGTTCTTTGCCCCGGGTAAAGGGAACGATGCAATATGTACAGAACTTGTCGCAGCCATACATAATGTTCACCCAGCCGCGCATACCCTCACGTTTCTTCGGCAGGTTCTCGATAATGTCGCCTTCCTTGGACCATACCTCAACAACCATTTCTTTGCTGAACAGCGCTTCCTGGATTAGATGTGGCAGTCGATGCACATTATGTGTACCAAAGATCATATCCACAAATCCATGCTTCTGCATAATTCGGTTGACGACGCCTTCTTCTTGGGACATACAACCGCATACGCCAAGTAACAATCCCGGACGTTCGAGTTTTAGCGTTTTCAGGTGACCAAGCTCACCAAATACTTTATCTTCCGCATTTTCCCGTATGGCACACGTATTGAGCAGAATAATATCAGCTTCTTTGCGATTCTCTGTAGCCTGATATCCCATAGACTCAAGCAGTCCTTTGATGGTTTCCGAGTCATGCTCGTTCATCTGACATCCATACGTATATACAATATAATGTTTGCCTTTCCCTATGTTTTTCAGTTCATCGGGAACGGCATTTTCGTAAAGCACCTGAACGTCTTCCTTACCCCGCTGTTTCTCCTGACGATGATTGGGTTCCGATTTGATGTTAATCTCACGGCCCCGGATTCTTATCTTTTTGCTGAATTCATCTTGCGAAATTACTTTGGCATCCGAGAAATCAAAATATTGGGAGTAATCCTTTTTTGAGTCTTTAGCCATTTCCTTCGGTCACTCCTTACAGCCTCTATTAATAAAAAATCGTACATTCATCCCTGTTCCACATGAATTTCTTGCGTGGAACATTAAAAGAGCATTACAGCAAATTATAGCATGAATTGGGCTGTAGTTCCACATCCAAACCGTATGTACCTTCGTCTAATCCGAAACATGCCATGCGCAGAAGAACACTCAGAAAACACAAAAACCTGAGCCTTGCCATCAGGTCCGTAATTAACCGGCCTCTGTTGGCTGTGCTCAGGTTTATATGTTATTCAGACCGCCCCAATTGGCGGCTGAAGCTATTACATGTAATTAATCGATGATTTCAGCAGTGTCGCCATTACGAGCGCCAGCAGCGTTAGCTTCATCTGTATCAATATGCATGTCCAGTGCAAAAGAATCGGATACACGAGCCAGTACATTTTCCAGTACAAGACCGCGATCTCCGCCAAGGCGAACTTTCAGCATTTGTTTGTCCTCGATACCCCATTTTGCAGCATCAGAAGTATGGAAGTGAATGTGACGAGCAGCAACGATAACACCTTTATCAATTGTAACTTCGCCAGCAGGACCTTTAATTGTGATTCCTGGTGTACCTTCAATGCTTCCAGATTCACGTACAGGTGCTTTAACACCAATCGCAAATGAATCTGTCATAGAGATCTCCAGTTGCGTTTCAGGGCGAACAGGTCCAAGGATACGCACTTTATCAAACTGTCCTTTCGAACCAATTACCGCTACAGTTTCGTTAGCAGCGTATTGGCCAGGCTGGGACAGTGGTTTAAATTCAGTCAGTTCATAACCTTTGCCAAACAAAATTTCAACGTGCTCTTGGGATACATGAATGTGACGGGCAGATACGCCCACAGGTACTGTTTTACTCATTGTAAATTTCACTCCTTGTTTATCTATGGCCTGTACTCAGGCTCTTAACAATCCAATGGTATTATACCCCTTTTTGGAGTGAAATGAAAACGAACTGGTGAAAATTCATGAAATACACTTATTTCACTATCATTCCCCTCCTTTATTTGGAAAACTAGTTTCAATTCAACACATTCAACGCCGCACCAGTTCACTATTTCATGGATTTCCCCTTCATCTTTGGATTGCTCTCTGGCAAGTGTTCCCCCAGATAACTCATTGCATTCCCCCACAACCAACCACGAACCAGATGTTCATCATAGTGTTTGAGCAGGATTTCCGTCAGTCTCGGGTAATGTCCTGAATGTTCAAGTTTCTGAATATACGTTGAAATTCCATCAAAATCAGACCCCATCATCAGATGATGCTGCCCGCCGAGAGAACAGAATTGCTCAATATGAGGCAGCAGATCTTCTATACGTACTTCCCCCTCCTGCTTTACAAACCAGGGTACAAACGTCAGTCCGATCCGCCCTTCCCGGGCAATGATAGCCTGAATCTGATCATCTTTCAGATTACGCACATGGGGACACACGCTATAACTGTTGGAATGGGAGGCGATAAAAGGACGTTTGCTCAAATCAGCCAGTTCCCAGAAACCTTTCTCTGTCAGATGTGACACGTCGAGCAGCATTCCGATTTCATTACACTGGTGCACCAGCTGCTTCCCTTTCTCGGTCAGACCTGCTCCACGTTTCTCCATTACTCCGTCAGCCGCCCAATTGGCATAATTCCACGTTAGTCCAATAATTCGAACGCCCATCTGATAACATAACTCCAGATAGAACAGGTTGCCCTCCAGGCCATCCACACCCTCCAGTGTGATTAATCCCCACGGACCCTCTGTTTGCCCCACCTGAGCCACCTGTTCACGCCATAACAACGTCTGTGTGCCGTCAGGCCGCTCCTGACTTCCCTCTACACGTCTACGATAAATCTCCAACTGTCCCATCACATGTTCAAACTTGCCTCTTCCCAGCACTTCGGGTAAATAGATGGCGAACGCCTGCAACCCTACATTCCCCTCTTTCAAACGTTGCAAGTTCACATCCAGTTGTGGAGCATCTTGGAATGAAAGAGCAGGCTGCATCAAAATTTTGCTCAGTGCATCACAGTGAAAATCAGCTACACGCCAATCAGACATGGACATCTTAAACCCTCCTCCATATGTTATTGCAAAAAAACGCAAAAAAACCTGTCTACATCGTAAACAGGTTCAATGCATACTGCATGTATTATCTGGGCTCCACAATCAGCTTAATGGCCGTTCGGTCCTCGCCGTCAATCACAATGTCTGTAAAAGCTGGAATACAAATCAGGTCAACTCCGCTTGGTGCTACAAATCCCCGGGCTATCGCTACCGCTTTAATGGCTTGGTTCAGTGCTCCTGCTCCAATTGCCTGCAGTTCAGCATTTCCACGTTCACGAAGAACCCCTGCAAGAGCGCCGGCTACAGAATTAGGATTGGACTTTGCTGAAACTTTTAATACATCCATGGTAAGTACCTCCCTGGGAATGTTGAAAGTTTGTTTCCACTTACTAGATGTTATTCGCGGGAGGCAAAAAAATTCCTTCTTTTTAGACGGGTTTCCCTGCAAATTGGGACAATACCCCTATTCCATGCGCCACTCGTCCTCCGTCAGACGAATTTTTTCGATGCGTGTTGCCGCACCTGTGGCTTCATCAATTTCAACAAAAACACCATGGAAGTGCCATTTGCCATCATCTACAACGAAACGTACAGGAAGCTGGGTGTAGAACTTACGCAGCACGGCCTCACGCTCCATACCCAATATACCGTCACGAGGCCCTACCATGCCTGCATCCGTCAAGTAAGCCGTTCCTCCAGGCAAAATCCGATCATCATTACTCTGTACATGCGTATGTGTACCTACAACGAGAGACGCACGTCCATCCAGATGCCATCCCATGGCAATCTTTTCTGACGTCGCTTCAGCATGCATATCGACTAAAATACATTTATGGTCTTGGCGCAGCTCATCTACAATTTCATCAGCTACACGGAATGGACAATCCAGAGCAGGCAGGAACGTTCTTCCTTGAAGATTGACAATCGCTAGCTCTTTCCCTTCGCCTTTGACAACCGTGTACCCTCGTCCTGGTGTGCCTGGTGGAAAGTTCGCTGGACGAATCATGCGGGGCTCATCATCTATAAAATCAAAAATATCCTTATTGTCCCAAGTATGATTACCAAGTGTAATACCATGTACTCCCCAGTTGAAAAACTCATTTGCGATTGCACCGGTAATACCACGACCTGCTGCCGCATTTTCACCATTCACAATCACCACATGTGGCTTATACTTCGATTTCAGATACGGTAAATTTTCCTTTAATGCCTTACGTCCCACGTTACCTACAATGTCACCAATAAACAAAACTTTCATTGATTACTGCCTCCTCAATTCCTGCAAAGTCCTCTTACTTCAAATGTGGAACCTTTGCAGGACTCTATCTCATGCTCCATGATGTGTAGTTGCCTTTTAACAGGCTATCAACAGGAAAAGTGGCCCACTACTGCGGCCACTTTTCCGTAATACTCTATTTTGCGTATTCAACCGCACGGGTTTCCCGGATGACGGTGACTTTGATGTGACCCGGATAGTCGAGTTCATTCTCAATCATCTTCGTGATGTCACGGGCTAAGCGGAAGGCTTCAGCATCATCGATCTTCTCAGGCTGTACCATAACGCGAACTTCGCGTCCGGCCTGAATGGCGTACGATTTCTCGACACCTTCGAAGGATTCTGAGATTTCTTCCAGCTTCTCCAGTCGTTTGATATACGTTTCCAGCGTTTCGCGGCGTGCGCCTGGTCTTGCTGCGGAGAGCGCATCTGCTGCGCCAACCAACATGGCAATGACCGAAGTCGCTTCGCAATCTCCGTGATGGGACGCGATACTGTTGATTACAACCGGATGTTCTTTGTATTTCTTCGCCAGTTCCACGCCAATTTCGACGTGTGATCCTTCCACTTCGTGATCCAGCGCTTTACCGATGTCATGCAATAGACCTGCACGTCTTGCCAGAGTTACGTCTTCTCCGAGTTCGCCAGCCATCAATCCAGCCAGATAAGCGACTTCCATGGAATGTTTCAAGACGTTCTGACCGTAACTTGTACGGAACTTCAACCGGCCCAAAATTTTGATCAGATCCGGATGGAGACCATGCACGCCCACTTCAAAGGTAGCTTGCTCACCGTATTCACGGATGCGCTCATCCACTTCTTTGCGGGATTTCTCAACCATCTCTTCAATCCGTGCCGGGTGAATACGTCCATCAGCCACCAGTTTCTCCAGGGCAGTACGGGCGATCTCACGGCGAATCGGGTCAAAGCCCGACAGAATAACAGCTTCTGGCGTATCATCGATAATGAGGTCAATCCCTGTAAGGGTTTCAAGCGCACGGATGTTACGTCCTTCACGACCGATAATCCGGCCTTTCATTTCTTCATTTGGTAGGGTAACAACAGAAACCGTTGTTTCCGCTACGTGGTCAGCCGCACAACGTTGGATGGCGAGTGTAATAATCTCGCGGGACTTTTTGTCCGCTTCTTCCTTCGCTTGTTGTTCAATGTCCTTGATCATTTGAGCCGTCTCATGACGAACTTCCTGTTCTACGTTGGACAGTATGATACTGCGTGCGTCTTCCATGGTGAGGTTGGATATACGTTCCAACTCGGTCACCTGGTTTTTGTAAATCATTTCGATCTGCTGCTGAGTCTCATCAATTCGTTTCTCTTTGTTAGCCACTTGCTCTTCTTTACGTTCGAGTGATTCCAATTTTTTATCCAGCGACTCTTCTTTTTGCAACAATCGTCTTTCTTGTCGTTGAATTTCATTCCGACGTTCACGAGTGTCTTTTTCAGCTTCAGCACGAATGCGATGGATTTCGTCCTTCGCTTCCAGCACCGTTTCTTTCTTCAGTGCCTCTGCCTCTTTCTTCGCGTTCTCCACGATTTGTACGGCAGCTTGTTCCGCACTAGAGATTTTAGCCTCTGCAAGAGATTTGCGAATAAAATACCCTACTCCGAACCCAATGATTAGCGCGGCCACAACGAGAGCGATCGTGATTGCAGGATTCATACTGTTCACCTCCTCGTTGGTTCCTCCAAGGCATTCCTTGGGTCAATTTGCAGTTTTCAAACCTTACATATGTTTGGGAATAACGAATACTCACGGCGATCCCCCGCCGATTTTCATTTCACATGTACATGTTTCCACGTACTATTCACTGTTTCCAGCGAACCCATAATTAAGAATGGTATAAATCTTAAGAAACCGAAACCGCTTTTTTGGAAGGAAAAAGGGTTGTCCATTTCTTACAGACTCATGTCCATTTTAGTATTTGACGAAAGAAATTGTCAAGAGAATGCAGTATAGAGACTCTAGTCTGCTAATCCCATAACAACGCTTCGTCATCTTCAGGGTCCCCAGCCTCATCTTCTTCAATTAAACAATTCACGACCCGGCGCACCATATCCATTGAAAAACCACGTCTCATTAGGAAGGGAAGCGTTTTATTTTTCTTCTCTTTGACGTCCCCTTTGACCTGATTCCATTTTTTGCGTCCGGCACTCAAGGCAGTCTCAAATTCCGCATCTGTACTGATCCCTTCTAGTGCCTCAACAATGAGATCATTGGCAATGCCCTTTTGACGCAGCTCTTGCCTTATCCACAGTTTTCCCTTCCGCTTGCCCTCCATACGCTGTCTTGTCCATTCCTTCGCAAATAGATCGTCATCCACCAGGTTCTCCCGCTCTAGCCGATCCAGCGCCTCTTCAATCAAAGGTGCAGCAAACTCCTTCTGACGAAGTTTCTGACTTAATTCATGGCGCGTACGTGGCTTATGTTCCAAAAAACGCAGAGACTGTGCATACGTCCGCTGTCGCTCATCAGCTACAATGATTTCCTCCAGATCCTTCTTCATAAACGTATTACCTTGAGTCATCCTGTATTTAATCATCACATCTTCAAGAACCGTAATGGAGTGGATGCCAAAAGTGATTCGATAACGAGCTTGCCTGCTCTTCGTTCGTTCTACACGTGTAATAATCAGTTCTTCGTTGTCCGGAAATTGGGATAGGCCGTCCTGTTCTGCTTCTTCATATAAATCCTCGTCATGTTGATCCATTCTGGTCTCCCCTTTCATAACATTTTCATTCTGACTACGCCAAGCACATCTTCACATAAGACATAGAACACTAATAATACAAAAGACCGGGAACTCTGCCCGGCCTTTACTCCACAGTTAGCGTGCCAACAGCCCCTGTCCATTGGGACAGGGGCTGTTGGACAGCACGAGTACCCCACTACAATCCATTATCCAGATTGATCCAAGCTCAATCAGATAAGTTTACGGAGTCCAGTGGGGAACACCCTCAGGATCCTCCCTACAAGGGAGGTTTTGAGAGATTACTCGTTGATTTCAAACAATTCTTGTTCTTCTGCTGCTTCTTTTTGTTGCTCTTCACTCGTTGGCGCAGGAACTGCAGTAACCAAGTTACTGGCTACACGAATTTTTTGTTCAATGATGTCAGCAATATCTTTATGCTCTTTCATGAACTGCTTGGCGTTCTCACGACCTTGTCCTAAACGCTCGCCTTCGTAGGAGTACCATGCACCACTTTTATTAACGATGTCCAGCTCTGTACCAATGTCAATGATACTGCCTTCTCTCGAAATACCCTCGCCATACATGATATCCACTTCCGCTTGTTTAAACGGAGGTGCCACTTTGTTTTTCACAACTTTAATACGAGTACGGTTACCAATCATGTCATTGCCTGATTTGATACTCTCAATACGACGCACATCCAGACGTACTGTGGAATAAAACTTCAGAGCACGACCACCAGGTGTTGTTTCCGGGTTACCAAACATAACGCCGACTTTCTCACGAAGCTGGTTAATGAAGATTGCGATTGTTTTGGATTTGCTGATTGCACCAGACAGTTTACGCAGCGCCTGAGACATCAAACGCGCTTGCAAACCAACGTGTGAATCACCCATTTCGCCTTCAATCTCTGCTTTTGGAACCAATGCGGCTACAGAGTCAATAACGACGATATCTACTGCACCACTGCGTACAAGAGCTTCTGCAATTTCCAGCCCTTGCTCACCCGTATCTGGCTGAGACAGAAGCAATTCATCAATATTAACCCCAAGTTTGCTTGCGTATTGTGGGTCAAGAGCATGCTCGGCATCGATAAATGCAGCTTGTCCACCCGCTCTTTGTACTTCAGCGATAGCATGCAATGCTACGGTTGTTTTACCAGAGGATTCAGGTCCATATATTTCAACAATACGGCCTTTAGGCAAGCCGCCTGTTCCTAATGCAATATCCAAAGCCAAGGAACCGCTGGGAATAATTTCCACATTCATATGAGTGGACTCACCCAGTTTCATGATGGATCCTTTACCAAATTGCTTCTCTATTTGACGGAGCGCCATATCAAGCGCGGCACGACGGTCTGACAATAAGCTCACACCCTTTACTGTTTATAAGATAATGATACCTTGTTTTAACACGTTTGCCAAGCTTTTTTTCGAACATACATTCGTTTTTTTTGTAAAGGCCGAGGCGCCTCTTCCTCAAGGAAACTTTCCATTAAACAGAAAAAAGAACCGTAAACAAGGCTGTAAAGCCTAATTCTACGGTTCTTCCGTCTTCCTTAATTATACTTGCTTGAAACTGTAAATGCAATCGAAGCTATTAACTAATCAATCCATCGCCACAAGTTTTTGCCATAAGCGATAGAGAATCGCTTTGGCTGAACGAATGCGAACCGTCTCGCGATTACCATTAATACGCAGCTCATGAATTTCCGTCTCTTTTCCACGTTCAGCAAGAGCGATGAAGACAAGTCCGGGTGGTTTGCGTTCCGAATATCCCGGTCCAGCTACACCGGTAACAGCCAGGCCAAAATCAGCATCGCCAATCATGCGGATCTGCTCAGCAAGCACTTTTGCAACCTCAGGGCTTACCGCCCCAGGTGCATCTTCACCTTCCAGATAATCATGAGGCACATTCAGCAGCTTTTCTTTAATTTCATTGGAGTAACAAACAATTCCACCTTTGAGCATTGATGCGCTTCCGGGTACAGAGGTCAGACTTTGCATGACAAGCCCTCCTGTACAGCTCTCAGCAGCGCTGAGCGTCAGCCCCATGTCAGACATCATGGTTACAATCGTGTACTCTATAGGCACATCCTCGTTCGCGTAGAGATGTTCTGTCAAACGCTCCCGAATCTGAACCTCCATCGCATCCAGCTTCAGCTTCGCCTCTCCCTCACTCGCAGCCTTTGTGGAGACACGTACCGTAACTTCGCCTTCGCTCGCGTAAGGAGCAATCGTAGGGTCTGTCTGCGCGTCAATCAGATCCAGAAGTCGATCTTCCAGAGCAGATTCACCAATACCTGCGAATTTCAGCATTCGGGAATAGATCGGCATCTCTTCAGTGAGTACATGCTGGAACAGCCAAGGTTTGACTTCCTGTTCAAACATTGGAATCAACTCTTTAGGTGGTCCAGGCATCACAACATAATATTTGTCATTGTCAGAAATCGCATTTCCTGCCGCAAGGCCTGTTTCGTTGGCCAGAGGTGTTCCGCCATCAATAACGATCGCCTGACGTCGGTTATTCTCTGTCATGTCCACATTACGATCTCCGAAAAAGCTCTCAATTTTGTCCATAGCCATTCGATCTGTATGCAGTTTCCGGTTAAGAACAGCTGCGAGCGCATCCTTGGTCAGATCATCTTGGGTAGGTCCGATGCCACCGGAAAATAAAATAACGTCTGCACGGCCCTGCGCAATGCGAATAGCTTCACTAAGCCGGTTCAGGTTATCCCCAACCACCGTTTGGAAATATACATCGATCCCCATCGCAGCCAATTCACGGGATAGGTATCTGGCATTGGTATTGACGATTTGTCCAAGCAGTAGCTCTGTGCCAACTGCAATGATTTCTGCCTTCATTGAGCATCCTCCTGTACACGTGGTGAGTGATCAAAGGGCAATAGGATAATTTCCTATTGCCCCTGACCCAATGCTTCCTTCATGATTACCCATTTAAGAACAAACCATTATGCTTTTGTAAAATGAAGCAGGTTTTTGTTTTTGATAAAGTAATCGATACCCGACCAGATGGTAATAAGCGCTGCTGCCCATACCGCGATAATATCGACGTGAATACCCGTGTATGAAAACGGGAAATTGTTCAACAGCAACAGCACAATCGCCACAATCTGTACTACAGTCTTCAGCTTGCCCCAAGCACTGGCGGCAACAACTGAACCATCCAGCAATGCAATTTGACGCAAGCCGGTAACTGCAAATTCACGACTAATAATCACAACTGCAATCCAGGAATCCAGCTTGCCCATCTCCACAAGCGAGATCAAAACTGCAGTAACCAGCAGCTTGTCTGCGAGTGGATCGAGCAGTTTCCCCAGATTGGTAACCATGTTATTTTTCCGCGCAAGGTATCCGTCAATTCCATCTGTGCTTGCGGCGATGATAAAAATAACAGCAGCAATCAGTTGATTATACGGAAGCGACAAGCTTCCAAGCTGCAACGGCTCTGGATAAAATGGAAAATCCACGAGCAGGAACACCATCAAAAAAGGGATTAAGCAAATTCGTGCAAGCGTAATCCGGTTGGGTAAATTCACAAGACGCCCTCCCTCATATCCTCCATTACTCCAAACAATCATCATAATCCCGTTATCATCATCCGGAACATGAAATGTACAAGTTTCAATGTCAATCCATATTAACATGATCCCACTATGTAGAAACGCAAAAAATAAAGTCAACCGCTTAAAAGCAAAACGCTTTAAACGTTCCGGTGACTTCCAGAAGATGTACTGCTTTTCACAAAGTCAGCAAACGATGAGGACTGGACTTGATGCTTGACTGCCAGCAATGCACACTTAGTATAATATACGCCCAATACCGTGTCAAAAAACACGTTGGCTACAGAAAGGCCATATTATTTGAAATTTGTATATTGCAAATCCAGAGGCAGGTTAGCACCATTTAACAGCTGCATGACAGCTTGCAAATCATTTTTACTCTTACCAGTTACCCGGAGTTGGTCTCCCTGAATCTGACTCTTCACCTTCATCTTGGAATCCCGAATCAGGATATTGATTTTCTTGGCGATGTCCTGATCAATCCCCTGTTTAAAATTCAGACGCTGGCGGACTGTACCAGAAGACGCTGGCTCTACCTTTGCGTAATCGATGTTTTTCAATGGTAGACCACGCTTCGCCATTTTGGATTGCAGCACGTCAATGACAGCCTTGAGTTTGGTCTCATCATCAGATACGATCGTTAACGCATCCTTATCCAGTTTCAGGCTGCTCTTGCTGCCCTTGAAGTCATAACGAGTGCCAATTTCCTTCTCGGTTTGTGTAACGGCATTTGTCAGTTCTTGCAAGTCCATTTTGGACACGATATCAAATGAATTTTCTGAGCTCAAACCAGTCACCCTTTCAGTTAATCGTATGTTCTGTAACATTATAGAGGATACCTTAAGCAAAAGTCTAATTTCAAGCTGTTTACACAAAGAAAAAAAGCATTTTTGGCTTCCACTTGAAGTGGCTGCCAAAAATGCTTTGCTGGTCCAGCTTCCAACTAATAGCGGCTGCGGTTGGGCTGTCTGAACATATCGAGCACACCCAAAAGTACATGTGCAAGTCCAAAACCCAATATTCCGTAACCCCAAGCACTTGGAGTCAGGTAATAACCCAGGAGGCTGACAATGATCCCTAAACCTGTTACGATCCAGCTGACTGTCACAGCCATCCACCTCACTTCACCAAAAGTTAACTGCAAGTTAAGACACGATTATTGTCTCCTGCAGTTGACCGGGTTATTCGCTACCCGTGGTACCCCCTGTAGCATCCGTTGATCCATTTTCAACACCTGTGGAAGAAGTAGTGCTACTACTGTCTTCACCAAGCTTCAAACGGATCCGATTGGTCGCCTTGCCATCCGTAACAACTTGCCCGCCAACTTCAATCGTGGTCGCTGCAGCGTAACCAGACTTAATATACATGCCTACACTATCCAACTCAAAGGTATAGCTGTCACCTTCGGCTGTGTTACCATACTCCAACTTCTCTCCACTGGAGTTTTCGCCTTTATACACTTCCAGCCAGCTATTACCTGTTGCTTTGATCGTAACCGTTACAGGTTGCCCTGCACTACCGTTAACTTTAAAGTTCGTAATATTCCCTGATTTCCCATCTTCTGCAACAGTCACATTAGACGGTGAATTGTCAGTTGGTTTTTCCTCAGTTTCATCCGTCTGTCCGTCCGTTTGACCATCAGTTTGACCGTCCGTCTGTCCTTCTGTGTCAGTACCGCCACCGTTACCGCCAGCGTCGCCTTCACCAGTACCGTCAGTACCTGAATCTGTCGCAGGCGGATTAGATGCCTGTCCGTTGTCGGCAGGTTGATCCGGTTTATCTTCAGGCTGTTGTTGACTGTCTGTAATTTTGACTGAATCAAGCCCCTGATTATCTGATTCATCACCATTGTTATACACCACGTATACATACAACAGCACTACGATCAAAACAGGGAATGTCCACATCAGCGCAACAGACATCCACCGATTACTTCGCTCAACCGGACGGCTGGAACGCTTCTGAATAACCGGTTCCATCGTTGCTTCCGTCTCTTCTGCGGGTACGTCTTTTTTGTGTCCCTCCAGCAGCTCATCAGGGTTCAGTCCCACAGTCTCCGCATAGGTTTTGATGAAAGCACGCACATAGAAGCTGCCCGGCAGCACTTTATAGTCTCCTGCTTCTATGGCCTCCAGATACCTCTTGCGAATTTTTGTCATTTCCTGTACATCGTCAAGACTCATCCCTTTTTGCAGCCGGGCCTCCCTTAACTGCTGACCCAGTTCAGACATGCCATCTCCTCCTTATGTTTATCTCTTGAGTTGTTGCTAATCTATTCCATGATTCCGTACGGTTCCTTACAATTCATCGGTGTAGCTAGCCGTAAACGTATCATAAATAATTTCTTCATTCGGATTGTTGCGAAGTTCAATTATAATATCAAAATCATTAAAATCATATTCGGATTCCTGAACAAAAATATCCGGATGTTCAATAACTTTGGTGCTAGGCATGGACATAATATCCTGCAACAAATTGTAATGCCGCTCACTTGAACGAATCGTACTTACAATTCCGTCGATAATGAACACATTGTTCGGGTTCAATTCGTCTTCGGACATTTGACTCCTTATCGTCTGACGAAGAAGTGTGGAGGAAACAAACGTCCATCGCTTCATTGCACATACGCTGCCCGCAATAATAGACTCCGTTTTGCCAACACGAGGCATTCCGCGCAAACCGATGACCTGATTGCCTTCCCTCTTAAATACTTCACCCAAAAAGTCCACAAGTAACCCAAGTTCATCTCGTGTGAAACGAAATGTCTTGCGATCATCCGAGTCACGGTCAATGTATCTGCCATGACGCACGGCCAGAATATCCACCAATTTAGGTTGACGCAAAGCCGAGACGGTGATGCTGTTTACTTTGCCAAGCATTTCACCAAGCAAACGGATCTTTTCATCATCATCCGATTCAAGCAGCATGCCTCGAGTTTTGCCTTCAACACCGTTAATGGTCAATATATTCACTTCAAGCATCCCCAGCATAGACGCAATATCGCCTAACAAACCAGGTCTGTTCTTATGTATTTTATATTCCATGTACCATTGTTTAGATTCCATTTCAACACCCCGTAATGCATTATTCCACATTATTCGACAGCAACAGAACGTGTCCACTGGACAACAATCTGAGACATCTTCTAAAAATGGGTCACGTTAATGATATATAAAATGAAAATGAATTACAAGAACAGCTCTGTAATCCGTTTGTAATCATTAGAGAAAAGCCCCCTTGCGGGAGCTCTTCATCTGTAATCTTATGCGTTTTGTTTGGCCAATTTGACCATCAGGGTCGCAATCGTACGACGCTCATCTGCATCGCCGACATCCCATAACTCTTTCAATGCCCGGTTGGAATGGTTCGCCGGATCGACTTTCTCATCAAGGAAGTCGCCGATTTCATACGCAAGTTTGTTGATGGTTTCTTCACTCATCCCCATCTTCTCTGCTTGCAGTACGCGGTCACCCAAGAACTTCTTCCATGTGTCAAAACTGGAGAGCACTGTTTTTTCTGTTGACATGATAAATCCTCCTTAGATGACGCTTGAGATTTAAAATCAACAGTTGTAATATGTGCTTTCGAGGCATTTTATATACGGACATTTTGAAAATAATCCGGAAGACGGCTGCTTCTCAGCAACCTTCACCTGTTTCGTTCACAGCCAGTCAAGTTTTCTTGCTTTTCTTACGTTAACCAACCGCCATTTGGACTGATGATCTGCCCATTGATATAACCCGATTCAGGGAGGGCCAGAAAATAAACCAGTGATGAGATTTCATCAGGTTGAGCAAGTCTTCCTGCCGGAATTTCCTCTTCCAGCATCTTCAGTTCACTATGATCCAGATGATTCAGCATGGATGTCTGAACGGCACCAGGAGCAACGGCATTTACGGTTACTCCGGAAGGTGCGAGTTCTTTCGCAAGCGCTTTGGTGAATGCATTCACCCCACCCTTGGTTGTGGAATACAGCACCTCACAAGAAGCACCAGACAGTCCCCAGATCGACGATACATTAATGATTCGGCCATACCTTTGAGAGATCATGTGAGGCATCATTTCCTGTGTACACATAAACGTGCCTTTGAGATTAATCGCCATCACTTCATCCCAGATCTCCTCTGTAACATCAGACAACATCCCATAATGCGAGATTCCTGCATTGTTCACAAGGATATCTGGCATGAGATTATGCGACTCGAGCTTCTCACGCATGCGTTCAATCTGTTCCCGGCTGCGAAGATCCGCAGACACGGTCATGATTTTTCCATTCCCCTGTTCCATACACCGTCTGGCGGCTTCATTGGCTGCTTCATGCGATTTCATATAGTGTATAACAACATTCATTCCCACTCTGGCGAAGCGTTCTGCGATCGCCGCTCCAATGCCACCGCTTGCGCCAGTTACCAGTACAGTCATTTCCCCGATTGCCTTCAATTGTCCTGTTCCCCTCTCCATATCAAGGACTCACGACTAGCGATACAGCCAGTTGATCCCAGCGAATATGCTCTCTCAGTCTGAGATTTACATCTTCCAGTGTAATCGATTCATAGAGCGGGAGCATATTGAAAAAATCACCGCCACGGAATTGCTGACGTGTAAATTCATGCGCAATGTTCTCCGGAGAATTGAGCATACGCAAATATCCGCCTATTTTCTTTTTACGTGCACGTTCAAAATCCTTAGATTCGAACCCTTTTTCTACAATGGCATTCACTTCTTCACGTATACGCGCGAGCAGTTGATCCGGGTCTTTGGTATCCCCACCAATGGCTGAAAATGCATATTGCGGTGAACTGTTATACTCATGTCCAAAGCTGTCCGAGATCAGATCTTCATCGTAAAGCTTCTGAAATAATCGTGTGCTTGAGCCAAACAAAAGATCCATCATCAGCTGCGTTGTCATATCTCGCCGTAACAATTGTTCTCCGGTAAGACCAACGTCCGTCTCCTTGAATCCAAACAGACATTTGGGCAGTGAAACAGCCAGTTTTGCTTCCCGTCTGGCTTCTCCTACCTGCTCAGGCTCCGGTTCGAAGAAACGTTGAATACTCCCCTGTGGCTTATAATCCTTCTGCTTCTGGTTCGATCGAACCATATCAATGACTTCCTGTGGATCTACACCACCCACCACAAACAAGAGCATGTTACTCGGGTGATAGAAGGTGTTATAACACTCATATAACATCTCTTTGGTGATTGTACGGATGGATTCCACCGTTCCTGCAATATCGATATGCACCGGATGTTTCTGATACATGGCCTCAATCAATCCAAAATAAACACGCCAATCCGGATTATCAGCATACATGTCAATTTCCTGTCCAATAATGCCTTTTTCCTTTTCCACGTTCTGATCCGTGAAGTAAGGATTTTGCACAAAGTCGACTAATGTTTGTATATTTTCATTCACATATTCGGTCGCTGAAAACAAATAAACCGTCTGATCAAAGCTCGTAAACGCGTTAGCTGAAGCACCATGAGACGCAAATGTTGCAAAAATATCACCTG
Organism: Paenibacillus sp. AGC31; assembly: GCF_057334655.1. NCBI lineage: Bacteria > Bacillati > Bacillota > Bacilli > Caryophanales > Paenibacillaceae > Paenibacillus > Paenibacillus sp. AGC31. The sequence goes on from NZ_JBHFJH010000033.1 coordinate 44,996, forward strand.
TTGGTTCTTCAAACATTTTATGCTCCAGGAAATGAGCAATCCCATCCGGGACCTTCACTTCTTCCTGCCCTTCAACCTGAAAATGATTATCCACCGATCCATACTTGGTTGCAAACGTAGCATACGTTTTCTGGAATCCCGGTTTAGGCAAAATATAGACATGCAGTCCGTTATCCATTACTTCGTAATATAGTGTCTCCTGCAAATGCTCATACCGAATGCTCTCCACCGATTATTCCTCCTTCTCGTCCCGCAAGAAATAAATCGTATCCAGACGGAATTGTTCTGCCGCCTCACGTACATCTTCCTTGCTAATATGTTCTACCTGAGCCAACAGTTCTTCAGCCGTTCTCTCTTTGCCGGACAACTGTCGATTGAAGTCATAAGCGATCATCTCAAAAGCAGAATCCTGCATTTCCTTAAGCAGGTTACGGATCATTGCTTTGGTCTGAGACATTTCCAGATCACTGATTGTACCACTTTTCATTTCTTCCAGCTGCTGCTTGATGATAGTGACAGCCTTCTCATAATTAGGGATTTCAATCCCGGATTGAATCGTTGCAATGCCCTTATGTCCGTCATATCTCGAAGACGCGTAATACGCCAGACTTTCCTTTTCACGAACATTTACAAACAGTTTGGAATGAGGATAACCACCGAGAATCCCGTTGTACATTAGTGCTGCGGCATACAGAGGATCTCCATAAGTGATAGATGTACGGAGTCCCATATTGAGTTTTCCTTGACTCACATTCAGTCGCTCCACAACGGTCTCCACTTCCTTATCTCCTCGAACCGCTGCCTGTGTCTGATAATCAGAGGAGGACGTTCGATCTACATTGAAATGACGCTGAACAAGGTTCTCGACCTCCTCCAGTGTCGTATCCCCTACCACATACAGATCCATACTCGCTTGTTGCAGCCACTCCTGATAAGACGCAGTCAGTGTGTCAGGCTCAATTCCGGGCAGATCTTTTCGCTCACCCAGTGGATGAAGACGGTACGGCTCGTTCTTACACATTTCCTCAATACTGCGTTCAGCGGCATAGCGCATTTTATCGTTCACGATAGACTCCAGCTTTTTACGAACAGTCTCTCGCTCTGCTTGTACATAAGACGTCCTGAAATGCCCATTCTCCTGTGCAGGTCGTGTAAGAACCTCTCCAAGGAAGGCAAATGAACGATCCAGTAGCTGCTCATCCCCTCCAACAAAGGAATCATTAATGGTATCCATTCGGAACTGTACAATCTGATAATCCCCGCGTTTATAGACATCAAAACCAAAACCCGCTCCATACAGATGCTCCAGTTGCTCACGAAATTGTGTTGTTTCCGGATAGGACTCCGTGCCGCGTCGCAGAACAAAAGGTGTCAGCGCTACTTTGGTTACTGTATCTTCCCGTAAGGGAACTCCTGCATATAACGATATAGCAAACGTTTTAAAACGTTTAGTCGGAAGCACATGTATACGAAACTCTCTCTTGTTACCTCGTTCGAATCCTGATGTATTCAAATGTTAAAACCCCTTTACGGCGTCATTTATCATGCAATCATATTAAGCTAAACGTAACAACCATTTTAACCCATTCAAAAGGCAAGAAGCAACCGAAGTCACGCCTTCTGGTTGCTTCCAACATCATCACATACAAAAGATATGCTGTCCGATTGTTTTCACTTGTGGACGGGTCCAGATCCATTTGGATGTTGCTGTCTTCGGGTTAAAATAATAGAGACATCCACCGGACGGATCCCATCCATTCAGGGCTTGCTCAACTGCCTTTTTGGCTTGTGCGTTCGGTTCCAGATAGATCTGTCCGTCCGCTACAGCCGTAAATGCACCTGGTTGAAAAATTACACCAGAAGGTGTACTTGGAAAACTTGGTGAATTTACGCGATTCAAAATTACTGCTGCTACTGCGACTTGACCTTCAAACGGTTCACCCCGGGCTTCACCATATACAGCGTTAGCCATAATCTTGAGTTCATTCTCTGAGAGACCAAGGGCATTGGCAGATCCCATATTATCTTGCTCTTTATCTGCCGTATTGTTGCTGCCTCCACCCCCACCTGAGGATTCCTTGTGTAGCGGCGGCTCTGTTGGCGACCATTTGGTTGACGCATTGTACAGCTTGAGCTTGGTCTCAGCTCCAACCACACCATCTGCCTTCATGCCAAACTCGGATTGAAACCATTTAACGGATTTCAGTGTGCTGCTGCCAAAATTACTGTCGATTTTACCATTGTAAAATCCCAGGTACTTCAAACGCCCCTGAAGCTCATATACATCCTGACCGTAACTTCCATATTTCACTGTATTGCTGCTAAACGTAGGCAAGGCCTTTTCTTCTACCTGCGGTGTACGCTCGGCTGAACTTTCAGTTGCTGTATTCCCAGGAAGCAAATAACGAATTCCCAATGCGGATATCAGCAAAATAGCAGTGAAAAGCCATAGGTTCATTTTTCGCATCGACTGTGCTCTACCTTTCTCTTGTGGGATTAACAGAATCGCTAAGGTTATTATGACAAGCCTGCTTGTTTCCTATGCACCAAATCATCCGATCTTTGGAGTAGATGGCAAAACTTCAGTCTGCTGAGCAAGCAAAAAGCCCTCAACCAATGAGGTTGAGGGCTTAAACGATTCGTTGTATCCATGTTATATGTTACACTACGAGCTTATTTTATTCTGCTGATACTGTTCAAGTGAAACCAGTACTTCCCTTGGTTTGCTGCCCTCGTAAGGACCGATTACACCCCGGGCTTCCATGGAGTCAATTAAACGCGCTGCACGTGTGTAACCAACCCGCATACGACGTTGCAACAGGGAGACTGAAGCTTGTTTTGCCTCCAAAATAATCTGTACAGCTTGCTCATATAACTCATCCTGTACTTCATCTGCTGCCTGAATGGAATCATCCACTTCAGGTACAAGGGACTCATCATACTGTGCTTCACCTTGACCACGTACGTAGTTTACAATATTCTCGACTTCTTCATCGCTCATAAATGCACCTTGTACACGAACCGGTTTTGATGCGCCCATTGGCATGAACAACATGTCTCCACGGCCCAACAGTTTCTCAGCCCCACCCATATCCAGAATCGTTCGGGAATCGACTTGGGAGGATACGCCGAAGGCAATCCGCGATGGAATGTTAGCCTTGATTACCCCGGTAATAACGTCAACAGAAGGACGTTGTGTGGCAATAATTAGATGGATTCCGGCTGCACGAGCCATCTGAGCAAGTCGTGCAATGGCATCCTCTACATCTCCGGCTGCAACCATCATCAGATCTGCAAGCTCATCCACAATGACAACGATATAAGGCAGAACAGCCGCAGGATTATCTTTCATCAGATTATTGTAACCCTCGACGTTACGTGTGCCTGATTTGGAGAACAGTTCATATCGTTTCTCCATCTCAACCACAATCTTTTTAAGAGCAAGTGACGCTCGTTTAGGATCAGTTACTACTGGTGCCATCAGATGTGGAATTCCGTTATATACGTTCAACTCAACCATCTTGGGATCGACCATCAGAAACTTCACTTCATCCGGCTTGGCTTTGTACAATATGCTGGTAATAATTCCGTTAATACACACCGACTTACCGGAACCTGTAGCACCCGCGACCAGCAAATGGGGCATACGAGCCAAGTTACCAATAATCGTCTGTCCCGAGATATCTCGGCCAAAGGCAATGGTCACTTTGGATTCTGCATCCTGGAACGTTGCTGTCTCCATTACTTCACGCATCGTTACAACCGATACTTCACCATTAGGTACTTCGATACCAATCGCAGACTTTCCGGGAATCGGTGCTTCCATCCGAATATCTTTTGCCGCCAGAGCCAACGCGATATCATCAGTTAGGCTGACAATTCTGCTGACTTTAACACCAATATCAGGTTGAATTTCATACCTTGTAACAGCAGGGCCCCGTACCACTTCAAGCACTTTGGCACGAACACCAAAACTCTCCAGTGTAGCTTCCAGCTTGCGTGCTGTCTGCATATAATCCTTCTGGTCACCCGCCTTGCCCCCATTGTTTGGCTTGGCAAGGAGACGGAATGATGGCAGCTTGTACGGCTTAGGAGGTGGCGGTGGTGGTTTCACCGGTTGTGTGTCCTGCCCTTCAGGAGTTGGAGTATCTGTTCCCTGCATTGCATCATTAGGTACTTCTTCTCCACTCTGAATCTCATCCACAGCATTCATCCCGTTTGTACCCGCATCGGATGCAGACCACTCCGTCTCTACCAGTTCATCCGTTATTTTAATGGCATGCTCGTCCTGTTGTACTACGTTTGGATCGGCCAGATTATCCGGGAAAGGATAAGCATCGTCCAGATCATCTTCAATGCTTGCCTCTTCTGTTCTGACGTGCTCGAAAAAGTCTCGAATGATCGGCGCTGAGTTAGGTTTAGCCTGAACAGGAACACGTGATGAAGCTGATTTGTTCACTACGTCTTCGGTCGCATCCTGCCACGCCTCTACATTGTGATCTTGTTCGGCGCGGTACACAATCTGTTCTGTTTCTGCCGAATCGACCTCATCCATTTCACGTCCTGATGTCGCCTGTTCCCGTTTAGCTCCCCATTTTCCGAAAAGTTGGAAGAATATGGGCGCTTTTCGTTTTGGCAGATGCTGTTCCTCTAATTCATCCTCATACTCGTCTTCGTCATCTTCAACAGGAACAGGCACCACTTTACGAGCGTTACCTTTCTTCCTTCCATCAGATGCTGAAGCAGAACGTGCAGAGGGCCTCGACTCCAGCTTCTTGTACATCGAACTCCCGGCATCCCAAATCTTGGTTCGGAATATTCGAATCAGATCCACATAAGATAGACTTGTAATCAGCATAAAACTGATGATAAACATGACAATCATGATGAGTCTCGCCCCAAGACTGCCGAACAGCCACAGGAAAAGAGCAAATTGCCCAGCTCCAAGATAACCACCGCTGATGTCCTTGTTCAGCATGGAGTCCCTCTCACCTGGCGCAGCAGGGGTTAGCAACTCGGTTTGCATATCATTATGTACCTGCGTAATCACAGCACCAGGCTCAAGCGCACCAACCGGAATGAGCTTCTGGTGCATTGCAGAAACAGTACTCATGAGAGTTAAAGCAAAGACCAGCAAAACAAGTCCTGTCTTGCGTGTGGTCCAGCCACTCGGCCATTTCCGGTGAATCATCACCATGAGACCATAATAAATACCAACAAGTGGAATCGCAAAATAAAACTTACCAAGCATCAGTCCGAACATCTTGGAAAGCGAACGTCCAACGGTGGCTTCACCCGATAATGCTATGACAGCAAGGGTAATAAGCACAATCCCGTAAATTTCATATTTTAAAACGCCACTAAAACCAGCGCCCTTTTTTTTCCTCTTTTTTCTTCTGGCCAAAATCAGGTCACCCCCAGAAGAATATTATACCATACAAATATAATCCGTACATATGTTCTTTTTCTGCTCAATTTGTCTGAATTCGTCGCGTTATGCTGGTCCCAAGTTACCCGAAAGCGGAATGGTCGAACCGGGCATATTAGCAGGATTCAGATAGGCTTCAAGTGGACAATCCAGCAAACGTACAATAACGGCTTCATTGTCATTAACAGGTCTCACCTGCATTAATAATCCATTCATCTTGATCTCTCTCGTATCTTCACTCTCTTTCCACATGCCTGACCATAATTGTTCAGGGGGCATCACGGTATATAATGTCATTGGGTGTAACCTCCCGCTTGCAGAGTCTGTCTCTTGTCTCCTATGAGCTGATTTAACTGAGCAATGGCTTGTCCAATTCCGCCTACCGCATCCATCAATCCATATTTCACTGCATCTGCGCTTCCTACAGCTGTACCAATATCCCGATTTAACTCACCGGTCTTAAACATTAGTTCTTTGAACATCTCTTCAGAGATATTCGAATGCGAAGTCACGAACCGAACAACCCGCTCCTGCATTTTCTCCATATACTCAAACGTTTGAGGTACACCAATGACAAGGCCGTTCATCCGAATCGGATGGATCGTCATCGTTGCACTTCCCGCAATCAGGGAATATGTTGAAGCAACAGCAATCGGTACTCCAATGCTATGCCCACCTCCAATGACCACAGTAACCGTAGGTTTGCTTAGAGAAGCAATCATCTCTGCAATGGCCAGACCCGCCTCTACATCCCCACCTACCGTGTTCAAAATGATCAGTATACCTTCAATGCGCTGATTCTGTTCCGCAGCCACCAGCTGTGGAATGATATGCTCATACTTTGTTGTTTTATTTTGTGGCGGCAAAATCAAATGCCCTTCGACCTGTCCAATAATGGTCATACAGAAAATATTCGACTCACCTGCAGGCGACTGTGTCTGCCCAAATTGCTGAATAGTCTCTGTCACGGGAGAGATGGCCTTGTCCTCCTGAATCGGAATCTCCGGCGCTTCAACTTCCGGTTGATTGGATCTTGACGCCTGTTTGCCATTCATACGTTCATTCATTTCAATAATCCCCTTCTCCAGAAACATTTAATGTATTTCCTTAGTATGGGGATTTTTCCAACCGCCTTATACCCGCTACATCAAATTGCTTCACATATTGACCCTATTGCAGATCTTCCTGAAAACGCAAAAAAAGCCCCTTCTCTACGAGGAACCGTCCAATATTACTCGTAGAGAAGGGGCGACTGTGTGCCTGAATATATGTTTTTGTTTAGCTTATTTTAAACTTCCATAATGATTGGCAAAATCATCGGTCTACGACGAGTTTGCTCATACAGGAAGCGTCCCAATGCATCTTTAACATTCGTTTTGAGTGAAGCCCACTCGTTAACGTTCTCACTCATCAACTTCTGCAATGTGCTGCTAACGATCCGGTTGGCCTCATCCAGTAGTCCTTCCGATTCACGTACATACACAAATCCGCGAGAGATGATGTCAGGACCGGAAACAATTTTTCCATCCTGTTTGCTCAGGGTTACCACAACAACAAGGATACCATCTTGTGACAACAATTTGCGGTCACGAAGTACAATGTTACCCACATCGCCTACACCCAAGCCATCGATCAACACATTACCTGCAGTAACTTTACCCGCTCTACGTGCTGCTCCACCTTGAATTTCAATCACTTCACCGATATCCGTGATGAAAATGTTCTCAGGTTCTACCCCTACAGATTCAGCAAGAACCGCGTGGCGACGCTGCATACGGAATTCACCGTGAATTGGCAAGAAGAATTTCGGTTTCATCAGGTTGAGCATCAGTTTCAGCTCTTCCTGGCTACCATGACCAGATACGTGGACGCCACTGTTAGCACCGCTGTAATGCACGTTAGCACCCAGACGGAACAGTTCATCAATCGTACGGCCTACATATTTTTCATTACCTGGAACTGGTGTTGCTGCGATAATAACGGTATCACCTGGCAGGATGTCCACTTTACGGTGTGTGGAACGAGCCATACGTGTCAGTGCTGACATTGGCTCTCCTTGACTTCCTGTACAGAGAATTACGACACGATCAGCTGCCATCTTACCTACTTCTTCAGGTTCAATGATCATGCCATCCGGAATCTCAAGATAACCCAGTTCTGAAGCAATACCAACCACATTCACCATGCTGCGTCCGATAACTGCAACTTTACGTCCAGTCACTTCTGCTGCATTGATCACTTGTTGGATACGGTGTACGTTGGAAGCAAATGTCGCTACAACAACACGTTGACTAGCTTTACGGAAGATATCTTCCAGAACGATACCCACATTTTTCTCCGATGGTGTGAATCCAGGTTTCTCAGCGTTTGTACTGTCGGACAACAGCGCTAACACGCCATTTGTTCCGATCTGTGCCATACGCTGAAGATCTGCATATTGACCATTGACTGGAGTATGGTCGAATTTGAAGTCACCTGTGTGAACAACTGCACCTTCCGGTGTTTCGACACATACACCAACAGAATCCGGAATACTATGGTTAGTAGCGAAGAACGATGCTTTCAGAACAGATCCAAGTTGGATCTCGGAATCAGCATCAATCAGAATACGTTTTGTTTCACCCAGCAGATTCGCTTCTTTCAACTTGTTTTCTACAAGTCCAAGCGTAAGTCTTGTTCCGTATACAGGAACATTCAGATGTTTGAGAACATATGGCAGACCACCAATGTGATCCTCATGTCCGTGAGTAAGGATAATTCCTCTTACTTTGTCACGGTTCTCAGTCAGGTAAGAAATGTCAGGGATGACAATATCAATACCAAGCATATCTTCTTCCGGGAATTTAAGACCAGCATCTACGACTACAATGTCGTTGGCGTATTGGATGACGTACATATTTTTACCAATCTCGCCTACGCCGCCCAAAGCAAAAATCATCAGTTTATCGTTATTATTTTTCTTAGACAAATGAATCTAAACCTCCTATGGTAGTTGGACGTCGTACCTTATTATTTATTGTAAGTTAAGAAAAGTAGTCCATACATCACATACCCACCTATCGGGATGAATGCAAAAGAACACCTTTATTCACGATATTTGGAAGAAGTTCTTCGAAGTTATTCCCTTTGACCAACAAGTTGGATTTGAAATTCCCTCTTAGCCGTTCCTTCCTTTTTCACCGCAAAGCTACACCACGAAACGATGTCGCTTTCAATTTCAAAAAAATACCGCACCCAGTCACTTGACATCATTATACATGATTAAAAACAAAAAAAACAAGTCACTCTCTCGTTAACCTGTAGGTTTCCCCTTAGCATTCGAAAAGAAACCTCACAATACTCGTAAAAAAAAGAACCGCAGCCTCGACGAAGAGGAGCGGTTCTTTTGCTGATCTGAAGAATATTCCCATGATTAATAAAATAGTCCTTATGCAGCCAAAATGATTACAAATTAAGCAAACCTTTGATATAAACCTGCTCCTCTTCCGTTGGTGGAATAAGGGGCAATCGTACAGAACCAACGTCTAGACCACGCAATGTCAGCGCATATTTCACCGCTACCGGGTTTGGTAGAGGCTGTGGACACTCAAACAGGCCTTTGAACACTGGGAACAACTGCTGATGAATCTGAGCAGCCTCAAGAGGTGCTCCGCCATAGAAGGCGTCAATCATTTTCTTCATTTCTGCCCCTACGACATGACTGGCCACACTGACAATTCCATGTGCTCCAACCGCAATCGCTGGTAAGCCTGAAGCATCATCACCGGAATAGACTCTGAAATTCTCTGGAGCACTTGCTGCAATCAGCGTAACCTGCTCCATAGACGCACATTCCTTCGTAGCGACGATATTAGGTATCTGCGCAAGACGAAGTGTTGTCGCTGCTGACAGGCTGGTTACAGTCCGCCCAGGCACGTTGTAGAGCATAATTGGCAGCTTGGTGGAGCCTGCAATCGCTTCAAAATGTTTGAACAAACCTTCTTGGCTAGGTTTGTTGTAATACGGAACAACCAACAATATGCCATCCACTCCGGCACGTTCAGCTTCCTGTGTCAAATGGATGGAATGTGCCGTGTTATTGCTTCCCGTTCCGGCTATAATTTTGCACCGACCGGCCGCATGTTTCACTGCAAATTCGAATAATTGAACTTTCTCAGTATCACTAAGTGTTGGAGACTCCCCTGTTGTTCCAGAAACCACAAGCGTCTCCGACTTTTGATCTGCAATCAGATAGTCGATTAGACGTGCCGTTTCCTCCCAATGAATCTCTCCTTGTTCATTGAACGGAGTGACCATTGCTGTAATCAATCTTCCAAAGTCCAATTCGATTCCTCCTTCAAAACAGGTTTGGCTCCTCTAACTTCAGTTATTTACAAATGAAGTTCGAATGAGGCGTGAAGTGCCCTCAGGGCCTGAACCATATCTTCTTTTTTTACGAGTACCCAGATCGTTGTATTCGAATCTGCCGATTGCAGGATCTGAATGTCTGCCAGTGTCAAGGACTCCACGATTCGAGCCATAATTCCAGGTACACCATTAATGCCTCCGCCAATGACGGACACTTTGGCACAACCGGACAAGCTTTGTGGCTTGAGACCTATCTCCTGCAATACCTGTATGGCTTTCTCGGAATCACTGTCAAAAACCGTATAGACAACTCCCGAGGGGGTAACATTAATAAAATCAACACTGATTGAATTCTCTGCCATGGTTTTGAACACTTTAAGTTGCAATCGATCTGCACCACCAGGCACATCCACCGTAATTTGCGTTACATTGCTCACGTAGGCGATGCCTGTTACATAACGGTCAACAATGCCTGTCTGCACATCCTGAAATCCTTCCGGATGCGTAACCAGCGTTCCTTCCGTGTCTGCAAAAGTAGATCTTACCCGCACTGGAATTTGGGATTGCATCGCAATCTCAACCGCACGTGGATGGATTACCTTGGCCCCGTGGTGGGCCATGTTACAGATCTCTGCATAACTCACAACAGTCAGTGGACGTGCATCCTCAACAATTCGCGGATCAGCGGTAAGTATCCCGTTCACATCTGTGTAGATATCCACCATTTCAGCACGTAATGCTGCACCGAGAGCTGTAGCAGACGTATCACTTCCCCCACGACCCAGTGTCGTGAAGTCTCCGTTCTCTGTCTGCCCCTGGAATCCGGTTACAACAACGACACGGCCGAGCTGAAGCTGCTCCAACACACGAACAGGACGGACATCCAATATCCGGGCATTCCCGAAATTGTCGTCCGTCACAAAACCTGCTTGTGCGCCGGTCAGCACTGTAGTTGGAATGCCTTCATGTTCGAGTAAACTGCTCAACGTTGTCGCAGATATGATTTCACCACAGCACAGCAGTAAATCCTTTTCGCGTGCGGATAGTGCGTTTCCGTTCTGTGCAGCCCAGTCCAGCAATGTATCAGTCGCATATGGCTCGCCGCGGCGGCCCATCGCAGACACAACGATGACCAGACTCAATCCTGCTTCAAGTTCACGTTTAACGTGACGGAGCACATGCTCTCTCGCCTGAACAGTGGAGAGAGACGTGCCTCCGAATTTCTGTACCATGATACGCATCTTTATTCCTCCATTTGTGTACGCAAGAAGACTGGACACGGGTCAAATCAACAAATGGATCACTCTAGGGAGCGTTCTGATGCGATAATTTCAGCATTTTATACGAGGTCATGACGCATACATTCACAATAGACCTCTCCCGCTTGCTTAACCTGTACTGCCCGCAAGCAGGAATGCCTTATATACAGGAACGTGGACATAGTAGCTGTTCAATCCAGCATATCGTCCCCCATGATTTTCTTTGTCTCTCGAACCCCTTCATTTCTCCAAGCGCATAAACGTTGTCACCGAATCATTGTTCCATCAAGCCTGTGAAGAACGCTCCACAATCATCGGCTGCAACTGTTTGCCCTCAAGAGCACTCCAGCAAGCCTCTGGAATCAATTCCATTTTGGCGACTAACGAGTTTGGTTTTTTCATTGGATCGTCCTGCCCAAATGGCACAAAATACAAATATTTGGCCACGAGCAATTTGGCGATATTCGCAGCATTCAAGCCCAGACCGTCATTCGTGGAAATCGCGAGCACAAGCGGACGCTGATTGCGCATCTGCGCTTTGGCGGCCATTAGCACTGGACTGTCGGTCATCGCATTAGCCAGCTTGCTTGTTGTATTCCCTGTGCATGGAGCAATCACCAGCACATCAAGCAACTTGGAAGGCCCTAATGGCTCCGCTTCAACAATTGTAGAAATGATATCATTACCTGTTATATCTTTCAACTGTTTTTGCCAATTTTGCGCCGTACCAAAGCGTGTATCCGTCGTCAGAACCGAATTCGAAATAATCGGAATGACGTTGGCACCTTCAGCTACGAAGCGGCTAATTACCGGCATAACCTCTTCAAACGTACAATGAGAACCCGTAATTGCATAACCTACCGTTTTTCCCTGCCAGTTCATGATTTAACCTCCCGTGCGTTCTGTTCTTCCAAAAGCAAACGGATCAACGCGTCGGCAATAATGCCGCCAGCCGTTTTGGGAGCAACAATGCCGGGGAGGCCAGGCGCAAGTAGCGCTTTGATACCGCGTTTGTCAGCATACCTGAAATCACAGCCGCCAGGAGCGGATGCGAGGTCGATAATGACAGCCTTTTGCGGCATTCTGGACAGGATTTGTGCTGTGATTATCATAGTCGGTATCGTATTAAAAAGCAAGTCAACTTCCCCGGTTTGAGCGGCCAAATCCGTTGTCATGAAAGGCTTCCAGCCCATTATTGTAGCGCGGGCAGCATCCTCTTCCCGCCTGATTCCCACCCGTACATTTGCTCCAAGTCCCTGCAATGTTTTGGCCATTGTGAATCCTGTTCGACCAATGCCAAGCACAATGCATTCCGAACCATGGATTGTGAAGTCCGTCTCCCGAATAGCTATGGCGATGGCTCCCTCAGCTGTTGGAATAGAGTTGTAAAGTGCAATATCATCACGATCAAGTACTTCAACAAGTCGCAGCCCATTTTCAAGACAAAGTTCGCGCAGGAACGGCTTTGCCATACCTGTGAACACAATACAATGCTCTGGTAATGCTGCAATATGTTCCTTTTTCAAATAGATCGGTGTGTCACTGAATGAAGTACTTACTTTCCCCTGATCATCGCAACCGACGACAGGCAGTACCAGTACATCTGCGGAAGCAAACACTTCGTCCTCCAGTTCCTGGTGCTCAATCCCTGGAATGGAACGCTCTATTTTATCGAAACCCACCACACTTACCGTTGCATCCAGCTCAGCGCACTTTTGAATGACTTCAAGCTGCCGCGCATCTCCGCCCAGGACTACAATCCGGACTCCGGTCAGCATCGGGACGTCACTCCTTTCACCACATGTATGCCTTATCGTATGCAAGGGCCCACAGGGGGGTGAAAACAATAATTGCATTCCACCGTCCGTTTCTCGAATGTAAAAAAGAGCCGCCCCTGTCAGGGACGACTCTAAAGAATGGGTATATTTACGCTGCTTATTTCCCGGTATGACCAAATCCGCCTTCGCCACGTACCGTTTCCGAAAGTTCATTCACTTCCGTCAATTCAACCGCAGGCACGGTCTGGAAGACAATCTGTGCGATGCGCTCTCCCCGTACAATCGTGAACGGTTCCTGACCCAGATTAATCAACAGCACTTTAACTTCTCCGCGATAATCCGCATCAATGGTCCCCGGTGTGTTAAGGCAGGTAATGCCATGTTTGAATGCCAGTCCGCTCCGAGGACGGATCTGTGCTTCCAATCCAGCTGGCATTGCCATCGCAAGTCCGGTAGGAATCAGCGTACGCTGACCCGGGTGCAATACAACATCTTCCTGAAGTGCAGCTACTACATCAAAGCCGGATGCCAGCTCCGACATTTTTTGAGGCAGTTTAATATCTTCATTGCCCGGCAGTTTCTGTATTTGAACGTAATGCAACAAAATCATCCCTTCTCAATCCAGCGATCGTCTTATCTGAAGCGCCAACCATAGCAAGTGCAAAAGGCTCAGCAAACATCAGATCAAGTACCGCGTTAATATCGTCCATGGTAACTTGTTCAATTTTGGTGATCATCTCATCCAGCGTATGGTGTCTGCCCAGCATGAGTTCGTTTTTACCCAAACGATTCATGCGACTGCCTGTGCTTTCCAAGCTCAGAATCAAGCTGCCTTTCAGCTGTTCTTTTCCTTTACGAAGTTCATCTTCGGACAAGCCGTTTACAGCCAGGTCGCGCAGAACCTCTTTGGTCAGGTCAAGCACTTCTTTGGTCTGTTTCGGTGCTGTACCCGCGTATATCGTGAAAAGTCCACTGTCCGCATGAGAGCTATGATAGGAATACACGGAGTACGCAAGACCCCGTTTCTCACGAATTTCCTGGAACAGTCTGGAGCTCATGCCTCCACCAATGGCGTTATTCAGAACAACCATAGCGAATTGCAGCGGATCTCCGATTTTACAGCCCGGGAACGAAATACAGATATGATTCTGTTCCGTTTTCTTTTTGTGAAAGAGCTGTCCACTTTGGAAGGCTGGCATCGTGACTGCTTCCGTTACCCCATTTACATCAAAAGCACCAAAATGCTTCTCCATCAGATCGATTACACTGTCATCAATATTACCCGCGATACTAATGACCGTGTTCTCAATCGTGTAGTGCTCCTTCATATATGCACGCAGATGACTGGAATCCATCGCTTTGAGACGTTCTTCCGTACCCAGGATTGGGTATGCGAGTGGATGCTCACCATAGGCGGCCAAGGCCATCAGATCATGAACCATATCATCCGGCGTATCTTCATACATTGAGATTTCTTCCAGAATGACGTTTTTCTCCTTGATCAATTCACCATCATCCATTTTGGAGCGGAAAAACATATCAGACAATACATCAACCGCAATCGGCAAATGTTCATCCAACACTTTAGCATAATAACACGTGTATTCTTTGGAAGTGAACGCATTCACATTACCGCCAATCGCATCGAACTGCTCTGCAATCGCCTTGGCATCATAACGATCTGTTCCTTTGAACAACATGTGTTCAATAAAATGTGATACTCCGTTACTTGCAGGTTGCTCATTGCGCGAACCTGTCTTGACCCATATTCCGAAAGACACAGAACGGCAGGTCGGTATCTGTTCCATGACAACTCTGAGGCCATTGCCCAGCTGAATTTTTTTCATGGTTGGCCCTCCTACATCTCTATAATTGCCTTGATCTCAACCTTGAAATTGAAATCGACATTTGGTTCCAACTGTTTGATATTAACAAAAAAACAACGTTCACTCAACCGCAGACGTATTTACACGTTCCGAAGACAACGTCTCACTTACTGTTCCGAGCACCAGACCTTTGGCCCGTATGGATTGAATCATGCCCTTTAAAGCTCCCGAAGAAGCAGCTGTAGGGTGCATTAGAATTAACGTGCCTGCCTCGGTATTTTTTGCAATTTTAGCAACAACGGCATCCGGGCTTGGCTTACGCCAATCCACAGTATCTACTGTCCATAACACGGTTTGCAGCCCCATGGATGAAGCAATGTCAACGGTCTTCTGATTAAAGTCACCGGAAGGCGGAGCAAACCAACGATTCTCTACACCCAGTGTTTTATGGAGCAGATCCTGGGTTTTGCTAATTTCCAGCTTGGCCCGTTCTGCGCTCAATCGACTCATATTCGGGTGAGAATACGCATGATTGGACATCTCATGCCCACGCTTCTGAATTTCTTTGGCCAGTTCAACGTTTTTGCTTAACCAACTTCCATCCAGAAAAAAAGTAGCCTTCACTTTCTCGGCATCGAGCGTATCCAGCATCGGTTTAATGTATTCGTTCCCCCAGGCCACATTAATCATAAAAGAAACCATCGGTTTGTTTGCATTTCCCCGATAGATCGGATGTGCACCCAAATCTTTAAGCTGAATCTCCGGCTCAATCTGACGGTAGACATACGCTATTTTGGTATTCAACGTTCCACTCAGCGCCTTACGGTATGTCGCTTCCACATCAATCTCCATGCCATTATAACCAGGAATTGCTTTCCATACCCGATCCACTCTGGCATTCACCGGAGCAATTTTCGTTTCAGCCGCTTTATCCCGAATCGCAGACAACAGCGCATCTTCTCCAGTTGCTTCCTTAAACATGTCAAAAGCATTTTGCGTACCTGGCCCATCACGGATCTCCGTAATGTATGTACGTACACTGCCAACTTGTCCGATCAATATGACCGCAGTCACACCCGCCAGAACAGCCGCCAGCTTTTTGGATTGGTTTCCCACAGCTCCATCCTCCCGCCGTCTTTGTCCCCATCATATGAGGACAAGGGCAAGAATATGAATGCTAAGCCATGTTTTCATCCTTGCTTTACGTATTTAAACGTTAAAAAAAGAGCCAGAAATTCACATTCTGTCTCTTCATTCAATCTATCCATTTATAACCTGTCGCTTCGGTATCCTAGGATTGAGCCGGAGCTTCAGCAGTCAAAACTGCTTTACGGGACAAGTTGATTCGACCTTGTGGGTCAATTTCCGTTACTTTTACCGTAATGGAATCACCGATAGCTACAACATCTTCCACTTTGGCAACACGTTCAGTTGACAGTTGCGAGATGTGTACCAGACCTTCTTTGTTCGGAAGTACTTCAACAAATGCACCGAATTTTTCTACGCGTTTTACTTTGCCGACATAAATCTCGCCGACCAATACTTCGCGCACAATACCTTCGATGATCGCTTTGGCTTTATCATTCATCTCCTGGTTGGAAGAAGCGATAAAGACACGTCCATCCTGTTCAATATCAATTTTAACACCGGTTTCTTCGATGATTTTATTGATAATTTTACCACCTGCACCGATAACATCACGGATTTTGTCCGGGTTGATATGCATCGTTGTAATTTTAGGTGCATATTGTGATAACTGCTCACGTGGAGTTTTCAAAATTTCGTTCATTTTGCCCAAAATGTGCATACGACCTTCTTTGGCTTGCGCCAATGCATCAGACAAAATTTGACGATTAATACCAGCAATTTTGATGTCCATTTGGATTGCAGTTACACCTTCAGGTGTTCCAGCTACTTTAAAGTCCATGTCACCGAGGTGATCTTCCATACCTTGAATATCACTCAGAATGGATACATGATCTCCATCTTTGATCAGACCCATAGCTACACCCGCAACTGGAGCTTTGATTGGTACACCTGCATCCATCATAGCTAAAGTGCTGGCACAGATACTTGCCTGAGATGATGAACCGTTGGATTCCAGAACTTCAGATACCAAACGAATCGTGTATGGGAAATCCGTTTCGGAAGGAATCACTTTGGAAAGCGCGCGCTCACCCAGAGCACCATGTCCGATTTCGCGACGGCCTGGAGCACGTAATGGACGAGCTTCACCTACGCTGAATGGTGGGAAGTTATAGTGATGCATGAATCGTTTCGTTTCTTCAAGACTGATTCCGTCCAAAATCTGAACATCACCCAGTGCACCCAGTGTACAAACGCTAAGTGCTTGCGTTTGACCGCGCGTAAACAGTCCTGTACCATGTGCACGTGGCAACAGAGATGTATCACATTCAATTGGGCGAATTTCAGCAAGTCCACGTCCATCCGGACGAACTTTATCATGCGTAATCAGACGACGCACTTCTTCTTTGACGATATCGTGCAGAACTTCCTTCACGTCTTTGAACAATTCCGGACTTTCAATATATTTCTCTTCAAAGTGAGCAACGGTTTCGTCATTCACTACATCGATTGCATCTTGACGAGCATGTTTCTCGGCGATTTTAACCGCTTCGACCAGACGAGCGCTGGCGAATTCACGCACGCTGCTGTTAACTTCAGTATTAACGGTACGCAACTTAACAGCCATTTTTTCTTTTCCAGCAACTTGCACAAGTTGTTCGATTACAGCAATAATATTTTGGATCTCATCATGTCCAAACATGATTGCTTCGAGCATCACTTCTTCCGGCACTTCGTTTGCTTCCGCCTCAACCATCATGATGGCATCTTTGGTTCCTGCAACGACCAGTTCAATATCACTGACTTCAAGCTGTGCAATCGTTGGGTTAATGATGAACTCGCCATCAATACGTCCAACTTTCACGCCACCAATCGGTCCGCTGAATGGAACATCCGAAATACTCAATGCTGCCGATGTACCAATCATTGCAGCAATTTGCGGTTCGCAATCCTGATCCACACTCATAACGATATTCAGAACTTGTACATCATTCCGGAAGCCTTCCGGGAACAAAGGACGAATTGGACGGTCTGTCAGACGGCTTGAAAGAATGGCTTTCTCACTCGGTCTGCCTTCACGTTTAATAAATCCTCCCGGGATTTTACCTACGGCGTACAATCTTTCTTCATAGTTCACCGTTAATGGGAAAAAGTCCAGATCTTTCGGCTCACTTGATGCTGTCACGGTACACAATACCACGGTATCCCCGTATGTTACCTTAACGGCAGCATTAGCCTGCTTGGCCAAACGCCCGGTCTCAAGCGTAAGCTTTCTTCCACCAAGCTGCATTTCAACACGCTGTTCCATGAAACCCCTCCTTATATTCGTTCCTAATTCAATGGATTCTGCATATTTACAGTATTTCCTGCTTGTCCTGCATTCATTAGCTATGTATGGAACTTTCAACATGCTAACCTGCACAACAAAAGCTCCTCACGGAGCCCCATCTACAAATATATGGCAACATGTTCATCTACAAAACAACCCGGCTGTAGGTTCCGCTTGTCCTTTTAGACAAAAGAATGACGGATAACAGCCAGGTTGGTTTTGAAAACATGTACGATAATTAACGACGCAATCCGAGTTTTTCGATCAGTGCGCTGTAACGTTTAACATCTTTGTTTTTCACGTAAGCCAAAAGCTTACGACGTTGACCTACCATTTTCAAAAGTCCACGACGTGAGTGGTGGTCTTTCTTATGCGTACGCAAGTGGTCTGTCAAACTTCTGATGTTTTCCGTAAGGATAGCAACTTGCACCTCTGGAGATCCTGTATCGGACTCGTGAGTTTTGTGCTCGTCGATCAGTTGTTGTTTACGTTCTTGAGTCAATGCCATCCTGTTCACCTCCTTCAATATAATCGCCATTAGCCTCGTCACCGCCGGTGAGAGCAAGCAACCAAGCCAAGGTTAATGTTGTCTTAATCGACAACGTAGTATAGTATATCATAATTGCCTAGTTAAAGTAAATGTAAACATGCATTTAATCCTGAACCTTTAAGATAACAGGCGGCCGGCAGTTAATGCATCTTCACGAATTTGGCTAATCAATGCATCAATGGAGTCAAACTTTCGTTCTGCACGAATATAGTGAACGAGCTCAACCTTTAGTTCCTGGTCATACAAGTGTCCATCAAAATCAAGCAGGTGCACTTCAAACGTAGGTTTCATCCCGCTTTCGTGAAACGTAGGTTTCACACCAAGATTCATTACGCCATGCAGTTCCTGTTTGCCATACTGCACACGAACAGCGTAAACACCCTTCGACGGGGTAACGTAATGATCCGTGAGTTCAAGGTTGGCTGTAGGAAATCCAATCGTTCGTCCACGCTTCTCCCCATGAATGACGGTTCCTCTGATGCTGTAAGGTCGACCAAGCCACTGACTGGCCTCATCCATCTCCCCACGCTTCAACAGGCCACGAATGAGAGAACTGCTCACTTTTTCACCATTTAACAAGAACGGAGGAACGGTTTCCACCGTCATCTCTCCTTCTCCCAAAGTACGAAGAAGTTGTTCATCCCCTGCACCCTTGTGACCAAAACGGAAGTCAAAACCCACCACCGCTGTTCGTGTCTGAAGAGGAATCAACAGGTCGTGTACGAATTGTTGCGGCGTCAACCGTGAGAAATCTTCATTGAACTCCACCACATAGAGTACATCAACGCCCATTCCTGCCAAGATATCTTCTTTATCTCTCAAGGGAGTTAAATAACCCTCGTAATCCCCTTTGCGCATAACTTCCTTCGGATGTGGATGAAAGGTCATGACCGCTGCCTGCATGCCCGTTTCCCGCGCAATGCGGACAGCTGATAAAATGACACTTGCATGTCCGAGATGCAGTCCGTCGAATTGACCAATCGCAAGCACTTGGGGCAGTGTGCTCAGCTCAGTCGAATGTAACGTCTGCGGATAGGTTAGCATTACGGTTTTCACAATCATTCACCTGCATTTCACTAGATAGGCCAAGCTTGAGCATCACCACAACTCCAAGCCCGAAACCTCTTTATTCCGGCAAAAAGACTTTAACTGCCCTCACCGTTGGTTTTAGTTCATCCCGCTCAAATATCCCCAGAAACGTACCATCCTGAGCATACAACCGCATTAACCCAGGTTGCTCTACAGGTGGTTCCAGAAGACGTGCAGACAGTTTCTGACCTTGAAGTGCTCCTTTGGTCTGTTCTTCTCCAACCTTGTGGGCCGGAATTGAAGAAATAGCCTCGTCAACAGGAATCAGCGCCTCCGCTAAAGTCCCGTCAGCCATAAGTTGTTCCACTTCTTCAATACGAAGACAACGATCTGCAGAGATACCTGCCGATATTGTACGCTCCAGTTGAACCATGGTCGATGGATATCCGAGTTGCCGGCCAATGTCTACACACAATGTCCGAATATAGGTACCTTTTGAACATAAAGCCCGGAAAGATATATCGGTGGTCTCACCCTGAGTCTCAATCCCTGTAAGTTCGAGCTCATAGATTGTGACCTCACGACTCTTACGCTCTACCGTCTTACCTTCACGAGCAAGCTCATAAAGACGTTTGCCGTCTACCTTTACCGCAGAATACATGGGTGGTACTTGAGAGATCGTGCCCAGAAACTGCTCTAGCACCTGTTGAACCTGTTCCTGTGTTACTTCCACAGTCGTTTCAGCCCGCTCAATGACTTCCCCTGTCATATCCTCTGTGTCAGTAGAGAGTCCCAATCTGAGCGTAGCCAGATATTCCTTCGGAAGCTCCTGCATGTACTCCACCACACGTGTCGCCCGTCCAAGACAGAGCGGCAGAACGCCTGTAACTTGTGGGTCAAGTGTGCCCGTATGCCCAATGCGCTTCATTTTGAGAATGCGACGCATTTTGGCTACAACATCATGAGAAGTAAATCCCGCCGGTTTATATACCGGAAGTACACCTTCAAATGGCTTTACCATTGTGAGTTCACCTGCTTCAGTACTTTTGTGACAATATCATCAAGTCTGCCTTCCAGACGACATCCGGCTGCAAGCACATGCCCGCCTCCGCCAAAGGTCTGGGCTAGTGCAGCAACATCAATCTTGCCAGCTGAACGCAAAGAAACCTTGACCGCATTCTCGTTGATGACTTTGAAAAAGATACCAACTTCCACGCCCTGAATGTTACGCGGATAATTCACTACCCCTTCAAGATCTTCATTAGCTGCTCCACAAGCCACCATATCATCTGGTGTAATAACAACCCAGGCTATCTTTCCATCATCCGTCATCTGCAGGCTTGATAGTGCCTGATTCAAAATCCGAACTTGCGGAAGAGTCACCTGCTCCAACAAGGTCTGGGCAAGATAGGGTCCATCCACGCCATGTTCAAGCAGTCTGGAGGCCGTTGTCATTACATTTGGGCTGGTGTTGGCATAGCGGAAGCCACCTGTATCCGTAAGCAATCCTGTATAAACTGCCGTCGCAACATCTTTATCCCATGTTACTTGGAACAGGTTAAGAAAATCGAACAAAATTTCAGCGGTTGCAGCAGCATCTGACTTAATGATGTTGACTGTACCATAACCGTCATTTGTAGGGTGATGATCAATATTCAAAATAACAGCATCGTCTTCGAAATAATGACGTGTCAAACCTACTCTGGCAAAGTCTGCACAATCCACACAAATAACAGCTTTATATTTTCGCTGCGGTGGTTGTTCGGTCATGTTCACAATGTTGCCTGCTTCCCACAAAAAATGCATACGCCCGGGAATTTCGCCTTCATTAATCATCGTGAATGTCTTACCCAGACATGACAGCAGCCAGCCCACCGTTACCGTCGAGCTGACTGCGTCACCGTCCGGCTGTACATGCGACACGACCAGGTAATCATCATGCTCCAGCAGAAATTGCTTTCCGGCCTGGAGCGCCTGTTCATAAGTGTGCATTGCCGTCTCCTCTATTCTGTTACTGGGATTCGTTCTTGTCGGAACCAATATCGCCAAGCAGCTTCTCAATTCGGCTGCCATAAGCGATGGATTCGTCAATCTTAAATATCAACTCGGGAACATGCCGGAACCGGATACGTTTGCCCAGCTCGGAACGCAAAAATCCATTTGCTTTTGCCAGAGCTTTGAGCGTGTTATCTTTTTGTTCCTGCTCACCGAAGACACTCAGATAAACTTTGGCTTGCGACAAGTCTCCTGTCACTTCGACTCCCGTTACCGTAATAAAGCCGATACGTGGATCTTTCAGTTCAGACTGGATGAGCAGACTGATTTCTTTCTTGATCTGCTCGCCCACTCTACCTGTACGAATCTTAGCCATCGTTGTTCACCTCATGCTTCCTTGCTTATCGTTGTACTGTCTCCATAATGAAGGCTTCGATAACGTCGCCCTCTTTGAGATCATTATATTTATCCAGTGTAATACCGCACTCGTAACCTTGGGCTACTTCTTTGGCATCATCTTTATAACGTTTCAGGGAATCCAGCTTACCTTCGTAAAGGACAATGCCATCACGAATCAGGCGTGCTTCCGCAGAACGCGTAATTTTACCCGAGGTAACCATACAACCAGCGATGGTACCCACTTTACTGATGGAGAACGTGCTCCGAACTTCAGCATGACCGATAACTTTTTCTTTGTAGATCGGATCAAGCATACCTTTCATCGCTTGTTCAATTTCTTCGATAACACTGTAGATTACGCGATGCAGACGAATGTCTACTTGCTCTTGATCTGCAGTTGCTTTCGCCTGGTTATCAGGACGAACGTTGAAACCAATCACGATGGCATTGGATGCTGCTGCCAAAATGATGTCGGACTCCGTGATTGCACCAGCGCCGCTATGAATGATTTTCACGCGTACACCTTCAACTTCGATCTTCGCAAGGGAACCTTTCAATGCTTCAACCGAACCTTGTACGTCACCTTTGATGATTACGTTCAGATCTTTGATCTCGCCATCTTTGATGTGTTGGAACAGATCATCCAACGTTACGCGAGTATGTGTACCCAGATCGGATTCACGTTGCGTAATCGCACGTTTGTCAGCGATGGAACGCGCTTTGCGCTCATCTTCAAACACCATGAATGGATCTCCCGCACCTGGAACTTCAGTCAAACCTGTGATTTCAACAGGTGTTGAAGGTCCAGCCTCTTTCAGACGACGACCTTTGTCATTGACCATCGCACGGACACGACCGAAGCAGTTACCTGCTACGAAAGCATCGCCGACTTTCAATGTACCGTGCTGTACGAGGATACGTGCAACTGGGCCACGTCCTTTATCCAGCTCGGCTTCAATCACTGTACCACGGGCACGTTTGTCCGGGTTCGCTTTGTATTCGTTCACTTCTGCAACCAGCAGAATCATTTCAAGCAGACCTTCCAGACCCATTCTTTGTTTCGCTGACACGTTAACAAAGATGGTATCTCCGCCCCACTCTTCAGGAACGAGTTCATAGCTAGTTAGTTCTTGTTTCACTTTGTCTGGATCAGCACCCGGCTTGTCAATTTTATTGACAGCCACGATGATTGGTAGCCCAGCAGCTTTGGCATGGTTAATCGCCTCAATTGTCTGTGGCATAACACCGTCATCCGCAGCTACGACAATAATCGTCATATCCGTAACTTGTGCGCCCCGTGCACGCATCGCTGTAAACGCTTCGTGACCCGGAGTATCCAGGAACGTGATCTTTTTGTTGTTGATTTCAACTTGATATGCACCGATATGTTGCGTGATTCCGCCTGCTTCGCCATCGGATACATTCGTTGAACGAATAGCATCCAGCAAAGTAGTTTTACCATGGTCAACGTGACCCATGATCGTAACTACTGGTGGACGAGCCTGCAAGTCAGCAGCATCATCATTCTCTTCCAGTGTTTCGAAACGGTCATCTTCAAGCACAATCTTCACTTCAACCTCAACACCGAATTCACCTGAAAGCAGAAGGATCGTTTCGATATCAAGCTCTTGGTTGATTGTTGCCATAACGCCCATAGCGATGAGCTTTTTGATAACTTCGGAAGCATCCTTATGGAGCAACTTCGCTGTTTCACCAACAGTCATATCACCACGAACGATGATTTTCTTAGGTGTGTTATCAATTTTTTCACGTTGTTGGTACTGTTGTTGATTTCTGTTGCGGTTGTTCTTGCCACCACGGTTACCACGGAAGTTGCCGCCACGGTTGTCATCATAACGACGTCCACCGCCACCGCTGTTCGAACGGTTACCACTATTGTTGTTGCTGCCAGTAGTGCCACCTGGGCCGCTTCTACGTTGGCCTTGTCCTTGGCTCTGACCTTGGCCACCGCTACGGTTGCCAGCAGTACCTGTATTACCACCGCTGTTAGGTCCTGAAGTTCTTACCTGACCGCCACCGCTGTTATTCGGACGTTGACCCGATCCTTGCGGACGGGATGCAGTACTGCTTTGTCCACCTTGAGCTGGTCTTGGACGGTTAGTTGATTGTCCTCCTTGGCTTGAGCCTTGGGAAGAGTTCGTTCTGTTGCGGCTGTCTTGGCCGCTGGGTCTTTGGGTGCCATTGTTATTGTTGGAATTTGGTCTATTGTTCATACCTACCTGCTTTTCCTGTTGTATTTTTGTTTGTACGGGACTACCGGATGGGTTACTGCTCTTCGGCGTGTTCACTCCGCCGGCCGGCTTGTTGCTGTCCACTGGTTTGTCACTGCGCACTGCCGAAGTAGCAACTGGTTTTGCATCGTTACTTTGTTTCGAAGCAGCAGTGGATTTTATATCTTTAAAAAATTGTTCCACCTTACCGACTGAACCATTCTCCATGACACTCATATGATTGTTTACGGGAATTTCCAGCTTTTTAAGAATGGTTATAATTTCTTTACTACTCATATTAAGGGACTTCGCATATTCATAAACTCGCAATTTATCCTTGTTTTCCTGTTTACTCAATATACTCCACCTCCGACATTATACCGACTTGCTTGGAGATCATTTTTGCAAACCCTCGATCCGTTACTGCAAGAACAACACGCGTGTCTTTACCGATACTTGAACCCAAACTATCCCGGTCAAATCCGATCAACAGAGGAACCTTATAAGTTCCGCATTTATCGCGAAATTTCTTTTGTGTATTGGCTGAGGCGTCACCCGCAACAATAACCATTTTAGCTTCGGAAGAACGGATCGCTTTAAGTACAATTTCTTCACCTGTTACAAGTTTACCTGCACGCATAGAGAGTCCCAAATAAGACAGCGTTTTAATATTAGTCATGTTCACGCTCCTGTGCTGCTTTGAATTCATCCTCAACCGCGATGAAGTCAGCTGCTAATTGCTCGTAAATTTCAGGTGAGACTTTGCCTTTCAACGCCCGATCCAAAGCCCGGTTTTTGAGTGCGAGCTTAAAACAGGACTCTTTGCCGCATAAATAGGCACCACGTCCGGATTTTTTGCCAGTCAAATCGATCAGCACTTCATCCTCTGGCGTTTTAACAATGCGAATCAGCTGCTTTTTGGGCATCATTTCTTGGCATGCCACACATTTGCGCAGCGGCACTTTTTTTGGTTTCATACGTCAGCGCCCCCCGTACTTTACTTTAGTCGACGGAGACGGAATCCTGATGCATTTCAGAAGAAGAATCTTTTTCTCTGCCGAATTCCTGTTCCGCCTGGCTCTCGCTCTTAATGTCGATTTTCCAGCCGGTTAATTTGGCTGCCAATCTGGCATTTTGGCCTTTGATACCAATTGCGAGCGACAGTTGATAGTCCGGAACGATAACCCGAGCCATCTTTTCTTCCTCAAATACATGAACTTCCAATACTTTGGAAGGACTCAGTGCATTAGCAACATATTCGTCTACCTGATCGGAGAAACGAACAATGTCGATTTTTTCACCGCGCAGCTCACCCACAATGGTCTGCACGCGCATTCCCTTAGGACCTACACAAGATCCAACTGGATCCACTTCCTCGTTGCGGGAATGTACGGCAATCTTGGAGCGGAACCCTGCTTCGCGAGCGACGGAGCGAATTTCAACTACACCGTCAAAGATCTCAGGCACTTCCAGTTCAAAGAGACGTTTCAAGAGGCCCGGATGGGTACGGGACAAAATGATTTGCGGCCCTTTCGTCGTATTCTCGACCTTGGTGATATACGCCTTAATACGGTCACCATGAACAAACTTCTCGTTCGGCATCAATTCGGTCAGCGGTAAAGCCGCTTCGATTTTGCCCAGATCGATGTAGATATTGCGCAAATCCTGACGCTGCACCACTCCCGTAACGATATCTTCTTCCTTATCTACGAAAGCGTTGTAGATCAGGCCGCGTTCGGCTTCACGAATCCGCTGGGTCACTACCTGTTTGGCAGTTTGTGCCGCGATACGTCCGAAATCACGCGGCGTAACTTCAATCTCCGCAATATCTTCCAGCTGGAAGTGTGGGTTGATTTCTCGTGCAGCAGGCAATGAAATTTCGGTACGTGAATCCAGGACTTCTTCCACGATCAATTTACGGGCATACACTCGAATAACTCCCGTATTACGGTTCATGTCAACACGCACATTCTGGGCCGTGTTGAAATTCCGCTTGTAGCTGGAAATTAGTGCAGCCTCGATCGCTTCAAACAGCACATCCTTGCTGATCCCTTTTTCCCGTTCCAATTCATTCATTGCTTCAATAAAATCCATACTCATGAATGTTGATCCCCCTTTCAAACATGGCATCTCATACGTAAAACGGCGAAAGGCTCTGAACTCATGAGCACCTTGCCGTTATCGTGAGATGTGTCTTTTTCATTAATAAAGTGAACAAGGCACTTAAAACAAAATAGCTAGGCGCGCACTGGCAACCTTATCATAAGAAATGGCATGCTGTTTTTTGCCTGCTTCGATCACGAGTTCCTCGTCATCAAAGGAAAGCAGCTTGCCTTCAAATTCCTTCAATCCGTTCACCGGCTCGTAGGTTGTAACAAAAACATTTTTGCCTACAGCTTTGGTAACGTCCTCAGGTTTTTTCAGTGGACGCTCCGCACCGGGAGAAGACACTTCAAGGAAATAGATGGTTGGAATCGGATCGTTCTCATCCAGCTTGGCGCTCAGCTTTTCGCTGATCAAGACGCAATCGTCGATGTCGATGCCACCCTCTTTGTCGACATACACCCGTAAAAACCAGTTGCTGCCTTCTTTGACGTATTCGATGTCAACCAGCTCGAAGCCTTGTTCGTTCAAGTAGGGTTGGATCATTTCTTCCACGGTAGATTTAATGTTCGTTGTGCTCAAAACCAATAACCTCCAACTTAGGTTACACCAGCAAAAAAGCACTGGCAGATTATTCAATACCCAAGATTCTTGTATACCAAAGACTAAAGAGTGGGTTTCCCCACTCTTTAGAAATTCGTACTATCTCGTTCACTTCAAAAATTATAACATAGTCTGGTAATAGTGACAAGTAAGCGATGGTTCTGGCAGTTTACTTACTAATGAAGGAAAAATTACGTTCCCCCAGCAATCGCGATGTTTAGATCCAAATTCAATCCTAGAAAAGAGAAAGCTGATTGCTCTCTGGCAAGCCACGGAAACATCCCA
Source organism: Paenibacillus sp. AGC31 (assembly GCF_057334655.1). Taxonomy (NCBI): domain Bacteria; kingdom Bacillati; phylum Bacillota; class Bacilli; order Caryophanales; family Paenibacillaceae; genus Paenibacillus; species Paenibacillus sp. AGC31. Next base: position 72,244 of record NZ_JBHFJH010000033.1, read on the forward strand.
TATTGGACAGGAGTTCAACAATGGTCTTACTTGCTTTCGACTTCTGCTGGAAGTCCTCAACCGATAGAAACTCACCATGATCTCTTGCTGCAGCAATGTTGCGAGCAGCATTATCCCCGATTCCTGCCAACGCCGAAAATGGAGGGATTAGTGATTTTCCGTCAACGATGAACTTTGTCGCTTCCGAACGGTATAAGTCAATGGATTTCAGCGAGAATCCGCGTGCTGCCATTTCCAGACCCATTTCCAGAACAGGTAACATGTTTTTCTCTTTTGGAGGTGCCTGGAAACCTAATTGCTCAATTTCCGTAATTTTGCGATAGATCGCGTCATATCCCTGACACATCAGTTCGATATCAATCTCATCCGCCCGAACGGTAAAGTAAGTTGCGTAATATTCAATCGGATGATACAGCTTGAAGAACGCCGTACGTACTGCCGAAATAACATAAGCGGCCGCGTGTGCCTTCGGGAACATGTACTGGATTTTGAGACATGAATCAATGTACCATTGAGGCACTTTACAATTCTTCATCTCGTCAATCCATTCCTGCGGCAGGCCCCGTCCCTTACGAACACTCTCGGTAATCTTAAATGCCAGACTTGCGTCCATTCCCGTTTTATAGATCAGGAATAACATGATATCATCCCGACAACCGATTACCGTCTTAATGTTACACGTTCCGTTCTTAATCAGATCCTGAGCGTTTCCAAGCCATACCCCTGTACCATGGGAGAGTCCGGAAATCTGCAATAAATCGGCAAAAGACGTCGGCTGGGATTCGACAAGCATCTGACGTACAAACTTCGTTCCCATCTCTGGTACGCCAAACGTCGCGACTGGCGACCTAATCTGTTCCGGTGTAACACCCAGAGCGTCGGTTGAGTTAAACATGCTCATGACTTTGGGATCATTCATCGGAATGCTCGTTGGATCGACCCCTGTCAAATCCTGCAACATCCGCATCATAGTTGGATCATCATGCCCCAGAATATCAAGTTTCAGCAAGTTTTCTTCAAAAGCATGATAATCAAAGTGTGTGGTTTTCCACTCCGCATTAACGTCGTCAGCTGGGAACTGAACAGGTGTAACGTCTTCCACCTCGATATAATCAGGTACCACGACAATACCGCCGGGATGCTGTCCAGTACTCCGTTTCACCCCAGTACATCCCGAAGCCAAACGATTCAATTCAGCTCCGCGCCATTTCTTGTGATGTTCTTCCTCATATTTCTTGGCAAAACCAAATGCTGTTTTCTCAGCCACCGTACCAATGGTCCCCGCACGGAAAACACTCTTCTCACTAAAGAGTACTTTCGTATAGTTATGGGCATGAGGCTGATAATCACCAGAGAAATTCAAGTCAATATCGGGAACTTTATCTCCTTTAAATCCAAGGAAGGTCTCAAACGGAATATCCTGGCCTTCTCCTTTAAGTGTGCCACCACAATCCGGACACTCTTTCTCTGGAAGGTCAAATCCACTCCGTACACTGCCGTCCAGGAACCACTCGCTGTGTTTGCATTCCGAATTCACACAAATATAATGAGCAGGTAGTGGATTAACCTCGGATATCCCCAGGAATGTAGCAACAACAGAGGAGCCTACTGATCCCCGTGAACCTACGAGGTAACCATCCTGATTCGATTTTTTAACCAAGCGCTCCGAGATCAGATAGTTGGCAGAAAAACCGTATTTAATAATTGGAATGAGTTCTTTCTCTAATCGTGCCACGATTACTTCCGGTAACTCCTCGCCATAGATGGACTTGGCAGTTTCATAGCAGGTATTACGGATCTCTTCGTCTGCACCTTCCAGAATCGGAGTAAACAGTTTGTCCGGGAATAACTTAATTTCCTCAAATCGATCAGACAGCTCCACCGTATTTGTAACAACGACTTCGTAAGCTTTATCTTGGCCCAGGAACTGGAACTCTTCCAGCATTTCCTCTGTCGTTCTAAAATGTGCATCCGGTTTACGCTGATCTTTCAGTGGACTAAATCCTGTAATTCCGTGAATGGTGATATCCCGATATAACTTGTCACGTGGTTCCAAATAGTGCACGTTACCTGTGGCTATGACCGGTTTATTCAGTTTTGCACCTATATCGATAACTTTACGGATCGCTGTTTTGATTTCTTCGGGCGTAGCCACCAACCCTTTATCCACCAAATGCATATACATGGTAAGCGGTTGGATCTCCAGTATGTCATAGAACTCAGCGATCTCTTCTGCTTCTTCGAGCGATTTGTTAAGCACCGCTTCGAAAAATTCCCCTTTTTCACAGCCCGAAATAATAACAAGACCTTCACGCAAATTAATCAGTTTCGATTTGGGAATGCACGGTACCCGCTTGAAATGTTCCGTATGAGAGAGAGATACCAGCTTATATAGATTTTTCTTGCCGACATCATTCAATGCATAGATTCCACAATGGAAAGGTCTTGTATTCGACAAGTCGACACCTACATAATCATTCAAGCGATCAAGCCTTGTTAAACCTTTCATCTGAGCAGCATCATTTAATAATCCGATCAGTATACCCGCGAGTGCAACCGTATCATCTATGGCACGGTGATGACTTTCGAGTCCAACCTTATATTTATCCGCCATCGTATTCAGACGGTGGTTCTTATTTTTGGGAAATAACAATCGCGCCAGTTCCAATGTATCAAGGACCGGGTTAGGAAGCTCTGGCAATCCAATTTGCTTCAGGGAAGCCTGGATAAAGCCCATGTCAAAACGTGCATTATGCGCAACAAGCACACCATCACCAGCAAACTGCACAAAGTCACGGATAACAGGCTCCAGCTCAGGTGCGTCTTTTACCATGTCATCATTAATATTGGTCAACTGCTGAATGTTGTAGGGAATGCGTTCATGCGGATTCACAAATGTTGCAAACCGATCGATTTCCTTACCATCTTGCATCTTCACTGCTGCAATCTCAATGATTTTGTTCTGTGTTACCGACAAACCTGTGGTCTCGATATCAAATACGATGTATGTTGCTGTTTGGAGATCCAATGGCTGAGGAGCCATTACAACAGCAACAGAGTCATTCACGACATTGGCCTCAAGGCCGTAGATCATTTTAATCCCATTTTTCTTGGCAGCCTTGGAAGCCTCAGGATATACCTGCACCCCACCATGATCACTGACAGCAATCGCCTTGTGTCCCCACTCCGCTGCCATTTTCACGTATTTGTCGATCGAAGTTACAGCATCCATCGTGCTCATTGTAGAATGCAAATGGAACTCTACCCGTTTCTCTGGTGCATTATCCTTGCGAGACGGCGGTGCTTTGACTTCTATCAGATCTGAAGGGATCATGGCGAGTTCAGGAATCTGCATAAACCGGTCATACTCTACACGGCCACGCACTTTCACCCATTTACCGTTAGCCAGCAAACTGAGAATTTTAACATCCTCTTTTGTTTTGGCAAACATCTTCATTTGCATGGAGTCCGTGAAGTCGGTCAGGTAGAAGGTAAACAACGTATTTCCGTTTCGCAATTCTTTGCGATCCAGACCAAATACAGAACCTTGAAGCGTGACCTTTTTCTCTTCATCCTGGATTTCCTGCATGGGTACTGGTGGCTCCTTAATATCGTAACCCATTTGCAAACGCAGATCACCCTGCTCCTCATCCACCGGGATTTCTGTGTCCACTTCACTCATCATCTTCTCGATGACCTCAAGTTCCTCTACACGTTTTTGGGCCTGGAACTGTTCCATGGCCTCTTTATTACTTCCCACTTCACCCACTTGCATCTTGATGCGAAGAGGTAAATGAAAGTACTTATCATAGAATTTTGTAATAGCCTGATCAATCTGTTTCTTACGAGCCAACTCCATTGACGTTGCATCACTCATTGTCAGTTGTAGAAGATCCTCTTCACATTCAAAGGTTGTCCGGTTCATCCAACCATTTACAGATGGAATCTCACGGGTAACCCACTCCAGAAACAGATTCCAATATTCACTGACGATATCACCATTTTGTACTTGATCCGTGTATTTGAAGCCAAATGAAATTTTGGCGATATGATTCATCTTCTCTTGAATATGCAGGCAAAATGTGCGATAGATTGGAGCTGGTACCAACGTATCCTTCGCAATCAGAATATTCCATTCCCGATTACTTCGATTGGTCTCTACTTGTTCAATCCATCCATCCAAAAAATAGGGCTCTAACAGACCAGCCGGAAGCTCTGCCTGTTTCATCAGCAACTCAAACCGTTTTCTCTTCTCCTCGAATCCGCTCATCGTGTTCCTCCTTGTACCCCCTTAAAGCATGAAAAGCCCCTGCATTCAAAAATGTCACCGATCCGAACTCGCACCGACTCATTTTATCCGACAGAAGCTCTCCATTCATTACTTAAACGGTGAATAAGTGCTTTTCGTCAAGTGATCCTGACTTAGTATGCTCTTGCAAACACAACCGTGTGTTCTGCCTGTTCACCACAAGCCAGGCACGTATGCTTTTCTTCCGCAGGCTGGAACGGAATGTTACGGCTTGTTGCACCTGTAACTTCTCTTACTTTATCTTCGCAAGCTTCTGAACCGCACCATCCAGCCAGTGTAAACCCGCGTTTATTTTCCATCAGTTCTTTCATCTCATCGAGTGTATCCACGGAGTAGAAGTTATCCGACATAAATGTGCGAGCACGCTCTAACATATCTACCTGGATCTGTGTCAGCATAGCCTGGATTTCCTCTACCAGGTTCGCTTGTTCTACCACTTTCTTCTCACCTGTGATCCGTGATACGAGTACACAAACGCCATTTTCCATATCACGTGGACCAATCTCCAGACGAATCGGAACACCGCGCATCTCGTATTCATTGAATTTCCAACCTGGGCGAACATCACTGCGATCATCCATTTTCACACGGACTCCAGCTTTTTTCAACTCAGTGAACAACTCATCTGCACGCCCAACAACAGCATCACGCGTTTTCGGAGGTCCAATTGGAATCATGACCACTTGTGTTGGTGCCACTTTAGGAGGAAGTACGAGACCACGGTCATCTCCGTGAACCATAATTAATGCACCGATCAAACGTGTGCTTACTCCCCATGAAGTAGTGTAAGCCAGCTCCAGCACATTATTGCGGCTAAGATACTGGATTTCAAATGCTTTTGCAAAGTTCGTCCCCATATAGTGAGATGTACCTGCTTGTACAGCACGTCCATCCTTCATCATGGCTTCGATCGAGTACGTATCCACCGCACCCGCAAACTTCTCGGATTTGGTTTTCTGACCCACAATTACAGGAATAGCCAAGTATTCCTCAACCACTTCACGATAAATTTCAAGCATTTTCATCGTTTCTTCACGTGCTTCTTCTTCCGTCTCATGCGCTGTATGACCTTCCTGCCACAGGAACTCACTTGTGCGAAGGAACGGCAACGTTCTTTTTTCCCAACGAACTACGTTAGCCCACTGGTTGATCAGTACCGGAAGATCCCGATAAGACTGAATCCACTTTGAATACATGTGACCGATAATCGTTTCGGATGTAGGACGGATTGCCAGACGTTCTTCCAGCTTCTCTCCGCCAGCTTCAGTAACCCATGGTAATTCAGGGTTAAAACCTTCCACGTGCTCTTTTTCCTTTTGAAAGAAGCTCTCAGGAATGAACATCGGGAAGTACGCATTGCGATGACCCGTTTCCCGGAAACGACGATCCAACTCATCCTTAATATGTTCCCAGATTTCAAAGCCGTCTGGTTTGAACACAATACAACCGCGTACGGGTGCATAGTCCATGAGATCAGCTTTTTTGATAACATCAATGTACCAGCGTGAGAAATCCTCACCCTGTGGTGTGATTTCAGTCACGAACTGTTTATCATTTTCCTTTGACATAAGACTCCAGCGTCCTCCCATAACGACTATCTCTGAATCTCCAGAGCGTAGTCCAACCGTAATTATCCGTTAATTAAACGTAATATATCATTGTAAGTTACTGCCAGCATCAACACAAACAACATCGCAAATCCGATAAAATGCACCATGCCTTCGCGATTGGGATCAACAGGTCTGCCGCGCAGCGCTTCAATTCCCAAAAATACCAGACGGCTGCCGTCCAGTGCAGGTATTGGTAGCAAGTTAAATATCCCAAGATATAGACTCAAAATCGCTGCCCATCTCGTTAACTGCTCAATCCCTTGTTTAGCAATTTGCCCTGTCACTTCAAATGTACGAACTGGGCCACCAATATCATCCATGTTGAATTGATTGATCAGATGTTTGAAACCTTCAAATATTATCTTGGTTGTATCAACCATGGCCACGCCAGAGACTTTAAATGTCTCTACAAATCCAACAGATCGGGTTGGTAGCGTAGGTACGATTCCCACTTTACCGCCCTCTTGTCCTTCTACAGCACGTGGAGTAATCGTTATATTAAACGTATCCGAACCCCGGCGCAGCGTCCATTCCATCGGCTTGTCTTTGGAATCGGCAATCATCGACACCATTTTTTGTGAATCCGTACCAATTGCAGTACCATTGATGGTTTCGATAATATCGCCCTTTTGCAGGTTCGCCTGATCGGCTGCCCCACCTTCAAGCACTTCACCAATTTGAAGATTTTTTGGATTTTCCACCGGAACTCCTGCCATCTGCGCATATACAGCAAACAACACAAAGGCCAAGATAAAGTTCATGAGTGGGCCCGCAAAAATAGCTAATGCACGCTGTCCAACAGTTTTGCTGCCGAATTGACGATCTTTCGGTGCAATCTGCGTTTGTTTACCACGACTTACCAACATTGCTTGAGGATGAATACGATACGCCTGAATCTCACCATCTACATCCAGTTGAAGCTTCAGGGCGTTCTCCATATCAATGGAGATGACTTCACCACGTATTACATTTTTACGGTTATCCAACTGATCCAGATAGATCATCTTCACCTGGTCATCCGCTGATCTTACCGCGATGGTCTGTCCTTCCTGGATCTCTACCAGTTCCGGATCTTCCCCTGCCATTCGTGCATATCCACCAAAAGGCAACAAACGCAATGTAAACTGGGTCTCGTTTCTTTTATATGAGAACAATTTGGGACCAAAACCGATCGCAAACTCCCGTACAAGAATACCGGCGCGTTTGGCAAAATAATAATGCCCCCATTCATGAACCGTCACGATGACAAAGAACATGAGCACCGTTAGAAATACCACTTGTATGGTTTCCAATCCCTATCCATCCTCCTTCACGGCACATACCGCAGTCTGTCCCTCTAGATTATCATTATTCTCTGATGCCGCACAAGAGAATCACTTCTTCCAATTTGTTATGAAAAAAGAGATTACAGACTGGCCGCAAGCTTACGGCTCTCCTGATCACAACGCGCGATCTCCTGCAGATCAGGCTCGTCCACATTGTGGTGTGCTTCCAGCACAGAAGCAATAATATCTTCTATTTTAAGGAATGAAATCTCTTTACGCAAGAAACGGGCTACAGCAACCTCGTTGGCTGCATTAAACGCCGTTGTTGCGGTTCCTCCCATTTTACCACACTCATACGCCATTCTTAAACACGGGAACCGTTCCATATCCATCTCACGGAAATGTAATTTTCCAGCTTGAGCAAGAGACAGACGCTGTGCTGGTGATGGCAAGCGGTCAGGGTAAGTCAGTGCATATTGAATGGGAACTCGCATGTCCGGATTCCCCAGTTGTGCGATGATGCTGGTGTCATCAAATTCCACATAGGAATGAATAACACTCTCTGGGTGAAGCAATACATTAATCTGATCATATCGAAGACCAAATAACCAATGTGCTTCAATGACCTCGAGACCCTTGTTAACCATCGTTGCCGAGTCTATCGTAATTTTGGACCCCATTGACCAATTCGGATGTTTAAGCGCATCCTCAATAGTCACGCTCTTCAACTGTTCACGTGTAAGATCCCGGAATGATCCGCCTGATGCGGTGAGCGTAATGCCTGCCAAGCGTTCTCTGTTTTCACCATTCAAGCATTGGTATATCGCAGAGTGCTCACTATCGATGGGTAGCAAAGAGATTCCTTTGGCAGCCGCTCTTGTAGTAACAATATGCCCCGCCGTAACCAATGTCTCCTTGTTGGCCAGCCCGATCTGTTTGCCTGCGTCTATGGCAGCAAGCGTTGACTCCAATCCAACACTCCCCACCACCGCTGTAACAACCGTATGCGCATCGGTTCCTGCCGCAACTTCTACGAGTCCCTCAGTGCCATAAAACAGTTGCGTTCCTGCCGGCAAATGTGGAGCTACCTTCTCCGCCAATTCTTTGGACCCCACCGATACTTTCTTCGGCCGGTAACGTTTGGTTTGTTCGATCAGCAGGTCTGTATTGCCTCCGGCAGCCAGTCCCTCCACTTGAAAGAGTTCTGGATGCATGTCAACTACATCCAGTGTCTGGGTTCCAATGGAACCGGTTGACCCGAGAATCGCAATTTTTTTCATGCTGCACCTCATCTTTAATTATCAATGCCTACAACGAACAATGCTGTTATCTCAGACTCATGTTCTTCTTTAGTAGGGCAATAGCATTAGTATATGTACGAATGGAAAAACAACAATCCAGCTGTCGCACCGATCAAGAATGCCTCCATGCCCTGGGAGAAGACTGCCTGAATCCTTGATATTATATACACGTTTGTATGCAGACTGGATCAAGTCACCCATCTGACCTACAACTGCACAGGCAATTCCGATCACAATCGCTCTCTGCCAGGAAAGCAAACCATCTGATACTAATGCAAAAATAACAGAAGTAACAATTGCAATCACGATGCCACCCAGTGCACCCTCCACGGTTTTGTTTGGACTGATGGAAGGCCACAGTTTGTTTTTACCAATGAGTTTCCCTACAAAATAAGCTCCTGCATCACTGGCCCATATGGAACCCAGCAACAGGAACGTCCAGAACAATCCATGATGCAGATGTCTGGATTCTGCAATGTAATAGAAACCGATCCCTATATACAACACGCCGAGGAAAAGCATCGCCACTGTATTCACGGGAAGCTTATTTTTGGTGACAACCGAAGCTGTCATCAGCACAAGCATTACTATCCAGATGACCTGAAATAAGGATAACGGTCTTGCCTCCCAAAGCATTTCCCAAGGAAACACAATGGCAAAAACACCAGCATATCCAATCAGGGCCACACCTGAAAAAGGCATCACCCCGGTCATTTTAACAAATTCATAATAACCGATGAGAGCCATAAGCAATACCAAACCATGGTACCAGGGTCCGCCCAGCATGCAAAAACCTAAAAACAACACACCTGCTATGATTCCTGTCGTTAATCGCTGTTTCAACGGCTTCATCCTCCATCTATTTCAAACCGCCGTAACGCCTTGTTCTGCGCTGATATTCGGCTACTGCTTCAAGCAAATGCTTTTTGCCAAATTCGGGCCAGTATATATCCGTAAACCATAATTCACTATATGCAAGCTGCCAGAGCATAAAGTTGCTTAATCTCAACTCTCCGCTCGTCCGGATCAGCAGATCCGGATCGGGCATGTCAACCGTCAGCATATGTCTATCAATGAGTTCAGGTGTTATGTCCTCTGCCGATAGTTCCCCCGATTTCACCTGCAGAGCGATCTGTTTAACACAGTCCGTCATTTCACGACGACTTCCATAGTTCATTGCAAAGTTCAAAACGAGACCTGTATTATGTTCCGTAAGACGAATGGCTTCCCGCAAGGCATTAATGGTATGAGAAGGTAAATGTTCCTCTTGACCCATCATGCGAATGCGCACATTTTTTTCTATAAGTTCATCCAGCTCTATGGCTAGAAATTCTTGCGGAAGTCGCATCAGAAAATCCACTTCTTCTTTTGGACGCGTCCAGTTTTCTGTCGAAAAAGCGTACATCGTCAGATATTTGATGCCCAGTTCATCCGCCGCGATGGTCGCACGTTTGACCGCCTTCATGCCATTTTGGTGCCCGGCTATACGCGGGAGTCCCAAACGTTTGGCCCATCGTCCATTGCCGTCCATGATGATGGCGACGTGCTGCGGGATATTGTCCTCGGATATAGTCAGCGTTTCCTGCTTGTCAGCCCCATTCCACCACGACCGAACCCGTTTGATCATTCCTGTTCCTCCAAAATCCCTGAAGTTTCTTTATCTGAAGCTTGGAAAAAGAGACAAAACCCCACCGTATTGGAGGGGCTGCGCTTGTCTTACACTTCCATGATTTCTTTTTCTTTGGCAGCGAGTACCTTATCGACTTCAGCAATAAACTTGTCGGTCGATTTTTGGATATCGTCCTGATGTCTCCGGGATTCATCCTCGGAAATATCTGACTTTTCCATTTTCTTGATGTCATCATTCGCGTCACGGCGAATGTTACGAATCGCTACTTTACCTTCTTCACCGAACTTTTTCGTCAGCTTAACAAGTTCCGCTCTACGTTCTTCCGTCAATGCCGGAATAGACAAACGGATCATGCTACCATCATTGGCTGGAGTAAGACCCAGATCCGATTTCATGATGGCACGCTCGATGTCACCCATGGAGGATTTGTCCCAAGGCTGAATCATCAGGGTACGGGAATCCGGAGTACTGATATTAGCGAGTTGATTCAATGGCGTCATTGCCCCATAATACTCTACCTGAATTCGGTCCAGAAGAGCTGGAGTTGCACGGCCTGCACGCAAAGTAGCCAAGTCACGACGCAATGCTTGAATTGCTTTTTCCATACGCTCTTCGGCATGTTGTTTAACCGCTTGTGGCATTAATCTACACTCCCTTTAACGATTGTTCCGATACGTTCGCCCAGAACAACACGTTTGATGTTACCTTGTTCCGTAATGGCAAATACGATCAACGGGATGTTGTTGTCCTTACAAAGCGAGGATGCCGTCGAATCCATTACACCAAGGTCTTTGTTAAGAATATCCATGTAGGTCAACTGATCAAATTTCACAGCTGTACTGTCCTTAAACGGATCTGCTGAGTATACACCATCAACTTTATTTTTGGCCATCAAGATAACTTCTGCTTCAATCTCCGCTGCGCGCAGTGCTGCTGTTGTATCCGTGGAAAAGAACGGGTTACCTGTACCTGCTGCAAAAATAACGACCCGGCCTTTCTCCAGATGGCGAATAGCTCTACGACGAATATAAGGCTCTGCAATCTGTTGCATTGCAATAGATGTCTGTACACGCGTAGGCACTTCAATCTGTTCCAAAGCATCCTGCAGTGCCAGCGAGTTCATCACTGTCGCCAGCATACCCATATAATCGGCAGTTGCACGATCGATGCCTTTTTCGCTACCGGCAATTCCACGCCAGATGTTTCCGCCGCCACATACAATAGCAACCTGTACACCAAGTGCAACAACCTCTTTTACCTGTTGGGCAATCGACGAGATCGTATCTGCATCAATACCGTAGCCGTTTTGACCGGAAAGAGACTCTCCGCTGACCTTTAAGACTACACGTTTAAATACTGGCTGTTCCAATTATTCACCCTCCACTTTGAATTGAACACGCTTGGTGTTCAACCAACAAAACTTCTCGCGCATGGCCTCCTGCTTAAAAAGAAAGGAACACAGTTGTGTTCCGCTCTTTTAGGAAAAACGTTTAACCGGTAAGGCACTGTTTTTCTGAGATATAAGGGAGTTTACGCTTCGAAGTTTCATCATTCTTATATCTTCGAAAATCAATTTTGCTCGCCGGTTTATAGAAACCGTCTTATTTGTTTACTTGGGACATTACTTCTTCTACGAAGTTGTCTACTTTTTTCTCAAGACCTTCACCCAGTTCGTAACGAACGAAACGACGGATGGAGATGTTTTCACCAATTTGGCTGATTTTTTCGTTCAACAATTGAGAAATCGTTTTGTCTGGATCTTTAACAAAAGTTTGTTCCAGCAGGCAGTACTCTTCGTAGTATTTACCGATACGGCCTTCAACCATTTTTTCAATGATTTTCTCTGGTTTGCCTTCATTAAGAGCTTGAGCTTTCAGGATTTCTTTTTCTTTTTCCAGCTCATCTGCAGGAACTTCTTCGCGTGTAACGAATTTAGGATTAGCTGCAGCGATTTGCATAGCTACATCTTTAACGAAATCCTTAAATTGATCCGTTTTACCAACGAAGTCAGTTTCACAGTTAACTTCAACCAAGACACCAATGCGTCCACCAGCGTGGATGTAAGATTCTACAACGCCTTCAGTGGCTGCACGGCCTGCTTTGCTTGCTGCTGCAGAGAGACCTTTCTCACGCAACAATTCAGCTGCTTTTGTTACATCACCATTTGCTTCTTCCAGTGCTTTTTTACAATCGAGCATACCAGCGCCCGTTCTTTCGCGAAGTTCTTTTACCGCACTCGCATTAACTGCCATTATAAATTCCCTCCAACATTAAGTATTGTACGTACACTCTAAAAAAAGGGCAGTGAGAGGTTATCCACCTGCCAACCACCCTTTTCATTTAGTTTATAACATATGTTCGAATCTATTAAGCGGAAGTTTCTTCGCCTTGGTTAGCTTCGATTACTGCATCAGCCATTTTACCTGTCAGCAATTTAACAGCGCGGATCGCGTCGTCATTACCTGGGATAACATAATCGATCTCGTCCGGATCGCAGTTAGTATCAACGATACCTACAATTGGGATACCCAATTTGCGAGCTTCCGCAACAGCGATACGCTCTTTGCGTGGATCGATGATGAACAGGGCGCTTGGCAGGCCTTTCATATTTTTAATACCGCCCAAGAATTTCTCCAGACGATCTTTTTCTTTGCGAAGCAAGATAACTTCTTTTTTAGGCAATACAGCGAATGTACCGTCTTCTTCCCAAGCTTCCAACTGTTTCAAACGATCAATACGTTTTTGAATTGTTTGGAAGTTAGTCAGGGTACCGCCAAGCCAGCGTTGGTTAATGTAGAATTGACCAGCACGTTCAGCTTCTTCTTTAACGGAATCTTGAGCTTGTTTCTTAGTACCCACGAAAAGAATTTTACCATTCTCTCCTGCGATTCCTTTAACGAAGTTGTAAGCCTCTTCGACTTTCTTCACCGTCTTTTGCAAGTCGATGATATAAATTCCGTTTCTTTCAGTGAAGATATAACGATCCATTTTTGGGTTCCAACGACGAGTCTGGTGACCGAAGTGTACCCCAGCTTCGAGAAGCTGCTTCATGGAGATTACTGCCATCTTCACACACCTCCTAATATGGTTTTTATTGTGTCCTCCGCCGGCATCATTTTTCGCCAAGACTCTCCATAAGGAAAGCACCCTCAACAAAATTAGCACATGCGTGTGTTTTAACACCGTTATCTAATATAGCATAATTGACTGTCCGATGCAACAGTCTTTAAAGCTAAAATCTACTTTTCGTTTTTTGCTAGTATCGAATCATTTTAAACTTGATATGTAACTCAGGCGCTAATTATTATCAAGCTTTGAAAATGCACCGTTTAATACGCAAAAACCGTCCTGTCCGAGCATGCTCAGTTTGACGGTTCTTTCGTAATTTTTGCGATAATGGATTTGAAACTTTCGCCTTTTTCAAGCGCATAGGTACCCACTTGGATTTTCGTATTGATTCGCTCAGCTTTGCCAGCCTTGATGAACGCTTGAGCATCATCTACGATTCCCGCGGTTTTTAGGTTTGCTGCAACGATCGCCAGACTATTGCCTGAGCGTACCTTGAATGATACTGTTGCGCCTTTCGGATTGCTCGGCGTTACAGGTTCTGTTGTCTTCGGCTCAGTTATCTCTTTTTGCCCTTCACCTTCACTTGCAGCAGGCTCTTGTGGCTTCTCAGGCTCTGCGGGTGTTTCCGTAGAGGTTACTGTCTCCGGCGGTGTTGCTGTTTCCCCTTGCAACTCACTGCTTTCTTGCTTTTTCTTCTCTACCCACTCAGCTTCTGTGAACAATCCCTCTTCAGAACCAACCACCTTCATATCCAGGCTTTTTGCGACTGTTTCAAGCTGTTCTTTGGTCATATTGGCGGTCTGCTCAGGGTCCAGATTACTATCCGATAATGCATTTTGTCCAACTGTGGCCAGTTGTAGCAAAACCGCACCAATAATCAAGCCGCTCCCTATACCAATCCATAAGGATCGCTTGTCCATGACTTAGCTTTCCTCCCGTTCTGCCAGTTGCAGTATTAACTGTACCTCACCACGCTGAATGCCTGTCTGCTTGGATATGGCATCCATCGACTTACCCTCAGCATGTAGATTAAAGAGTTCTGCATATCGATCTTTAATCGACTCACTCCCAGGCAAAGATTCGACTTCACTGGTCTGTTCGTCTGCTTCTAACGCCTGCTGGGCCGCCTCTGCTTGTACACTTTTCACGAGCGCTTGTGCTTGCAAACCTTCGGAAGATGGTACGGATACATTACCGGAGTGTGGAACAGGTGCAGCGACAGGTTCGTTCTTTTTGCTCTGTTCCAGCTGATCCAACCGCTGCTGTAATTCCTGAAGTTGCAATTGCATACGTTGATCGGCTGCTGTCGCTTCTCCCTTCATTTCAGCTACACGTTGAATAAGAGCATCATTATCATTTTCGATCTCGGTCATGTAGTGTTCAAGCGTAGATTCCATCTCCTGCACCAGTTGATGCCCAGGCTCTTGCGCCTTGTTTTTCCGAGGCATAATACAAGCATAGGCGATGGCGCAGGCCCCTAATATGACAATAATGATCCATGGTGACAAATTGGGTTCTCTCCTTCTGATTCAACCATCGGTGCGCAAGATTCCATATCCATAACAACCATTTATTATAAAGACAGATCTATGTGTTTTCCCTTGTACGGGTGCTCTGCAGGTTTGACAGTTTCTTGAGCCTGAGCAGACTCCTGTCCATCGGAACCACTCTGCTGATCCCCATCATGGTTATGACCATCACGCACCGAAGTCTGTGAAGTTTCGTCCATTGCTTCACTTCGTTGCCTTGCTTCATTTGCTTCTTTCGATGTTTGCTCTGCCAAAAGATTCTGATCCGTAATCAGTCGCTGCTGGGCTTCACTTTGATAACGTCCCGCTTCACTTGTTCGTGGTACCGCAATCTGCAACTCCACTGCTTTGAAACTCATACGCTCACCTCACGGTTTCGAATGGATTTCTTCCTGTGCCTGAATGCTGTACTTAAACGTATGGAACCATCGTAATATCACCATCGTGATAATAAAATGAAATTCGACTCACTGGATCTTTAATAAATTTCGTGTATCTGCCGATAACTATTTTAGAGCCTCCATAAATCATCTTCAGAATATCAACACGAGCCTTACTTGTATCTTCAAGTGCCTTTTCAATTTCAAAGATACGCGTTTTCGTTTCTTCACTTATACGAAGAGCAGATTTCTGCGTAGCATTCAGCTTGATTCGCATCGACATCTTATCTGGAGTGAGTTGTCCAGCGGCAGCTAATTGATCCAGCAACGTCAAAGCTTTCTTCGTTTTATCCAAGGAATCCATCTGCTCTCTGACTTCCTTGCGCAAATCATTGAGTTCGTTACGTAGCTTTGGTAGCACACCAACTTCAATGGAAGTGACCGTGGACATGCTGTTGCCTACAACACGCGCTGAGACGTTCTGACCAGCCTGGATGGAGCCACCTACGATTAGACCTTTGGTGCCCGCACAGATGACACCATGGCCAGCACGAATATTGGAATGCATAATACTTTGGGAAACCAGAACATCTTCACCGGCATCTACGTTACCTTCTTGAATGAAAGTACATTTAACATTATGGCCTGCTTGTACCAGTCCTTTGTTATAACCAATAATACCACCGGTAATTTCGATTGAGCCGCCTGCTTCCAGTTCAGCTCCTTCGACACCTCCGACAACACGAATGTCACCTGCTGCTTTTACTTTAAATCCGGTAAGTACATTGCCTCGTATGACAACTGTGCCTACAAAGTCGATATTACCGTTATTGTAGTCAACGTCACCATTGACTTCATAGACCGGAAACACATTCAGTTTGTTACCGTCCGTTTTGGTAACCAGCCCATCCAGTGCAGCATACATCGCAGAACCATCCGGGTTAATCACAACGTTTTTCCCAACTTTAAACCGAGCTTCTTTTCCCGGACGATAAGGAATTTCCTCACCTGTTACTGCCCTGCCTGGTATGCCATCGCTAGGAGCGATCCGCTCTGCAATGATCTGACCACTACGGACATTGTTTAACCGGGTCACTTCTTTGTAATCGACGGTTCCATCTTCCGATTCCAATGGTCGTCGTTCATTCGTATCGTCCATTCCAACCAGAACCTTGATGAAGCCATCTGTTCCTTGAATGGGAGCGACACCCTCTGCAATCTTGTATTTATCTTTCAAGTAGGTTTCAGGGTTGCTCACAAAAAGTAATAATGCCTCTCGCGATACACCTTGTTTGATGCCCTTGTTCGCCACAAATTGTTCAAGTTCATCGATCGTGCAGGCAAAGCCTTCTTCCTCTTTGGAAAATTCAAGGTAGGCTGTGCATTTGTCGTCCGATAAAACAATGTTTAAACATTGTTCCAAAGCAGTCCGCTGTGTCACTGCAATTCTTCCCCCTTTTAGACTTTCCACTCCCCAAACTCCAATGATATTACTTCTCTCTATTAATCTTTACGCATCAACAAATCTTTCTGTTTGTCCAACGTGCCGCGTAATCGTAATATTGCCTTGGAATGTAACTGGGATATACGAGACGGAGAAAGAGACATAACCTCAGCAATTTCACTAAGAGAAAGATCTTCGTAATACAAGAGTGAAACAACCGTTCTCTCTTTTACCGTCAACTTGTCAAGCCCTTGCACCAAAGCTTCCTTCAAATAAAACTCATTCACTTTATAATCCGGGTTTTTGGCTTTCTCATCCACCATCAAAGACAGACGAGTCTCAGACTCTTCCTCACGAATTGGGTCCTCCAGCGAGCAAAGTGACATGACTGCCACTTCCTGAAGCATATGTTGAAAATCTTTAGTGGACACGTCCAGGTACTCGCTCATTTCCTCATCACTAACAGACCTGAGATAACTTTGTTCCAGCTGTTGGTAGGCGTCTTCAATTCGCTTGGCCTTCTCCCGCACAGAACGCGGAACCCAATCACCTTGACGCAGACCGTCAAGAATGGCTCCGCGGACCCTCCATGATGCATAAGTTTCAAATTGCAGACCACGTTCATAGTCGAACTTCTCCAATGCATCAATTAACCCCATAACGCCATTGCTCTCCAGGTCATCCTTGGGAACATTTTTGGGCAAACCAACAGCCAGTCGACCGGATACATAATTTACAATATGAAGATACTTTTCAATCAACGTTTTCTTGGCTTCAAGATCTCCATGTTCTTTCCACTTTTCCCACAGATCAGAATGGTTCAAATGTGAAGCTTTACGCTCGTTCAATTGCTTTCACCCTCCTTATTTGTCTGTCAGGTGACGAACGGCCTGCGCCAATTCCTCCGGATCCTTGGTCCGGACAAGTTTAGGCGGATCCAAAGGGGCGAATCCCGTTGGAGCTTTCGTCTCAGATGGCGGAAGATCGTCCCCAGATGAAGCGTTCTGTCCACTCTTGAGCAAATCATTCAGCTCTTGTCCATCGTCTTCGATTTTAATGTCCACCTGTGAACCTCTTTGATCTTGAGCATTTGGTGAATCATAACCATACCCATTTCCCTCGATCTGAGGGTTCAGCAGCAATCCCAATCCCCAGCGTAAACCATATGCAAGGACAAACCAGGCTACGAATCCGATCAATCCGCGAATTAAACTGGTCATCAGCACATTGCTGCTGTATGCTACAAAAAAAGTAAGAATAAACCCAACGATGCCTGCTCCAAGATTAATGCGGTAGTTTCCTATCATAGTCTTATAATTCCTTTACACCCATTTGTACACTTCGAATAGTCAAAAGTCCAGTTTCACAGTCCATCTCAATCGTTCGTCCATAATTCCCACCCGTATCTTCTGCTAGAAGAGGGATATTGAGTTTTTGAAGCCACTCTCGACAAGAATCTGCATTCCTTGGTCCAATGCGCATTGTATCTCCTGCGCCAGCAAAGGCAAACATCTGAGAGCCCCCGGCCATTTTAGACACAATACGTGAGTGAGAAGCGCCTAGTTTTATCATCTTTTCCAAAAGCTCAGGCAACGCCGTATCCGCATATTTCGCAGTGTTCAGTTTCCCTTCACGGGCGATCTCTGAAGTAGGAAGCATGACATGCGCCATTCCAGCCAGCTTCAAATGTGGGTCATACATTGTTAATCCCACACACGAGCCCAAGCCCGTCGTACGGATTACACCAGGAAGATGAGCGATGTTTAAATCCGCCATACCGACTTTAACGACGCTTTTGTCCTCAATCATGGCTCAGTGGCACCCCTAGCGATTCAAATATCTTTGCAAAGGATGGTGGATCCGGAATGAGGAAAAACTGACCCTCAACTTGATCTTCACCTTCAAAGAAAGATGTGTCAATCAACAATGCAGCGTCACCCATCTCGCCAAATTGCAGCAAGCCATAACTTAGAATGGCACCCGCCATGTCGATGGCAAGTCCAGGAACAGTTGGATACATAGACAACTTCGTGAAATCTGCCAAAGAAGAAAGATAGGATCCAGCCAAAATATTTCCAATTTCGGAAAGCGCTGATTGTTCCATATCTGTAAAAGCGAGTCCTTCTTTTAGATCAAACCCGGCAAGTCTATTCAACAACATTTTAGCAGCCTCTGGTGTCATCATAAAGAAAAGATTTCCCGGTGCTTCGCCTTCTACACGAAGAAACACGGTAACCACGATGCGTTCATCTCCGCCCACTTTTTCGGCAACTTCTTCAAAAGGGAGCATTTGTACTGTAGGTACACCCATGTCAATCGGTCTGTTGAGGAGTTGAGACAACGCCGTTGCGGCGTTGCCTGCTCCAATGTTACCGACCTCTTTGAGCACATCCATCTGGAATACCTCAAATCGGTTGAACATCTCCACGGTACTAGCCCTCAACACTTTCCAGCTGTACAATCTCGCTTTTATTTAATACTTCGTTTAGGTTGAGCATAATCAACAAGCGTGAATCCTCCAATTTAGCAACACCTCGCAGGTATCTTGCTTTGACGCCGCCAACCACTTCTGGTGGGCTATCGATTGCACTGCTCTTGATATCAATAACATCATTGGCAGAATCTACGATAAAGCCAACTTGCATGTCGTCTACACCTACGATAACAATACGAGTCTGATCCGTGTATTCCGTTTCCGGAAGGGAGAAACGACCGCGTAGATCAATGACCGGAATTACAACACCGCGTAGATTAATAACTCCTTTTACAAAGGAAAGTGTCTTGGGAACACGGGTAATTGGCATCATGCGCTCAATCGTCTGAACCTTATCTACCTCAATACCATACTCTTCGGAACCCAATTTAAAGACGATGACTTTCAACTCTTCTTCCATGTAAAAAACCTCCCTATTAAATGTAAGACTTAGCTCTATGCTTATTTAATAAATGCATTAGGATCAAGAATCAGGGCTACTTGTCCATCTCCGAGAATGGTTGCTCCAGAGATTCCTTCAATAGCAGGAAGATAGGTTCCCATTGATTTGAGAACAATCTCACTCTGTCCAATAAATTCTTCAACAGCTACGGCTGCAAGACGGTCGCCTTTGCGAATCACGACAATTTCTGTTTCCGGCTCATCAGCGTCATTGAAATCCGGTACGGAGAAAACTTCGCTCAAGGACAAGTACGGAATCAGTGACTCACGGAACGTGATCATTTTATTGCCGTGAATATTACGAACTTGCTCACGTTGTACAATGGCCGTCTCTACAATGGAGGACAACGGAACAGCGTATTTCTCTGAACCAAGTCGTACAAGCATTGCAGCAATAATGGATAGAGTCAATGGAAGCTGAACAGAGAAGTTCGTGCCTTTGCCTGGAGTTGAATGAATGGTTACATTACCGCCAAGCGAAGTGATCTTCGATTTTACTACATCCAAGCCAACGCCACGGCCAGAGATATCCGAGATAATATCAGCAGTACTAAAACCAGGTGCGAACAACAGTTGATTTACTTCATCGTCACTCATCTTGGCACCTTGTTCTTCGGTTACAACACCACGTTTGATCGCGGTTTTCAAAAGCTTGTCGCGATAGATACCTTTACCATCATCTTCAATCTCGATAAATACGTGATTCCCACTGTGGAAGGCACGCAGGTTTACTGTTCCCATCTCTGGTTTACCTGCAGCTACACGCTCTGCAATGGATTCCACACCATGGTCAACCGCGTTACGCAGTAAATGCACAAGCGGATCACCAATCTCATCAATTACCGTACGATCCAGTTCCGTCTCAGCACCTGTAATCACCAGATCGATTTTTTTATCAAGTGTCTTAGCCAGATCACGGATCATGCGCGGGAATCGATTAAATACAGTATCTACCGGAACCATCCGCAATTTCAGTACAATATTTTGCAAATCTGTGCTAACTCGACTTAAATGAGCTACTGTATCGGATAAATCATTGTTGCCTGTTTCACTGGCCAGTTGCTCCAGACGTGAACGGTCAATCAACAATTCGCTGAACAGGTTCATCAATACGTCGAGACGTTCAATATCCACACGAATGGTACGTGAAGGTGCAGCAGCTTGCTTCGGTGCAGCTGTTTTAGCTGGTACCGTTGTGGCTTCTTCTTTCGGTACAGAATTCTTATCCGGCGAAGCAACCTCAGCTACAGCTGTTGGTGCGGGTGGCGCTTCAACTGTAGCTGCTACCTGATTGGCCATCTGCTGAAGAGTCTCCTGATCCAGTTGAATGAGCTTCGCACTTTCAATTTCAGAGATACTCATGATGCCTTCTTCCAGTTCGTGCGCCTCTTTAGTTGTTATGTAATACAACGAGAAACTGCGCTCAAACTTCTCCTGCTCAATATCCTGAACGGATGGGTAAGCCTTAACGACTTCACCTGAACGTTCCAGCATATCAAAGACCATATAAGCCCGTACACCTTTTAACTGGCTATGCTCGCTAACAAGCACATCCACGTAGAACACACGATGACCTTCGGCGATCGACTGATCCAGCACTGAATATTGGAATTCATCCAGCTCCACAGCCGAAGAGATTGAAGCGTTAGCCGGCTTGTTTGTTTCTGTAGCAGGTTCCTTTCCGTTTGTCATTTCACCATTTTCAATGGCCTGAAGTGAAGCTACGATTGACGACACATCTGCTTTACCTTGTCCACCTTCGGTAATATCCTGAACCATAGTTTCCAAAGCGTCCAGACTCTTGAACATGGTATCAAAAATGTAATCCTGCATTTTCAACTTCTCATTACGAACCAGATCCAACACATTTTCCATTTTATGTGTCAGTGATGCCAAATCTTCAAAGCCCATAGTTGCTGCCATACCCTTCAAGGTATGAGCAGAGCGGAATATAACCTGAACTATGCCCAGGTCTTCCGGATTGCCTTCAAGTTGAAGCATATTTTCGTTAAGCGATTGCAGATGATCATTAGACTCATCAATAAACATGGATAAATATTGGTTCATGTCCATTGTGAGGCACCTCCTCCGTGAGTTACACTCCGTTATTTCACTGCTTGAACAAGTTTAGACGCAATCTCCTGCAATGGCAGAAGATGACGAACGCATTGCAGCTCTACAGCAGAACGCGGCATACCATATACAACACATGTTTCTTCATTCTCGGCAAAGGTTGATGTAACTCCAGCTTCGTATAATCTCTTCATCATACGTGCTCCATCACTTCCCATTCCCGTCAGCAAAACAAGATGCCTTTGTAAAGATGTAAACGGCAGAAGTGACTCAAACATCGTATCCACTGAAGGTCTATGTCCATTCACTGGTTGATCTTCAGTCAGCTTCACGATAAACTTCCCGTCTGCTGTTTTGTTAACTTTCACATGGAATCCGCCGGGTGCTATATAGGCGGTTCCTTTTTTCAGAACCATGCCCTCTTCAGCTTCAACCACATGCAGTGGACTGAATGTATTCAATCGTTGAGCCAGAGAACGTGTGAAATTGGGCGGCATATGCTGCACAATAATGACCGGTGCAGGCAAATCAGCAGGCAACTGCTCAAGCAATGTCTTGAGAGCCCTCGGTCCACCCGTAGAACAACCTATTGCCACAAGTTTGTTGAATGGTCCTTCCAGCCCCCCTCCACCTTTGGGGACAGGAATGGGCTTGATTACATCCTTGGCTTTTGCAGAGGCAGAGGTTGCCGCTATTTGATCAGCTGCCACTCTAGCTGCATTAGGTAGTCGAACTTCCTTTGGAGTCTGTACTGGATTAGCTGACCTCACTGCTTTTTCTGCCTTCGTTCCCAAAATACGCTCAGCCTTTGGCAAAGGCTCCGGTTTATTCTCTACGCGACCTGGTTTTGAAGGTGACAATGGTTCAATTGGTTTCTTTGATTTGGCCTGAAAGGCTTCAGTCCGTTCTCGAAGAGAGCGTTGACTCGTCTCGACAGGTTCGATCGTTTTTTTCACAGGCTCCGCTCGATCCCTAGCCGGCAGTTCTTTCTGTACTGGCTGAGTTGGGGGAGCAACTGCTCCTCGCAACATGTCTCTATTTTTCATGGATAACTCACGATCAGCTTTTCTTTTGATCTCATTCATCGCAGCACGCATGCGCTCAACCAAGGCTTTACCAACTTGAGCAATATCCTGGTCATGTGAAATAGATGGTTTGCGAATGAAGTCAAATGCCCCGGCTTCAAGCGCCATAATGGTTTCTTTCATGCCTTGTTCATTGATACCAGAGAGCATAATTACAGGAACGAAAGATTCCTTCATAATTGATTTTAATGCATCCAACCCATTCATTTCGGGCATCTCAACGTCCATTGTAATAATATCGGGTTTCAATTCCAGTGATTTTTGAATCGCTTCTCTACCGTTTGATGCCGTTGCCGTTACCTTGAATTCCGGATCCGCTTGGATCAAATCCGTAACAATCTTACGCATAAAAGCGGAATCATCGACAACCAATACTTGA
The DNA here is from genome assembly GCF_057334655.1 of Paenibacillus sp. AGC31. Lineage (NCBI taxonomy): Bacteria > Bacillati > Bacillota > Bacilli > Caryophanales > Paenibacillaceae > Paenibacillus > Paenibacillus sp. AGC31. The sequence goes on from NZ_JBHFJH010000033.1 coordinate 95,253, forward strand.
TACGCCGCCATGTTGTGTCACCCCTGTTTCCTTTATTCAGAAATCATGTTGTCCGTTTAAGCCACTTATTCATAAATCCCCTGATTCCTGTCAAGGTTCCGGATCCCGGAGTTGCAGGTACAGCCAGATAACGAAGAGCAAGTTTCTCTATATCTTTGGAGGCTTTGGCATTGGGATAAGCCAGACTATAGGGCATTTGCCTTTTAACCGCCTTGACTACCTGGGCGTCTTCTGAAATATACCCAAGCAGCGGAATATCCGTCTGCAAAAACCGCCTCGCCACTCCAGCTATTTTATCTGCCACCCGTTCCGCTTCTCGTTCGTCCTCCACCCGGTTAACGATCATCCGAAAGGGCGTAGCATTTTCCTGGCCGTGCATAACTTTGACTAAAGCATAAGCATCGGTTATAGAAGTCGGTTCAGGTGTGGTTATAATCAGGCATTCATCGGCAGCACCGATGAACTTCATATTCTCTCTGGAAAGCCCTGCCCCAGTGTCAAAGATGACATAATCCATTTCCTGGGCAATATCCTCGACTTGACTGGCGAAGAACTCCAGATCACGATCCGACAATGAGAACAACTCTTTCATGCCCGATCCTCCAGCAATGTAAGGCAAGCCACTGGCACCCAGTTGTATGATTTCCCTTATGGATTTTTGTCGGTATAACAGGTGGTAAAGATTATAGGAAGAAGACGTACCCATAAGAACATCAATATTAGCCATTCCAATATCAGCATCAAATACTAGTACCTTTTGCCCCAAAGCCTGCAATGCCAAGGCAAAGTTCAGTGTAAAATTGGATTTACCAACACCTCCCTTACCACTGGCCACAGTAATGATTTTCGAGGATCGAATATCTCGCTCAATGCCTTCCAATTCCAATGGCGCGGAGACCATACTTCGAAGTGCAGCTGCCTGATCCTTCATTGTGACCATTCTCCCAGCAACTGTTTAGACAACGAATCTGCATCCGGCTTCAACAAATCGTCCGGAACATTTTGTCCATTTGCCACATATGCGAGCTTGAGTGGAAAACGGTGTAACAAGTTAAATAGCGGACCGCAACTCCCAGTCTCATCCATTTTGGTGAAAATCACCTTATCCAGACCATATTTACTGAAATGTTCCGTGATCTGAACCATATCAGCACTTTTGGAAGTCATACTCATGACCAGAAAGGTTTCGCTATTCTCTACAGGAGCAAGCAAACTTTGCAGTTCCGAAACAAGTAATTCATTTCTGTAGTTTCTACCCGCTGTATCCATAAAGATCAAATCACAATTCTCTAATCGAGAAATGGCACGTTGTGTATCACCGGGTGATTGCACCACCTCAAGTGGAACATTCAGTATAGATGCATATGTTCTAAGCTGTTCTACCGCCGAGATCCGATACGTATCTGATGTAATGAATCCAACTTTACGCTGTTTTTTGAACATTTGTTCAGCAGCTAATTTTGCAATTGTCGTTGTTTTCCCTACACCAGTTGGTCCAGCTACATAGACGATTCGCGTGGTAGGAAGAATGCCTTCTTCAATACGTTGCTCCAAAAAGTGCATAACCTCAAGCTTCACTATTTGCTCTACATCCTGTTCTTTCAATCCATCCTCAGACCATTTTGCTTGAATTGAATCAAACCAGGATTCCCATACTTCAGGCCAAACATCTTGTTCTGTCAAACGTTCTCGGATCGTATGCAGTTCCTCTGGCACAGGATCCGCAGAAGTACCTTGCTTTGAAAGCCTGGTTACCATCTGTTTAAGATCCTGCAACTCAGTCATCAACTTATCCTGCTGCAGGTCTGAACCTGTTGACTTCGGACCAGTTGCTGAACCCGAAAAATCCGCCCCTTGCGGTCGCGGTTTATGATCCGTGCTCGAAGAACCAGAGCCGCTGTCTATGTCTGAACCGATATTACGCGATTCAAACACAGACGGCGCAGCCGCAGATTGGTCCTGTGCACTTTGATCACCTGTACTCATTGTCGCCGACTCATCAGAAGCCGCAACAAACGAACGAGCTGTTTGCCGATAAGCCTCAGGTACAAATGCACGAGGTACAGGTGTGAATTGATTTTGTACTGGCTTTGTTGTTTGCTTGTTTTCTTCCTTATCCACTGCAGCTACAACTTCGATCCGTTTTTTGCGAAACATTCCCATTACACCGCCCACCTTAATCTCTTTGGTGGACAGAATAACGGCATCACTTCCCAGGTCTTTGCGAATTTGAAGCATAGCTTCGGGCATGGTCTCAACAACGTATTGTTTTACTCTCATAAGTTCACCACCCCGATACTTTGAATTTCAACATTCGGCTCCAACTCGCTGTAGGAAAGCACAGGAATGTCCTGCATTGTACGTTCAATAACCTGACGCAGATACATCCGAATGGTTGGAGAAGTTAATACAACAGGTTGCTGACCTGATTGAATCAAACGGTTCACTTGTTCACTGAGCTTCTGATATACACTTTGTGTAGATACAGGGTCCAGCGCAAGATAACTGCCTTGATCCGATTGTTGCACACTTTCAGCAATTTTCTTCTCAAGACCAGGTCCAACCGTGATCACTCGAAGTGTCTCACCTTTTTGAGAGAACTGCTGAGTAATCTGACGTGAGAGGGATTGTCTGACGTATTCAGTCAGCACATCAGGATCCTTCGTATACGTACCATAGTCCGCCAGTGTCTCGAAGATGGTAACCATATCCCGAATAGATATTTTCTCACGCAATAACTTGGCAAGAACTTTCTGTACATCACCAATCGAAAGTAGCGAAGGGATCAGTTCATCCACAAGGGCAGAATAGTTCTCTCTGAGATTATCCACAAGTGCTTTTGTCTCTTGTCTTCCAAGTAACTCATGCGCATGTTTCTTAATCAGTTCAGTCAGATGTGTAGCCACAACGGAAGGCGGATCAACGACCGTATATCCTGCAAGTTCCGCTCTGTCTTTGGTTACTTCATCAATCCATAGTGCTGGAAGTCCAAAAGCAGGCTCCGTCGTTTCAATACCTGTCACAGACTCCTCATCATAGCCAGGACTCATGGCAAGGTAATGATTCAGCAACAGTTCTCCTCCGCCTACCACATTACCCTTGATTTTGATAACATACTCATTGGGTCTAAGCTGGATATTATCTCGAATCCGTATGACCGGTACGACCAACCCCAGTTCAAGAGCACACTGCCTCCGAATCATAATGATCCGATCCAATAAGTCCCCACCCTGCTGATTATCAGCAAGCGGGATTAAACCATAACCAAATTCAAACTCAATAGGGTCCACCTGAAGCAGGTTAATTACACTTTCAGGACTTCTAACCTCTTCAATCTGCTGTTCTTCTTCCAACTGTTCTTCCGCTACTTGTTTCAAATTCAGATTATTCTGCATACGCCACGCGGCATATGCCAACACACCTGCCAACGGAAGCGTAGTAATAACATGAATAGGTGTGAAGAAACCGAGCATGGCGATAACGAAAGCTACGATATAAATAAGTATTGGATATGTAAACAGTTGCCCTGTAATATCATCTGCCAGGTTTCCTTCGGATGACGCTCTTGTGACGATAAGGCCTGCTGCTGTGGAAATAAGCAGAGCAGGGATTTGGCTTACCAATCCATCTCCGATCGTCAGTACAGAGTATGTTGACATTGCATCTGCGAAAGCCATCCCATGCACAGTCATACCGATTATAAATCCACCAATGAGATTGATCAGGAGGATGATAATACTTGCAATTGCGTCACCTTTTACGAATTTACTTGCTCCATCCATCGCTCCATAGAAATCGGCTTCACGTTCAATTTTGGAACGACGCTCACGAGCTTGTTGCTCGTTGATCAAACCCGCATTCAGATCCGCATCAATACTCATTTGTTTACCAGGCATCGCATCGAGAGTGAATCGGGCAGCAACTTCAGCTACGCGCTCAGACCCCTTTGTAATAACGATAAACTGAACCACAACGAGGATCAAAAACACGATAAATCCAATCGCAATTTGCCCACCAGCAATCCAGCTACCAAAGGTAGCAACTACAGCTCCGGCATCCCCATCACCAAGGATTAGCTTGGTTGTCGAAATGTTCAGTGCCAGTCGGAATAGTGTAGTGATCAACAGCAAAGCTGGAAAAATAGAAAACTGCAACGCTTCCTTGCTGTTCATGGCAACAAGGAGTATCATCAGAGCAATTGAAATATTCACGACCAGCAACAAGTCCAACAGCCAGGGCGGGATCGGGAGAATCATCATCAACACAATGCCAATGATACCCGCAAGGACAGCTATATCTTTAATCTTCAATGAATGTACGGCCTCCGATCCCCTTTTATTTCGTTCTGCCCTTTAGTTTATATACATAAGCCAGCACTTCGGCTACCGCTTGAAACAAATCGGCCGGTATAGCGTCACCAATCTCGGCTCTCTGGAACAATGCTCGTGCTAACGGCTTGTTTTCCATCGTAATAACACCGTTTTCTTTGGCAATTTCCTTAATACGCAAGGCGACATAATCCTGACCTTTGGCAATAATCTGCGGTGCCTCCATCTCGGAACCTTCATACTTTAGCGCAACCGCGAAGTGGGTCGGGTTCGTGATGATTACATCCGCATTCGGCACTTCCTGCATCATACGCTGCATAGCCATACGACGCTGACGTTCCCGGATTTTACCTTTGATCAGCGGATCGCCTTCCATTTTCTTGTACTCATCCTTAATGTCCTGCTTGGACATGCGAATCTTCTTCTCATGGTCATACTTCTGATACATGTAATCAAATATCGCAAGTATCATTAATGCCACTGCAATCTTGATACCAAGACTTAAAGTGATCGACGCAGCGAAATGTAAAATAGCATCCAATGAAAAATGAGAAAGTGAAGCAATATCTGACTGGTAGCCTTTAATTGTACTGTAAACGAGATAACCGATAATCGACATTTTCAAAATGGATTTAGCAAATTCCACTAATGAGCGGAGAGAGAATATATTTTTGAAACCTTTAATCGGGTCCAGTTTCTCAAGTTTTGGCTTCAATCCTTCCCCTACAAGAAGAAAACCAACTTGCATGTAGTTAACGATCAAAGCAACCAGTAACGCACCCAGCAAAACGGGAGCGATCAATAACAAAACTTCAATGCCATAGCGCATCATAAGCGCCATCACATTCTCTCCGGTGATATCCATACTCAATCGATTGATGAAGATATCTGTAAACAGACGAACTATACGTTCTTTATAAAAATTGCTGAATACCATCATGATCAAAAACACGATTAGGAGAATGGAGGCGCCAGATAGTTCAGCGCTTTTTACAACCTGTCCTTTTTTTCGTGTATCCTGTCTCTTTTTCGGGGTAGCTTTCTCCGTCTTCTCCCCTGAAAACAACTGGAGGTCGAGTTGAAGTTTCATCCGTGTCTTTTCCTCCGTTTCACTCAGCCGGGCCTTTGTCCAATGGTTCCAAGCAATTTTTCCATCGATCTGAATATCGCTTCGAACAATTGACTGAATACAAAGGAGAAACTGGGAACCAGCAAAAGCAAAATAGCAAGACCAACGAGTAACTTAAGCGGCAACCCAACTGCAAATACATTAAATTGAGGAGCAGTTTTGGCCAAAAAACCCAATCCAACATCCGTCAAAAACAACGCAACTACAATTGGAGCCGACATCTGAAAAGCGAGCATAAATGATTGACCTAAGGTCTGAATCAAAAATTCAGCAATACTTCCATCTGCCAACCGTAGGAAAAACACATTCGATAATGGTACCCACCGGTAACTGTAAACTATCGCATCCAGCAAATAATGGTGTCCATTCATCGTCAGAAACAGAAGCATTGCAAATGCATACTTCAAGTTACCTGTAAGTGGAGCTGAAGCACCTGTCATTGGATCATATACATTAGCCATACCAAAACCGATCTGTAGATCGATAAAGGTCCCCGCAGTCTGAACAGCCGTCATCAACAGATAAGCCACAAAACCTAAAAGCAGGCCAATTAAAATCTCTCTGATGATCAATAAGACATAGCTCAGATCTGTAGGCACGGTCTGGTCTATTCCATAGATCAGATAGACAGACAATGTGACAAATGCAGAGATACCAATTTTAACTGAAGCCGGCACATTTCGAGCCGAAAAAACTGGTGCAGTTACAAAAAATGATGTGATTCGACAAAACATAAGCAGAGCGACAGGGAAACTTTGCAATAATGTCTCCATCTGCTAAAGCCTACCCTATATATCTGTATAGATTATCGAGAATGTTAAACGTAAAATCGACCAAGATATTTAAGATCCAAGGTCCAAACAAAAGTACTGCCAGAAGTACGGCAACAATCTTGGGTACAAAAGCTAATGTTTGTTCCTGAATTTGAGTTGTCGCTTGAAAAATACTGATTGCAAGTCCTACAACCAGAGCTAGTATAAGCATGGGTGCGCTGGCCAGCAATGACGTGTATACCGCTTTCCCGGCCAGACCGATAATAAATTCCGAAGTCATGACCGTCCTCCTTTAACTTTCCGGATCAAGTATTAAAACTCAGTAACAGTGACTTGACAACCAGATACCACCCGTCTACAAGGACAAAGAGCAGTATTTTGAAAGGTAATGAGATCATGACCGGCGGAAGCATCATCATCCCCATTGCCATGAGTGTACTCGCGACAACAATGTCTATAACCAGAAACGGAATAAAAATCATAAACCCCATCTGGAATGCTGTCTTCAACTCACTGATTACATATGCCGGTACCATTACAGTGATTGGAATATCCTGGTAGGTCTTTGGTTGTTCAGTCTGATTGTACTTCATAAACAGCAACAGATCTTTTTCTCTGGTGTGACTAAACATAAATTTCTTTATCGGATCAGCTGCTTTTTCAAGTGCCTCTGTTTGCGTAAGCTCTCCCTGGAGATAGGGCTGAAGCGCTACCTGATTTATGGAAGACAACGTCGGCGACATAATGAAAAGTGTCAGAAATAGCGCCAAACCGACCAGCACCTGATTGGGTGGCATTTGTTGTGTACCCAAAGATGTACGTATAAAACCGAGCACAATTACAATCCGAGTAAAACTGGTCATCAGTACAAGCATTGCTGGAGCAATACTAAGCACCGTAATTAACAGAATGATGGACAGTGAACTCGTGCTTGGTGTCCCTCCATCACCGTTTCCAATCTGAATATCAATATTCGGAATGGGTTCGGCAAAGGCAACCGTTACAGATGCCAGACTGATAAGTCCTAATAAACAACACGCTAACCAAATCTTTTTCTTCATGAATCCCTCGACCGATCTGTAGTATTGTCTTTATCCAGGAGCTTTTCCATCTTCTCTTTACGGTTAGGCATCTGCCGAAGTTTGGATTCAAACATTTCGTGAAAAGAAGTTGTGTCCTCTAGTTCCATTTCCCGCGGCGGTTCTTCTCTACGGAAACGTTTTGTGAGCTTGGCAATGAGAGGTGAGAGATTCCCTTGTTGTGCAGCAGCATCTCTTTCGAAGGAATCAATGATTCTTTGCGCCTCTTCCAGATCTGAAACCTTATCTACCAACTGAATGTCTTCACCTACACCAAGCAGATATACACTTCCACCAATTTCAATAATTTGCAGCGACTTGTTTTGCCCCAGTCCAACCCCGCCCAGGGTACGAATTGTGCCGTGCCGGAACATTTGCTGATTCCGTTTGTTTAAGAACCGGATCAGATAAACAATAAGGGCCAGGATGACGGCCAGGACAACAATCACCCATACAAGCTGTAAATAATAATTGGTTCCCACGCCAGCTCCTCCTGGAATATCACCCTGAGCCATCATCATGTCTCTTAAACGCCCAGTGTCTTGCTGATCGCTTCGATAACCCGGTCAGATTGGAAAGGTTTAACGATAAAGTCTTTGGCACCTGCTTGAATAGCGTCGATTACCATCGCTTGTTGCCCCATCGCGGAGCACATAATTACTTTAGCGTTAGCATCAATCTTCTTGATTTCTTTCAAAGCTGCAATGCCATCCATCTCAGGCATCGTAATATCCATTGTGATCAGATCCGGACGAAGCTCTTTAAATTTCTCAATTGCTTGTGAGCCATCCTGTGCCTCACCAACAACCTCATATCCATTTTTGGACAAAATGTCCCGGATCATCATTCTCATAAATGCAGCGTCGTCTACGACTAAAATTCGGTTTGCCATCTTGATTCAAGTCCTCCCTAAATTGTGCTTATTGTAATTTCTGAATTCGGTCCCATTGGCTAACGATATCTATAACACGAACACCAAAGTTTTCGTCAATAACGACAACTTCTCCCTTGGCGATCAGTTTGTTATTCACCAAAATATCGACAGGTTCCCCGGCTAACTTATCCAGTTCGACAATCGAACCCTGTGACAGTTCCAAAATATCTTTAATTTGCTTCTGGGTCCTTCCTAATTCTACGGTGACCTTAAGGGGAATGTCCATCAATAAATTCAAATTGTTTTCGTCTACCTGACCATACGCCCCATTTTGCAAATTGGCGAATTGAACTGGTTGTACGTTAACATTCCTATTTGGCATTCCACCGTAATGCTGAGGTGCACCATAAGGTTGCTGCGGTGGCATGCCATACGGCTGCTGTGGCGGCATTCCTTGAGGCATACCCATCGGGGCCTGTCCATATCCGTTATAGTCCTGAGCAGGCTGTTGTGGAGCCTGTGGAGCCTGTTGGTGCTGAACGGGCGGCTGCTCCGCAATCGGTGGTGGCGTTGCTGGTACAGCTGCTGGCGCAGGTTCAGGTGTTGATGCCACTGGTGCGCTGGCAGTTGACTCCTGAGCGCCTCCAATCAGCATATCTACCATGCTTTTGGCAAAATGTACTGGAAGCAACTGCATCAGATTGGAATCGATCAGATCCCCGATTAACAAACGAAATGAAACTTGGATAAGTGTCTCATCTGCTGGAAGATTACTTACACCCTCTCCACTCTCCAGATTGAGAATATCGATTCCCGGAGGGGAAATATTCACAAAACGATTAAAAATGGTGGACATTGAGGTTGCAGAGGAACCCATCATCTGGTTCATCGCTTCCTGTACTGCACTAATATGGATTTCATTCAGTTCTTCATCGACCGGATTTCCTTCGCCACCCAGCATCAAATCAGCGATGACTTGAGCATCTCTCTTCTTGATAACAAGTGAGTTAATGCCTTCAAATCCATCCACGTAATTCACATGAACGGCAACATGCGGCTTAGGAAAAGCTTCTTCAAACTGCGTTCGACTAATGATAGAAACTTTAGGTGTTGTAATATCTACTTTGAGGCCTAATAGCGTGGATAAGGCTGTTGCCGCGCTACCAAATGTAATGTTACCAATCTCCCCCAAGGCATCCTGCTCCAGCTCGGTCAAAAAATCATCAACCGTCTTTTCAGCGGGTTCCGAGCTGTTTATCGATTCCGATTGCCTGAGCAAAGCATCGATTTCTTCTTGGGATAAATAATCCTTACTCGTCAAATTCTTCAACTCCTTCGGTGACAATCTTGTCTATTTGCACAGCCACACGGTCTTTGATTGTCCCCGGACTGCCCATGTATTTCAGTTTGTCACCCACTTTTATGGAAAGTCCCTCATCAACTGGTTTGTTCAACGTAATGACATCGCCAACGGACAGACCCAGAAATTCTGCAATTGAAATTCTCGATTCTCCCAATTCCGCAACGATTGGTAACTTGGCTTTGTTTACACGCTCTTTTAGAGCATCATACTCCTCCGGAGCTCTCGTTTTCTTCTCCGAAACAAACCACTGATGAGTTGACAACCGTGACATAATAGGTTCAAGAACGACATGCGGTATACATAGATTGATCATGCCTGTCGTGTCACCAATTTTGGTACTGAGCGAGATCAGAGCAATGGTCTCATTGGGAGATACAATCTGCATAAATTGCGGATTGGTCTCGAGCGCTTCCATCCTTGGGGAAATATCCAACACAGTCTTCCATGCTTCCTGCAAACTTTCAAATGCTCGGCTGAATATCCGCTCCATGATGGTCGTCTCAATCTCCGTCATGGATGCGATCTTGGTTGGAGCAATTCCGGTTCCACCAAGCAGGCGATCCAACATCGCATATCCCACGTTTGGATGGACTTCCATCACCATTCGTCCCTGTAGTGGCTCCGCTTCAAAAATGTTCAATATCGTCATCTTAGGAATAGAACGGATAAACTCATCATAAGGCAACTGTTCGACCTGAACGACATTGATTTGAACGAACGTCCGCAGTTGGGCTGAAAAATAAGTGGTGAGAAAGCGTGCAAAGTTTTCGTGAATACGAGTCAAGCTTCTGATATGGTCCTTGGAAAAACGCACTGCCCGCTTAAAATCGTACGATCTAATTTTCTTCTGAGTTTCTTCCTTCTTCAATTCTTCTGCGTCCATTTCACCAGAAGAAAGGGCTGCTAATAGGGCGTCAATCTCATTTTGTGATAATACATCCACCATGTTCTCACCCCCTTACAGGTCTACAGCGTGTTCTGTTCATTACATTGGCGCCATTACAAAAGCTGAAAAACTGGTGCTGCTCAACTTACCTTCAGGTAAAGCTTCATTAATTAGTCCCGTCAATCTCTCATTAAATTGTACGCGGCCCTTCGCTGTAGCCAGCTCCTCAGACTTTGTATCCGCAAACGTCTGAATGATAATTGGCTTCACTGTAATTTCTTTGATTTTCTCGAAATCTTCTTTGGCTGTTTTGTCTGACAACTTGAATGAGAAGCTGACAACTACAACATGATCCGTATCAGCCAAATTGGTTTTAATTTCTCCAAGCTCAGAGGAAACCTCTACAATCTCATCCGCAGTCATCTTCTTGGCTTCTGAAGCCGCCGCCGTATGTGTGTCGTCCTTATTTCCGTTCTGTCCTTGCATAAATACAAACACAACCACCACAATGAGTGTTATCGCCAGCAACATTGTTGCAAGCCAGGGCATCATTTTTTTCATCAGGATTCCTCCGTTTGCTGCACTTTAATAGTGGCTGCCTGAACCCCGATTTCACGGTTGTAATCTTTAATCTTGGAAATAACGTCATCGGCTTTTTCAAGCACAATCAGTCTCTTTCCAGTTACCAGAGTAATATACGTATCCGGCGTCTCTTCCACAATTTCAACCATCAGCGCATTTAACCACATGGGAGAACCATTTAACCGCGTAACCGAAATCATGCTAAGCCCCCTTGATCAGAGTGGGAGGAGCAAGCTCCCCCACGTTTTAAAAATTCATTAATCAGCTATTAACGTTTCAGGTTAACAACTTCCTGAAGTATTTCATCCGACGTTGTAATGATCCGGGAGTTTGCCTGGAATCCACGTTGAGCTACAATCATCTCAGTAAACTCTCCAGTCAGATCCACGTTAGACATCTCGAGCTGTCCAGCAATGATTGCTCCTGTTCCGTCCTCAGCACTGTTCGCTGTTAATGGTTCCAGCGCCCCATCCGGATTCGCGTTTGCTGTCATACGGTACAAGTTGCCCCCAATTTTCTCAAGGCCTTCTGGATTGACAACTTTACCTATTCCAAGCTGTGGACCTGCTTCGATGGTTCCGTCTGCCATGGTTTGGTTAATTGTTCCATCCTGACCTATCGTGAAGGAAACCACATCATCCGGTATCGTAATATTTCCACCACCATTATCCAGAACAAACAATCCATCCGAAGTCAAAAGGTTACGTGCAGCATCCACATGGAAATCCCCTGCACGAGTCAGGTAAGGTATTTCCTGATCTTCACTCAAACGTACCAAGAAGAATCCATCTCCATTAATCCGAAGATCTGTTGGATTATTCGTTGTCATTGGGCTACCTGCCAGATGCAGCGTATCAATTGAACCTACCGTTACACCAAGACCGATTTGTTTCGCATTGACACCACCACTTGCATCGCCAGGGGCAGTTACCCCTGCCGTTGTTTGGCTCATAATATCTTTGAACATAACCCGACTGCCTTTGAAGCCAACCGTGTTTACGTTCGCAATATTGTTACCTATTACGTCGAGTTTTGTTTGGAAACCCCGCATCCCGGAAACGCCTGAGTACATTGATTTTATCATTTTAAAAAATCCTCCCAGTCTTCATTTGGTTACCGCATCAGTCGGTCAGCGGCATTCCGGCTCCCGAGAAGGGCCAGCCGGTTAAGAAATGATTACGGCACTATCAATCTGAGTGAACACATTATCCTTCATGCTCTCACTATCCATAGCTGTAACCACAGTACGATTTTTGACATTGACGATAAAAGCCATATCCTGCATTAAAATCAATGACTCTTTGGCTCCTTTAGCAGCAGCTTTGTCCAAAGCAGAACCAATCTGTTCCATTTGCTCGGTCTTGAGTTCAATACCACGCTGTTCCAATCGTTTGGCAGCATGATTGCTCAATTTCAGAAGATTATCTTCCAGCACCTTTGCAAAAGGTTTTTCGGGTATGACCGAAGCTTCTCCCGTTTTGGGTCTTTGAAGCATATTCGGTGTAATCGGGCCTGCGTATAATTGTCCAACCGTTATGCGATCACTCATATCGTTTTCCCGCTATCTTCCGTGTCACCCGTTTCAGTGGATGATTCAACTGGCTGGCTCTCGTTCGTTTCAGGGGTTACGTCCTGAACGTTCTGTACCGGAGTTTGACTCTCTTCTGCCTGTTTTGGATAATTCACCTGAATGATCTCATCCAGCTTAATCTCGTCTTTGCCCACTTTTGCGTATTGAACGCTATCTCTTACAATGATGGAATCTACAATACCCTGGCGAAGAGTTCCGTTATCATCTTTATTAGAAGAAAGCCAACTTACCTCCATGCCAATCATGCCGGATACAGCACCAAGTGACTGGTTCAATGTTTTGAGCTGGGTAGAAATATTGACCAGTTGTTCCACTGAGCTGAACTGTGCCATTTGAGCGATAAATTCCTTATCCTCCATCGGCTGCATCGGGTCTTGATTTTGCAGCTGGGTAATCAGGATTTTTAGAAACTGATCTTTACCCAATTCTTTTGTTGCAGCACTTGTAGTTGCTTTATTGGCTGCCGAATAGTTCGGCCAGGTATTATTCGTTGAAACAATTTCATTAGCCATTTGCTCACCTCATTTCTGTTTAAGCCTTAGCACTAAATGTATCTCTCTGTAATTCATTTCCTTCGACTTGCTCGCTACGCCAGTTACGCAATTCTTCTTGAATTCCTGCTGTAGCTATAGCATCATCCGATTGTTCCTCACGCTCACGCGAACGGCGTTGTTGCTGAGAATTACTTCCCGGCTGACGGCCTCCGTCCTGATACATCTGTGATCCGATTGAACTGTTCTGAGTAACCTCAAGTCGTTCCACTTGAATTCCCTGGGCTTGAAGTGAAGAACGTAGCTGCGTCATTTGTTGTTCAAGCATGTCTTTAGCCATCGTATGTTCAGTCATAAACCGTGCAACCAACTGCCCGTTCTGCATGGTAATTTGAACGTCCAACTTACCTAAATGCTCAGGCCGAAGTGAGATGGTCGCCTCGGAAAATCCTTTTTGCTGGACAATATCCAGCTTGTTAACAACAAACTGTGTCATTTCCTTGGCAAACTGTGATGTTTGCATTACAGGTTCAGCCGGCTTTCCTGCTGTTGTACCTGATGAACGCAAAGACAGCTCTCCTGCAGTAATGATGGTTGAGTGTTCCGCTTCTCCACCTGCATTTGAAGCAGATGTTGTCTCAGCCTCAGCTTTCACCTGGGTTCCAGAATTCGCCACTGCCGCAACAATAACTTGTGGCACAACAGAATCCTGTTTAGATGTTTGAAGCGAAGTACTTGTAGCGACTTGTGCAGTCTGATCCTTAACTGCAGTCAATGTATCCAGTATGGATTTCAGTTCAGTCCATCCTTTGTTACTAGTGGTATCCACTCCAGCCTCTTGAAGCTGACTCTGCAGAGATTGTAACAGATGTTTGAATTCAGGAGCGTTCTTCGCAACATTACTCTCAGGATCATTCATTCCAGCTACTAATTGTGTAAGCATATCTTGCAGAACAAAACGTACTGCTGCCGGATGCTGCGACAGTTCAATTGCGGGTACTGTTTTTGCGCTTTCCGCTCCGTTCGAAGACTCGTCGGAACCTTCTGCATCAGTACCTGAAGGTTTACTTAATTGTGTATACATCTGTTGAATCAGAGTTTGCAAACCTGCAAGTAGAGCTGGGTCATTTTCCAAAGCTTCGTCAAGTGAATCCAAGTCCGTGAACAACGAATTCAGTATAGCTGTGATTGATGCCGCTTCTCCTTCTTCACTTGTAGCAAAGGAAAAGACCAACGGATTGGCAGTTAAGCTTCCAGTAGCGCTTGAACTATCACCTTCTGTGTTTCCTCCAGATAACGATTGTGCAAGAGTTTGGAGAAATTCACCGCTAGCACCTGCAGCTGAACCTTTCGATTGTGCTCCGGTTGTCTGAACTGCCCCTGTTGCTTTTGCAGATGCTGTGGATGCCATTTGATATACAATCGACATTTATTTTCACCTCCTCTCGGTTCTACAGTGTAATCAGTTCTACTTGTTGCCCATTAATTTGTTCAAAATTTTTGCAGTTTCAACCGAGTCCTCTGAAGACATGTTCTCAAGCAATTGAGAGCGTGTTGCATCATCTACTGAATTCAGGATGGTCAATGTTTTGTCAGGACTTAGCTTGTATGTTTCCAATAATAGCTTGGCACCACTTGAAGCAGACATCGAAGCAAATGTTTGACTAAGCTGGTTTTTATCCAGGTTTTTGCTTGTGGTTGTGGATGCGGTTGAAGTTGCTGCGGTTTCTTTCTTCAATCTGGATTGCAGCGCATCCAGCGCCAGATCCCCAGACGGTTTGGCATCCTTCATCATCATGGTGACATCGGCTGCTGTTTTCGGGTCCATCTTTTCAAGCACCTTGGTCCGAGCAGATGACTGCATGGCATTCAACAACAATACCATTTCCTCATTCGTCATATTTTGCAAAATCGGTGCAGCTTTGCTTGGGCTCATGTCCGCATACATTTTAGCTAAATCTTTGATTTGCTTTTGATAATCGGATTCCGTTTCTGGCGTTGCTGCCGTAGCTGTTTCAGCCGCTTTTTCCGCATCATCCAACTTCTTCTGAAGGTCCGTGGCCTTCTTCGCTTCAGTTGTTGTCGCTTCCTGTGCTGCCTTAAGTTCTGTTTCTTTGGCAGTTACTTGGGATTTCAGCTTTTCGATTGTGGCTTCAGCACTTTCAACCTGCTGCTCACTTTTCTCCAGCTTATCTTTCTCAGGGTCCAGCACAGGATCAGGTACCCATTCCTTAACTACCGGGATCTTGTTGGCGAATTCGAACAAATTATTACGAATATCTACATTAAAAAGCGTAAGCAATACGCCCAGCAATACTACGGTGAATACAATCGGGATGGAAATCATGAGAAATTTTTCCCAGCCGCCTCCCGATTCTTTTTCCATGTCGCTATCGTCTTTAACAGCCATCGTTCATTCCTCCTTCACGAGACAACTTCGCGTCCGGCTCACATCAATTCGCGCGTCCGGCTTTGGCAGCGAAGCGTACAGTAGCCATCTCGTCCAGATCGTTCTGTTCCCGGAGGAGCATATCCTGCTGAAATTTGATCTTGGCCTTGTCTCTCGCTCCAAGCCATACTTTTTCATCAACCATCTTACCGTTCAGAAACGTCTGATTCCGCTGCACATTGACCTGAGCATGTTTAACATCATTGTTTTTACGTGAAATGCACTCGTCAAGATGATGTACATATCGCTGCATCTCCTGCAGACTGTTTACAGACGCTGTATTTTCCGTAGCAGATTGGATAATCCCGACCAGATTATTTCTATCGTTCAGAAGTTGTATCAGATGCTCTTCCTCCGTCTGAAGTTTACCGATCGCTGTGGATAACATCCACTCTGCCTGTGTTTTTTCATTACTCTTCAGGTCAACAACTTTCTGGAAATGATATCGAAATTTCATCGCTTAACCATTCATCTCCTTGCAAATTCAAGAATCAAACGTTCCTGCACTTCATTTAAGGTGACTTTCTCGTCAACTTTCTGCTTGGTAAAGTTCCATATACTATCAATCTGGTCTATGGATTCATCAATCGCTGCATTTGATCCCCGCTGGTAAGCTCCAATATTGATCAAATCCTCCGACTCTTTGTACACAGCCATCAAACGTTTCATATTATTAACGGCTTCCAGCTGCTCTTCCGGAGCAATATCCTTCATGACACGACTTATACTGGCTAGTACATCGATCGCTGGAAAATGACCTTTATTCGCAATGGATCGGTTTAACACAATGTGGCCATCCAATATACCCCTCACCGCATCGGCGATCGGTTCGTTCATGTCATCCCCATCAACCAGAACGGTATAAAAGGCTGTAATCGAACCCGTAGGCCCTGTGCCTGCCCGTTCAAGCAGTTTGGGTAAACTCGCAAATACCGATGGCGTATATCCTCTCATTGCCGGAGGTTCACCTACAGCCAAACCGACTTCCCTTTGAGCCATCGCATATCGAGTAACCGAATCCATCATAAGCATCACGTTCATTCCACGATCTCGGAAATACTCTGCAATGGTAGTTGCAATAACTGCTCCCTTAATCCGAATCAGAGCAGGCTGATCTGATGTTGCAACAATGACTACGGAACGTTCCAATCCTTCCGGACCCAGATCCCGTTCAATAAAGTCGCGAACCTCACGTCCACGCTCACCTACAAGCGCGATGACATTGACATCCGCCGCGGTATTACGAGCGATCATGCCCATCAAAGTACTCTTACCAACACCAGAACCGGCAAAAATACCCACACGCTGTCCCTTACCTACGGTCAGCAATCCATCGATAGCCCTTACACCAACACCCATCGTTTCAAGTACACGTGGACGATCCATTGGATTGACCGGAGTATTGGAGGTAGAATACATCGGCATTCTGGATGGAAGGAGGGAACCGTCCAGCGGCTGTCCAAGTCCGTCCAATACTTTACCGAGCAATTCGGAGCCTACCTGAACACCAAGTGGCTTACCCGTACCTACTACATCACAACCAGGGCCGATGGATTGAAGTTCACCCAGTGGCATAAGCAGCACTTTGTTATCTCGAAACCCAACAACTTCGGCTTGAAGAGGCTTGGCCGATTTACCAGGATAGATATAACATACGTCACCGATACTTGCATCTGGCCCTTCTGACTCCACCATAAGACCAATGACCTGAGTAACTTTACCGTTAATACGAACAGGATCGAATTGGCGCAAATGTTCCATATATCGCTGTGAACTAAGAACCTTCATGTTGATTTCTTCGCTCCTCATCCTCAAGTGCTATGCGGACCAGTTCTTTTTTAATCTCAGCAAGCTGTGTATCAATTCTCGCATCTACACTTCCAAACGAAGAACGAATGACACATCCCTTATCTTTGACCGTTGAATCAGGCAAAATCTGCAATTCTGCCTGAGAGTCAATAGACAGAGACAATTCTTCACGAGCTGCCTGTACAAATGTAAACTGATCAGGTGCCACACAGAGTGTGATCAAACCCTGCTCCCGTTTACGTGACAAACTCTGACGAATCAGTTCCAATGTATGATCGGGTTCAATGGTAAGTTGCTTATCAATGACTTTCTCAGCGATCCCGCAAGCGAGCTCCACGAGGAACGGTTCGGCTTCCTGAATGATCTGATCTTTAGCTACATAAGCTTCCTTGAGCACTTCCTGGGCTTCAATCATCATCTTTTCGATCTGCACCTGGAGATCCAGTTCAGCTTGTACTTTGCCTTCATCAAAACCCTGTTGAAAACCTTGTGAACGTAGCGCTTCGGTCAGATGTTCATCCTGTTGTCGTTGTTCCTGCCACCAGCTGTCGATCTGTTCACGGGCCTCTTGAAGCATGCGTTCTGCCTCTTCTGAAGCTTCACGTACTTGCTTTTCTGCAAACTCCTTGGCATCTTCCAGCATTTCTGCGGTAAGACGTTGTGTTTCTTCGTCCACGCGTGCTTGAAGCGTTTCTGCCTCAGAACCTTCAGCACTATCACCGTATAATTCCGTTTCAGACTCCTCAGCACCACCATAATGATGGTGATTTTCAAGTTTTTTGCGGTCATCAACCGGTACATACTGGAAAGATTTAATCAAATTAGACAATGATATCATCTCCTCCACCGCGTGCGATAATGATCTCACCGGCTTCTTCCAATCTCCGTATCGTTCCTACAATGCGTGTCTGAGCTTCCTCAACATCACGCAATCGCACAGGCCCCATGAACTCCATCTCTTCTTTGAATGTTTCGGACATCCGCTTCGACATGTTCCGGAACACAGCATCCCGAACCTCTTCGCTTGCCACCTTGAGTGCGAGTTGCAGATCTGCGTTGTCGATATCCCGGATAATACGCTGGATCGAACGATCATCCACATTGACGATATCTTCGAATACAAACATACGTTTTTTGATTTCCTCTGCAAGCTCTGGATCCTGAATTTCAAGCGAGTCCAAAATGGTACGCTCTGTACCCCGATCGACTCCGTTCAGAATCTGAACGATCGATTCGATACCACCCGCATTGGTGTAATCCTGTGTTACGGTAGAAGATAACTTCTGTTCCAGAACCCGCTCCACTTGAGAGATAACTTCTGGCGAAGTACTATCCATAACAGCCACCCGGCGAGCGACATCTGCCTGTTTCTCTTGTGGCAAGGATGATAGAATCGCTGCTGCCTGTTCGAATTGCAGGTAAGACAGAACCAGGGCAATCGTTTGCGGGCTTTCATTCTGAATAAAGTTCAAAATTTGATTCGGATCTGCTTTGCGCGCAAAGTCAAATGGTCTAACTTGCAGCGTAGCTGTCAAACGATTAATGACTTCAAGTGCTTTTGATGAACCCAGAGCTTTCTCCAGGATTTCTCTCGCATAGTTGATACCGCCCTGAGAGATATATTCCTGCGCCAGACAGATCTGGTGAAACTCGGCCATGATCATGTCCTTTTCGGAAGAATCAACCTTGCGAACGTTGGCAATCTCCAACGTAAGTTGCTCAATCTCCTCATCACGCAGATGTTTGAAGATCTGAGCCGATACTTCCGGACCTAATGTAATCAACAAAATTGCTGCTTTTTGTCTTCCAGTCAAACCTTGACTGCTTGCCTTCGCCAATGCGTTCACCTCTATTCGTCAGCCAGCCATGTACGCAGCAGATTGACGAATTCGTCTGGCTTTTTCTTGGCCAAACTCTCCAATTGTTTGCGCACCTGACTTTCGTTCGTTACACTGTCCAGCGTAATGGACGGGAACTCTGTTGCTATTGGAAGAGGAATCTCTTCTTCTTCGACTTCGTTTTGTTTGCGGCGACGGCGTACTAACAAAATAACTACCGCTGCGATCAATGCCGCTATGAGTGCGCCTCCACCCCACATCATCGTTGAGGAAAGCTGGAAACCTGTATTGTCTGCAGAGGCAGACTGGAATCCTTGTGACATGACTGAAACTTTCTTTGTCAGATCGGCGTCACTTATTACAGTGCCTGAGTCTGCCAGTGAAGCACGAACAATGTTAACCAAAATGTTTTCAATTGCGTCCTGAACCGGTCCCTGTAATTCTGTTTCTCCATTTGGTGGTTCAACTGCAACGTTAATGGTTAAGTCTTTTACAGTATATGGACTGGAAATGATATCCTTGGCGATTCGATTAACATCGTAGTTTATAGTGCTTGATGATTCTTCAGAGGTAGAATTACCGGTTGCATCAGATGATGGGTAACCCGGAACTTCCTCTTGTCCTGTGCCAGCAACACCACCTGTTGGGTTGCTTGCGCCAGTGTAGCTCTTTTGAATCTCCTGCACACTGATCTCGATGCCTTTCATATTATCTACATCAACAGGTGTGACCAGATTTTCCTTACGTGTTTCTTTGTCAAAATTAAGCTTGGAGGCTACCAAAACATTAACTTTGTCTTCCCCTACAATCTGGGAAAGGAATTGCTTTACGTTATTACGGACATCGTTTTCAAACTTTTTCTGTAAAGCCATGTTTTCTTGAACTTCGGAAGACAACCCGCCACTGCCACCTCGGGCAGTTGGAATCAATTCTGCTTCATCTGTGTTCGTAATCGTGATGTTCTCAACAGGCAGATTAGGAATTGCAGTCTTAACCAAGTTAAAGTAGCCATCTACCGCTGCCTGATTTGGGTGATAACCCGGTTTGAATTGGAGAGCTACCGATGCTGATGCTTTGTCTTGTTCTTCTAAACCAGCAAAAATGTTATCTTTCGGCATATTAACGAGTACTTTAGCATCCTGTATCCCTTGCATCCGCTGAAGTAACTGTTCAACTTCTCCGTTTATAGCGTTGTTGTACTTTACATCAAACTCTTTATCCGTCATCCCGATAGGTGATGATGACTCCTCAAATGACTTATACCCTAATGAACCATTTTGAATAATCCCTTGAGATCCAACGTTGACCTTTGCGATTGCAACACTTGTACTCGGTACGGATATGGTCTTGCCATCTGAACTTAATTTGTATGGAATGCTAGATGAATCTAGATAACTGATCACGCCCGCTGAATCACTTGCATTCAAATCTGTAAAAGCAACTTCATATTCCGTCTTGGACAACTGCATCGTGAGCACAACTGCAGCCAAAATCAGAAACAGGAAGGTGGATATAAATAATACTTTTTGCTTTTTGCTAAAACTATTCCAATACTGGGATGCCTTATCCCTGTACTGGGCGATTCTCTCATTCACTCTGTCACCCCATCCGAAACTTTGCTTAGTCTGTCCTTACTCAACCCCATCCGTTTCATAGGTTGACGATCAGGAGCAGCATCGCAGCTGCTTTGTTGTAATGATCAGCGCTACTATCGAAGCGCAAGTAGGTTGTTTTATAACTGCGTTCGCATAACTTCCTGGTATGCTTCAACCACTTTGTTTCGGACTTGAGTTGTGAGTTGTAGGCTTAACAAGGCCTGTTCTGAAGCAATCATCACTTGATCCACATTCGCTTTGCCGACCAAAAATTGATTCGACATTTCATGAGATTGAGCCTCCTGTGCTGCAACGGACCCTAATGCATTCTGTAAGTATGTACCGAAGCTCTGAATGGTTTCGGCTGGTGTAGAAGGCTTACTTTCGGTTGCACTCTTCATCTGTAGCGGTTGTATCCCCTGTGTGCTAAACATGTTGTTCTGAATCATTAATGTCCCTCCCCTTCATCCTGGTTTGTATTTTTCTTATTTTCATTTCAAAGCAACTTATCTTCCAATCTCCAAAGCTTTGGAGATCATTGCTTTGGTTGAATTCAGTGCTGTTACGTTTGCTTCATAGGAACGGGAAGCAGAGATCATGTCGACCATTTCTTTCGCAATATCCACATTAGGCATAAATACATATCCTTCTGCATTGGCATCCGGATGAGAAGGGTCATACACAGGCTTCAAAGGTGACTGATCCTCGCGAATCTCCGTTACTCTCACGCCATCTCCTGAACCGCTACCTCTCATCTGATTTTGCAGCATCGTACCAAATGACGTTTTATTCGGCTCAAGCACAACCATTTTACGTTTGTAAGGGACCGCTTCACCATTGGATACGCTCGCGCGCGTCGTCTCTGCGTTGGCAATGTTGGAAGATATAACGTCCATCCGCAACCGTTGGGCTGTCAGAGCTGAGCTACTGATACTAAAACTATTACTAATGTTCAATTTAGGTTATCTCCCTTCCACGCCAACACGCATGATTTTAATTTGTTCGTTCACTTGCTGAATATAAGCGTTATAACGCAACTGATTCTCCGCCAGAAGACTCATTTCTCTGTCTATGTCGACATTGTTTTCGTTGTTATTCATGGAGGTTGACTGGTCCATATTAACTACTGGCGTTGGTACGGAAGAGGAAGGACCTATGACAAAATGCCTTGCATCAGTTACTTTACCCTTAAGAACAGGCATATCTCCATTCATTTGCCCTTGTAACATTTCTTCAAAAGAAACGTTCGAGCGCTTGAAATACGGGGTATCGGCGTTCGCGATGTTGTCAGCAATTGTTCGCTGTCTGATATTGGACGCATCGAGTGCACCTTGCAATCTTTTAAAACTGATATCGTTTAAAAGATTCACAATCCCCCTCCTCTCTTTAGAAGTTATGGAAAAAGATTGAATCTTCTTCCTTGAAAATCCTAATGTTTTTTCGACAAAAACATTCGTCTTTACACGGTTTTCTAGGACTTAAGTAGAATTAACTCTGATGTTGTCGTATAACATAAGTTTCTTCGAGTTTGGGATATATTACAATAAGAAAAAAGCCCTATCTTTTCTGAAAGACAGGGCTTTTTGTGTATTTTCTGCAAATTATGAATTTTTTCGTAAATGTTCAGGCCCAAAACAAAAGTATGTTAATACTCTCCCTGATTGTTCTTAAACATTCTTAAAATAAAAAAAACCTTTCTCGTCTCGGCAGCACTGTATAAAGCCTGTAATTATGTATATTTTCGAAATATTCATCGTTGATAATGTTAGAATTTTTTGCCGTTAGATTAAGGGTTTAGCGACTACATGATAGGTATGCATACGAAGCTGTGTATTAATCAATTGACAAGTTATCTTTCACGAATTAAGATTTCTCACCAATTCTACACAACACTTTCTTAACAATTAAGTAGGGTTTACGTATTTTAATCCCCAGAAAACAATTGGTGACTTCGCACTCTTCTATAAATTCTTTTTTTGCGCATTTACGCAACATTTACCAATCTGTCAACTAAACCGATGCCCAGACTTGGAATAAGAAACATTCTTTTAATGGGAATGACTGGATATAAAAATCAGAAATAACTACCACTCCGATAGGTTTTAACACGCTTTGCATGCGGCACAAGTCCTAGGTTTTGTCGATCCAGACAACAACCACACATCTTTTATCGGCTATCTCATCGAAATCCTTTAGATAGAAACAAAAATAAACGATATGTCACCGGTCGGAGAGAGAACCTTTTACGATTCGTCTAAGGAATGATTATCCTTCGTCGATCTCGTAAGTGTTCTCTACGGTCCAGTGCATATCGTTCATTCATTCGACCTTTTAGCAATTACATTGCAACCCTATATCACAGGATATACTGACTTAAATCACGATCAAGTGCAATATCATTCAATTTCTCACGGACATACTCCGGAGTAATCACCATACGTTCCAATGTAAGCTCAGGTGCCTCAAAGGATAAATCCTCCAAAAGCTTTTCAAGAATTGTATGCAATCGACGAGCACCTATATTTTCTGTATTTTGATTGACGGATTCAGCCAATTTGGCAATCTCGCGAATGGCCTCATCCGAGAACTCAATCTCAATATTCTCGGTGCGCAACAGATCCACATACTGCTTGGTCAGTGCATTTTGGGGTTCAGTCAGAATGGATACAAACTCCTCCAGTGTTAGACTGCTTAGTTCCACACGAATTGGGAAGCGTCCCTGAAGCTCGGGAATGAGATCAGAGGGTTTAGCGACATGAAATGCGCCAGCTGCCATAAACAGAATATAATCCGTTTTGACAGGGCCATATTTCGTCATTACTGTAGAGCCCTCTACGATAGGCAGAATGTCACGTTGCACACCCTCACGGGATACATCGGGTCCACTACCGCGTCCTTGACTGGCAACCTTGTCGATTTCATCGATGAAAATGATACCTGTCTGCTCCGCCCGGCGAATGGACTCCTGGGTAACATCATCCATGTCGATTAATTTCCCTGCTTCTTCCTGAATCAACACTTTACGCGCTTCTTTAATAGCGAGTTTACGTTTTTTTGTACGACGTGGCAACAAGCTACCAAACATCTCCTGCATGTTCATGCCCATCTGATCATTACCTTGACCAGCAAACATGTCCATCATGTTAGGAGCAGTGTCTTCGACATCAATTTCAATGATGTCATCCTCCAACTTGCCAGATAACAGATCAAACTTGATCTTACGGCGGCGTTCGGCAACCCCGGTATCCGGTTCTGGCTCATCCTGTTCCTGAACGTTGTTGCCATTATTCCCAAAGATCATCTCAAAGGGATTACGCTGATTCTTGGACTTAGACTGTGAAGGAGCCAAAATATGTACAATTCTCTCATTGGCCGCTTCTTCAGCTTTGTCCTTCACTTTTTCAGTGCGCTCCAGCTTCACCATCCGCAGTGATGTCTCAATCAGATCACGTACCATCGATTCAACGTCACGGCCAACGTAACCCACTTCAGTGAACTTGGTAGCTTCCACTTTCACAAATGGCGCACCTACCAGTTTAGCGAGGCGACGGGCGATTTCCGTTTTACCCACACCGGTAGGTCCAATCATCAAGATATTTTTAGGCACAATGTCGTCCTGAGTATGCTCAGGCAAAAGGCTACGCCGATAACGATTACGAAGGGCTACCGCTACCGATTTTTTAGCTTTCTTTTGACCTACAATATACTTGTCAAGCTCTGCAACAATCTGTCTCGGTGTTAACGCTTGAGTATTCATATTGCTTCCCTCCTACCAGTATGTTGAATTTATTTTACCTAACAAGGACAAAGAATCCCCTAGACGTCCTGGAGCAGATTACAGAATCATGCTCCACTACGGGAGATTTCTTTGGCTTATAACTCTTCTACAATAATATTACTGTTCGTATATACACATAGCTCCGAGGCAATCTGAAGCGATTCACGCGCAATATCTTTTGCTTCCAGGTTTACTGCATGACGTTTCAACGCACGCGCAGCAGATAAGGCAAAGTTTCCACCTGATCCGATAGCGATAACGTCATCATCAGGCTCAATAATTTCGCCGCCACCTGAGATGAGCAACATGCCTGTTTTGTCCATTACAATCAACAACGCCTCAAGCTTGCGCAAGATCCGATCCTGACGCCAATCCTTGGCAAGCTCTACAGCAGCACGCTGCAAGTTACCATGGTGCTCCTCCAGCTTACCTTCGAATTTCTCAAACAGGGTGATCGCATCCGCCACAGAACCAGCAAAGCCAGCAACAACCTGTCCGCGGTACAAACGTCTTACCTTCTTGGCTGTATTCTTCATCACAACACTTTGGCCCATGGTCACCTGACCATCTCCTGCGATTGCAGCCTTACCATTATGACGAACAGCACAGATCGTTGTAGCATGAAATGACATATCCATGATATCAGCATCCTCCCACGAATAATTTATACGCGTTCCGGAACAGTTAGACCTTCTGCCTCAGCAAAACTCGTGATGCCATCCAGTGCACGCTGTGCAAGAGCTTCATTTTTTTCCTTTTTGTTACGAATCTTCGTTTCAAGCTTCGGCAACAAACCAAAGTTTGCGTTCATTGGTTGGAAGTGCTTGAAGTCAGCCGTTGTAATATACTGAGCCATACTCCCAAGTGTTGTTTCTACGGGCAATACCACCAGTTCCTGCCCAAGTGCTGCTTTGGCTGCGTTCATGCCGGCAATAAGCCCTGATGCAGCAGATTCCACATAACCTTCTACACCCGTCATCTGACCTGCAAAGAACAAGTTAGGACGCTCTTTAAACTGATACGTCGGAAGAAGCAGTTTAGGAGAATTAATAAATGTATTACGGTGCATTACGCCATAACGAACGAACTCTGCATTTTCAAGTCCAGGAATAAGGGAAAAGACTCGTTTCTGTTCTCCCCATTTCAGATGCGTCTGGAAGCCAACCAAGTTATACAGGGTTCCAGCTGCATTGTCCTGTCTAAGCTGAACAACCGCATGTGGTAACTCTCCTGTATGAGGGTTAACCAGACCTACCGGTTTCATTGGACCAAACAGAGCTGTCTGTTTTCCGCGTTTCATCATCACTTCGATTGGCATACAGCCTTCAAAGTAGATTTCTTTCTCAAACTCTTTTAATTGAGCAACCTCAGCAGTAATGAGAGCTTCATAGAAGACATCAAACTCTTCTTCTGTCATGGGACAGTTCAGATATGCCGCTTCGCCTTTATCATAACGGGAAGCCAGATACACCTTGTTCATATCAATTGAATCTTTTTCGATAATCGGTGCAGCTGCATCATAGAAGTAGAAATACTCTTCTCCCATTAGTGCCTTGATTTGCTCAGACAATGCGGGTGAAGTCAGCGGCCCCGTTGCAACAACAACGATGCCATCTTCCGGCAGAGAAGTTAGTTCCTCATTCACCACTTCGATGAGCGGATGCTGGTGCAACGTGGATGTAATCTCACCTGAAAATCCATCCCGGTCCACAGCAAGTGCCCCACCTGCAGGAACTGCATGTTTGTCTGCTGCTGACAATACAAGAGAATTGAGCATTCTCATTTCT
Organism: Paenibacillus sp. AGC31; assembly: GCF_057334655.1. Lineage (NCBI taxonomy): Bacteria > Bacillati > Bacillota > Bacilli > Caryophanales > Paenibacillaceae > Paenibacillus > Paenibacillus sp. AGC31. The sequence continues at coordinate 121,605 of NZ_JBHFJH010000033.1, forward strand.
TCTTTTAACACACCCACTGCATTGGTCAATCCATTCGCACGCAGCGAGTTGCTACATACCAGCTCTGCAAATTTATCCGTATGATGAGCTGGCGTTTTCACAACAGGTCTCATCTCGTATAATTTTACGCGTACGCCGCGACTTGCAATCTGCCAGGCCGCTTCTGTTCCTGCAAGCCCGGCACCAATAACGGTTACTTGTTGTTCATTTGTCAAAATCATTTACCCCCATAAAGCAATTTCATATTTCACTATAATTGAATTGATTCACATATATACTAATCCGCTGATTCGTCATCCGGTTCATCCACCGGCTCCTGATGATCACATGAAGTACACTGCAATCGTGCTCCCTTTTTGTTCCGCTTTTCAATCATTAGCGATCCGCAACTTGGACATGGTTTGGCTGAAGGTCTGTCCCATGAGACAAAATCACATTCAGGATATTTGTCACAACCGTAGAAAATACGTCCTTTTTTGCTACGACGCTCAACAACATGACCTTCCTTACACTTCGGACAAGTCACGCCGATATCCTTGATAATCGGTTTGGTATTCCGGCAATCAGGGAAGCCAGAGCACGCAAGAAACTTGCCAAAACGCCCGAGTTTATAAACCAGCGGTTTGCCGCACTTCTCACAGATCTCATCTGATACTTCGTCTTCAATCTCGATTTCTTTCATTTCTTCTTCCGCAAACTCAAGGCGTTTCTCAAAAGATTCATAGAATTCTGCGAGTACTTTGACCCAATCCTCGGAACCTTCCTCAACATGGTCAAGATCACCTTCCATGTTTGCGGTAAATTCTACATTCAGGATTTCCGGGAAAAACTCTTCCATCTGTTCGATGACCAGTTCACCAAGCTCGGTTGGCATGAATTTCTTTTCCTCTATCGCAACATATCCGCGCTTCTGAATGGTCTCCAGTGTTGGCGCATATGTACTCGGACGCCCTATACCCAATTCCTCAAGCGTCTTAACCAACCTTGCCTCCGTATATCGGGGTGGCGGTTGTGTAAAATGCTGTTTTGGCTCAATCTCCTGCTTATCAAGCACATCTCCACTTTTCAACGGAGGCAGCAGACGATCTTCATCGGTTGTACCATCGTCGTTTCCTTCAACATATACCTTCATGAAACCTTGGAACCGCACCTTCGAACCTGCTGCACGGAAAATGGTGTCCCCCGCAGCAATATCTACAGAGAGTGTATCCAGGATAGCCGAAGACATCTGGCTCGCTACAAAACGTTCCCATACCAGTTTATACAAGCGGAACTGATCGCGACTCATGAATGACTTGATTGAGTCAGGATCACGCAGAATTGAAGTTGGACGAATTGCTTCATGCGCATCCTGAGCATTAGCTGCTTTTTTGGAATAGTTTCGTGGAGACTCAGGTGCAAATGGCTCACCATACTTACCAACGATATATTCTTTGGCTTCTTCTTGTGCAGATGCCGCAATTCGTGTGGAGTCCGTACGCATATACGTGATGAGACCTACTGTGCCTTCTTTTCCAAGGTCTACACCTTCATATAGTTGTTGGGCGACCGACATCGTCTTGGAAGCTCTGAAATTCAATTTACGCGCCGCTTCCTGTTGCAGAGAACTCGTCGTAAACGGGGCGGAAGGGTTACGGCTCCGTTCTTTCTCTTTAACTTCCTTGATCGTAAAGTCGGCTCCTTCGATCTGTTTCAAGATCGCTTGCACTTCCGCTTCACTACCCAGCTCTGTTTTGGCCCCGTTCAGTTTATGAAACTTGGCTTCAAACGGATTGCCGTCTGCTGTCAGTTTAGCGGTAATGCTCCAGTATTCTTCCGGCTCAAAATCATCAATTTCATTTTCACGATCTAAAATGATTTTTACAGCCACGGACTGAACCCGGCCTGCAGACAAACCTTTTTTCACTTTCTTCCATAATAACGGACTAATTTTATATCCAACGAGTCGATCCAGAATACGTCTTGCCTGCTGCGCGTTAACCAAATCCATATTGATTTTCCGCGGCGTTTTGAACGCATCTTTGACCGCCTGTTTTGTAATTTCATTAAATACAACCCGGCAATCTGCCGTATCGTCCAGTTCAAGGGCATGGGCCAAATGCCATGCGATAGCCTCACCTTCGCGATCCGGGTCAGCTGCGAGATACACTTTTTTCACTTTCTTCCGTGCATCCTTCAGTTCTTTCAAAATTGAACCTTTGCCGCGGATCGTAATATATTTCGGATTAAAATCATTCTCTACCTCAACGCCGATCTGACTCTTTGGCAAATCGCGAACATGCCCCATCGAAGCTTTTACGATGAACTTGCTGCCTAAATATTTGCCTATCGTCTTCGCCTTTGAGGGCGACTCCACGATTACGAGTGCATCCGCCATAGGTTCATCCTCCTCTCAGTCATGAAACTGTCATGAAACTGTTTCTGTAAGCTTATGCATAATTAATAACTTCTGCTAATTATATATTTCCACACACTGCGTAGGTTGTAGCTTCGTCATACCCTCGCGTATTTAGTGCCTGGTAATTGGCTAATCTGCTTTTTTATGATTAAAGATAACAGAACTGAATGCAAATGTCCAAAATCCCAACCAAGCAGCTCAACTAGTTGATCCAATGATTGTTCTCCCTGTTCCAACAGATAAATCACACGTTGTTCATCTGGAGAGAGCTTAACCTCAGCGAATATCCCTCGCCCGGAAGACTCGGTTGTTTCGGTCGAACGTCCTCTATTGTAAGGAAGTTGTTCTGCATTTGGCAAGCCCAATCGATACTCTTCCAATACATCTGCTGCACAAGTGACCAATTTGGCCCCTTGACGGATAAGATTGTGTGCTCCCCGACTTTTCGGTGATGTGATAGGTCCAGGGACTGCAAATACATCCCTGCCTGCTTCAAGCGCAGCATCTGCTGTAATGAGTGAGCCGCTGCGAATGTCAGCCTCAACAACCAATGTTCCCAGTGTCAGACCGGCAATGATTCGATTCCGTTCCGGAAATAATCCCTGGCGTGCTCTTGTACCTGGTGGATATTCCGACAAAAGCAGACCTGTCTCCGCGATTCGCTCTGCGAGGCTTGTATTTTCGGGTGGGTATATATGATCAATCCCTGTTCCGAATACGGCAATCGTTTTTCCTTTAGCACGTAGTACTACCTCATGACATACGCTATCAATACCGCGGGCAAGCCCGCTTACAATCGTCAGTCCTGCATTGCATAATTGTTCTGCCAGCTTCTCTCCAACTTTGCGCCCATACACGGTTGGCATACGAGTTCCCACCATGGCAATAGACGAATTGTGTAGCAAACTAACATCCCCTCGAGCATACATTACCCAGGGAGGCTGAACGGTTTCCTTCATTAATATGGGATAATTCTGATCCAGATAAGTAATAACCTCTATCCCCAGATTGTAAACGTGTTCTCTTTTACTCTCAATCCAATCGATAGTAAATTGGCTAGCCAAACGTGCAGCCTGATCTTTGCGCAAGCCTGCTGCGACCCAGTCGCTTTCCCCATAATTCAATAGATCGGGTAATTCATGTTGTCCCAGAATCAGTTTCGAGATCGTTTTCTTGCCAATACCCTCCATCTCATGTAACCCAAACAAGATCCATCGTTCTTCCATACCATAAACCTCCCAAAGCGGGAAGAGATCTTCCCTCATATTGTGTGTTAAGTGACCACGGAATGCAAGCGTTTACGCAGGTGGGAGACAATTCCTACCCTTTTTGCCGTAAAAAAAACGCAAAAAAGCAACCCTTCGCCCTGTTTAAGGACAAAAGGTTGCTTACCTTTTCCGTAACCATAATAGTCGGTCTACCAGAAATAGATCATTTCCGAGCCGTTTCTTCTATTATAACGAAAAAGAATTAATGTGTCGTGCACAAATTCAAAATACCGCGTTCCTCAAGTACACTCACCAAAGTCGAACCCATCTCAGCAGGAGTTGGTGCTACTTTGATTCCACATGATTCCAGCTTCGCAATTTTCTCTTTGGCTGTACCTTTACCACCAGAGATAATAGCGCCAGCATGGCCCATCCGTTTGCCTGGAGGCGCTGTTACGCCACCGATAAAGCCAACAACCGGTTTGGTCATGTTTTCACGTACCCAATCTGCAGCATCCTCTTCAGCTGTACCACCAATCTCACCAATCATGATGACCGCATGAGTCTGTGGATCTTCATTGAACCGTTTGAGGATATCAATGAACTCGGAGCCTTTTACAGGGTCTCCCCCGATTCCTACAGCAGAGGATTGTCCAATGCCACGTGTCGTCAGTTGATGAACGGCTTCATAGGTAAGTGTTCCACTACGGGAAACAACGCCTACGTGCCCCGCCATATGGATATAACCAGGCATGATACCAATTTTACATTCTCCTGGTGTAATGACACCTGGACAGTTTGGTCCGATCAGGACGGTATTTTTGCCTTCCATGAAGCGGTCAACCTTGATCATGTCAAGAACCGGAATACCTTCTGTAATACAGATTACGAGGTCCAGCTCAGCATCAACAGCTTCCATAATGGAATCTGCTGCAAATGCAGGAGGAACGTAAATGACGCTCGCTGTTGCGCCTGTAGCTTCCTTCGCTTCCTCCACAGTGTTGAACACCGGCAGACTAGCTACTGTACCGTCTTCCAACGTGATATCCACATTAGTTCCGCCTTTACCCGGTGTAACTCCGCCTACCATCTGGGTTCCGTAGTCCAATGCGCCCTTCGTGTGGAACATTCCCGTTGAACCCGTAATGCCTTGCGTAATGACTTTTGTATTTTTATCGATCAAAATACTCACGTTGCTTCACATCCTTACGGTTATTTTTCAATTCCCGGACAGCTCCGGTACTAAGGAATGAACTTATTTTACGAGGGCAACAATTTTCTGTGCACCATCGGCCATGGAATCAGCAGGAACAATATTCAGGCCAGATTCACCCAGAATACGTTTGCCAAGCTCCACGTTAGTTCCTTCAAGACGAACAACCAGCGGTTTGGTCAGGCCAAGCTGCTTCGCGGCTTCAACAACACCATTGGCGATAACATCACAGCGCATGATGCCACCGAAGATGTTAACAAAGATCCCAGCTACTTTGGCATCGGACAAGATGATCTTAAATGCTTCAGTCACCTTCTCCGTTGTCGCACCGCCCCCAACGTCAAGGAAGTTGGCCGGGTCTCCACCGTAGTATTTGATAATGTCCATCGTTGCCATCGCAAGTCCCGCACCATTGACCATACAGCCGATGTTGCCATCAAGTGCTATGTAGCTGAGGTCGTATTTGGAAGCTTCGATTTCTTTTTCATCCTCTTCATCCAGATCACGCAGTTCCAAAATGTCTTTGTGACGGAACAGGGCGTTGGAGTCAAAGTTCAATTTTGCATCTAGCGCGATAACGTTTCCATCTCCGGTAACAACGAGAGGATTGATCTCGGCAATAGAGCAATCTTTTTCGACAAATGCAGTGTACAGCGCGAGCATGAACTTAACAGCTTTGTTCACCAGTTCATTCGGAATCTTAATGCTGTAAGCCAGTTTACGGGCCTGGAACACTTGCAATCCAATAGCAGGGTCAATAATTTCTTTGAAAATTTTCTCAGGTGTAGCTTCAGCTACTTCTTCAATCTCAGTACCGCCTTCTTCGGAAGCCATCATAACTACACGGCCTGTGGCACGGTCCACAACAACACCCACATAATACTCTTTGCGGATATCGCATCCTTCTTCAATCAGAAGACGTTTCACTTCTTTGCCTTCTGGTCCAGTCTGGTGTGTTACCAATACTTTGCCCAGAATTTCGGAAGCATAGGCACGAACTTCATCCGTACTCTTCGCCACTTTTACGCCGCCGGCTTTACCCCGGCCACCTGCGTGTATTTGCGCTTTAACAACAGTCACCGGACTGCCCAGTGCCTCTGCGGCCGCAACCGCTTCATCGACTGTATAAGCAACCTTTCCGTTTGGAACGGTAACTCCATACTGTTTCAGTACTTCTTTTCCTTGATATTCATGGATATTCATTCTCGAATCCTCCTATCAACATGACTGCAACAAGGCGGGTTGGTAGACTAACAAAAGACAAATGTTGACTATTTTCACTTAAACCCAATTCATTGTAACACGTTTTTAAAACGCTTTCCTTAAAAAATTAATGGTTAATAGACAGTATTTTGATATGAGTATGATCCCATATTGTGAATGCTTGGGTATATATGGAAAAAACCTCAGCTAAAAGCTAAGGTTTCCTTGATCTAAAACTACATTTTATTTTTTGGCTGCGTTCGTGTTGGTTTGGTGAACTTTCTCCAGCAACCCTTTGAACTGACCCAGCAAAGCTTCAAACTCTGTACTGTTCAAACACGCATCACCCTGAATGGATTCAGGTATGGATAATGCCTTGTTCCGCAGCTCACGGCCGGAGTCGGTTAATGTAATTAATACTTTTCGTTCATCCTGAGCAGAGCGTTCGCGATTAATAAGTCCTGCTGACTGTAACCGTTTGAGAAGTGGTGTCAACGTTCCCGAATCGAGATAGAGTGCCTCCCCGATCTCCTTAACCGTACATTCTTCACGTTCCCACAATACCATCAGAACCAGATACTGTGAATACGTTACGCCGAGCACCTCGAGATAAGGCTGGTACATCTTCGTAATCTCCCGTGAACAAGCATATATGGCAAAGCATAATTGGTTATCCAGCTTCAAACTGTCAGTCTGCATATATCTTTCTCACCTGCCTATTGTGCATTCTATTCCTTATAAAAAAGGAACTATAAATCTATCTTATCACAAATTAGAAAAAAAACAGAATAATTGAGCACAAATGATTTTACTATTCAATTTAATTATGATAAATTAGATTGTGTGAAATATAAAAAAACGAATAGATGAGCCGTAAGTACATCTCATAATTCGATAAAAATATTACATAAGGTCCATGGAATACATTCGCGTTTTCTCGGGCCAAATTTGATAATCATAATGAAAGTTTAATACGTAACCATTTTCGCCAAAGCTATTTAATGATTTCCTTCCAAAAATAAAATTCAGGGATCAGGAAAGATGACTACAGCAATGAGAATGACAGGTTGACTCCATGATTCCTTTTATATAAAATGCTTAATAGAAGCTGAGGAAGCACCTTAATTCGTAGACTGGCCCGTATTTTGCGGAGTCAAGAATCGAGTGAGGTGTTTCTTTGTTATGTATGGAAAATTACACAGTGCGTGTTTGTACGGAATCGATGGTGTACTGATCGAGGTGGAAACCGATTTATCCAATGGTCTGCCACAGACATCCATCATCGGTTTACCGGATTCAGCTATTCGTGAGGCCGTTGAGCGTGTCCGTGCAGCGATTAAAAATTGCGGATATCAGTACCCTTTACAGCGGATCACAATCAATCTGGCCCCCGCTGATCTGCGCAAGGAAGGATCTTCCTTTGATCTGGCCATTGCTATTGGTTTACTTATGACAAGCGGTCAGCTTGTACTGCCTCCCCAGGAACGGACACTAGTGGTTGGCGAACTGGCGTTGGACGGTTCGATCAGGTCCGTGCCCGGCATTTTATCCATGGTGGACCTGGCCAAACGACAAGGCTTTACTTCTGTGCTCCTGCCTTTGGATAACGTAGAGGAAGCGTCACTGATTCGAGGTATCCAGGTGTTTGGCATTCGACATTTACAGGATATTGCTCCGGAAAATTTAGATCAATCTGCAAGTTCGGTTGGAATACCCAATAATTCGAATGCAGGACCAGTCGTGTTGAAAAATTATGCACACCTCGCTGCGCCTATAACGGATAAGACTCATAAGATGGCGGATAGGAAGCCGAGACAAACACCATTATTTGCAGACGACTATAGCGATGTTCTGGGGCAGCACCATGTAAAACGCGCGCTTATGATTGCTGCAGCAGGCATGCATAACATACTGCTCGTTGGACCGCCAGGCACGGGCAAAACGATGTTAATCAAACGTCTGCCCTCCATCCTTCCTCCTTTGTCAGAAGATGAAGCGTTGGAAGTAACCAAAGTATTAAGTGCTGCAGGCAAATTAAAAGAAGCGCCTCAAGGCCTGATTGCAGACAGACCTTTTCGCTCCCCTCACCACACGATATCCTCCTCTGGTCTGATTGGAGGCGGTGGTATCCCAAAACCAGGTGAAGTGAGCCTTGCCCATCGGGGAATATTGTTTCTGGATGAATTACCTGAATTTCAGCGCCAAGTGCTGGAGGTATTAAGGCAGCCGTTAGAGGATCGCACAGTGACAATTAGTCGGGCTCGCGCTGCATTCACCTTTCCGGCCCAGTTCATGCTTGCATGTTCCATGAATCCCTGTCCCTGCGGATATTTGTCCGCTCATTCGGAGGAACAACGATGCATATGTAGTCCAGCCCGTGTTGCCGCGTACCGAGCCAAAATTTCAGGACCACTGCTGGACCGCATTGACCTTCAGGTCGAGGTTCCTCCACCAGGTGAGTGGCGCAAGTCTGCTGCTTCCCCTTCATCTGAAGAAATGCAGGCAAAAGTAATCCACGCTCATCAAATTCAGGCTTCACGTTATGCTCAAAGTTCGGTCCGTTGGAATAGCCAGCTTTCGGGCACGCTTTTGCGACGTACAATCCAACTCCCTCAAGAGGCAGAGCAACTGTTAGAGCAAACGCTGAAAACGTTAAACCTGAGCATGCGTGCACATGATCGAATTATCAAGATGGCACAGACAATTGCCGATCTGGACCATGAAGGTGAAATTGTGACAGCTCATGTGGCTGAAGCCATCCAGTATCGTCAATTGGATCTTAATTTATTTTGAAGCTATTTTAGAAGCATATGGAGGAAAGAACAGGCCGATTTACCCAAAGGTAGTGAAATGGGCATGAAACTGTAAACAACAGAGGAAGATCGAGAAGGATTCTTTATGCAGATTCTACAATCCGGATACACCAACATGACAAAAAAACGTACAAGCCCTTCTCTTCTGTGGAGAAAGGTACTTGTACGTAGAGTTTCCTGAAACATAAACATACGGGGATCGTAGGTAGCTAAGGTTTTTAATAATTTATTATTCGAAAAGAGTGAGTTTCTCCTTAGCTGGTGTGCGTTCTTTGGCAGAAGGAATAACATCAGGGTATCCCATATAAATCATACCTACAATCTTCTCTCCCGCCTCTATTCCAAGCGATTTGCGGAATTTGGGAGCGTACAAGAATGGCTTGGTCACCCAGAACGTTCCAATGTCTTCACTCCAGGCTGCAAGCATAAAGTTCTGAACCAATGCACTGACCGCAGCAAAGTCTTCGTCCCAGATATTCTGTCTTGGATCTTCTTCCAGCACGACAAGCATAACGGATGGAACTTGCATAATATTGGGTGAAAATTTGTTGTCTTCTCCCATTTCTGCATCAATAGCCTCGGCCAGTTTCTTCCGTCCATTTCCGGTAAACAACAAAAATCTCCAAGGTTCACGCAGTTTATGGTTAGGAGCCCAGACTGCCGTATCCAGCAATTCTATAATCTGCTGTGTAGGAACAGCTTCTTTTTTGAATTTTTTCACCGTACGACGGTTTTGAATCGCATTTCTGACTTCATTTGTTGTTTTCGTAGCTTTACTCATCGGCCGTACCTCCCTGATTATAAAATCATTTGCAACCGCAATAGTGATTCGCGGCCTAGTACACTCATTATAATTTCTTTATGACATAAAAAATAAATTCCAGTTTACCTTCTTGATTATACACCCATCTGATCACGAGATTCAAAGGGGCGGCAGAGGTCATTACCGTTAAGTTCATTACGAACAGAAAAGACGACTCTGAATCTTGATTCACCACGAGGGATCATCAAGTCAGAACCGTCTTTTATTCTCATGTTGTTATTCATTCACATATCTTATCAACAAGTAATCAATCGTCATAACTCGCCCCTTCAAACGTGCCATTCCCTTCAAATGTGCCATTAACAAAATCCATTTTGTTGTACTTCTCCTGGTTACCTGCAACATCTGTACTATAGTACTCTACCACCTTGACATCAGGGGCATAAAACTTGACGGGTCCTTCATAGTTCTTCCATTCTCCCCCATTGATTCGATATTGCGTTGTTTTTACGCCCGAACCTTTGACTTCGTCTGTTGCCTGAAGTCTGAATGTAAATCCTTTGATGTATATTTTCCCGTTCACAGTATCTGTAATAGGAACTAATCTGTACTTGGTTACTGGAGGTGTAATATCTGCATCCTTCTTAAGTACGATATTAAACGTATTATGATCTCCTTTTACAAGAGTAACGCTTAGGCTCGTTTTTAGATATCCTGCTGCTTCTCCCGTTATCGTTCTGGCCCCTGTTGGTACGCGCTTTATAAAATAATCGCCTTGAGCATCTGTCGTTGCCGAACCGCCAGCATAAACTTTAGCACCAGTTATCGGATTGCCCGCTTCATCTATTACTTTTCCACGCACGTGTGCCGCCTCTGCCAAAACAACATCCCATTTTATGGTTTCTCCCGCCCAAAGTTCTAACCGATCTTGTTCATAAATCATATAATCTGCAGAATCTACCTTGATTGCAATGTTTGGATATTCAAAATCAATGCCTGTTACCATATATATGCCTCTTTGATTTGTTTTTACGGGCTTGCCGTACAAAGCGGTTACTGAAACTAACGCGTCAGCCACAGGCTTTCCTTCCTTATCTGTGACTGTGCCCACAATTGTTGATGGTTCATAAATATAAAAATTAATGGTTCTTACTTTGTCCGCTTCTAAATACTCACTACCTCTATGATTGTATAACAGATAACCTTCTGCCTCTACAGTAAAATCCATTGTGAAATAATCTTTTGAGTTGGGGAGTACCACGTCAATACGATAATTTCCATTTTCATCACTAACTACACTCCCAGACTGTTGTTCAGCTCCATCACCATAATGATGTAATTCATACGATATCTTTGCATTTTTCACATTCATTCCTTCACTTATAACTTTTCCTACAAAACCAGAGGGCCGACTCTGGTCACGACTCGATAACTTAAAAGTATCGTTTTCTTTGGCTGCACTGACAGTTCCAGTGTGCATTACACTAAACAAAACAGAAACTAAAAAAAACACTATAAAACGAGCTATCCATGGGGAACGAATAGACATAACTAAAACCTCTCCTCATCCAAATTAGTTAGTAAGATTGTTTAATTCTTTAATTCGTTCTTTTTCTAGCTCACAAGTAATTCAAGCTTCCAAAATTCTCCATCCCAAACATATTGCCAAATCCCCTGCCCACCATTCATGGTCTGGCTAACATCCAGTACTTCCATCCGAGGACACTCCCAGACTCTTTTCACTGTGTTGTTCGAAGTATTCTGAAGCTCTTCCATACATCCCACCAACCTCTCTTTAATTTTTCTACGTTCTTATTTTATTATAAATGATACAATTTGTATCTATAATTCTGAAATAGACTGATTTTATTTTGTTGCTATATGATTAGTTTTGTGCTTTCTTTAGTTGAATCAAAAAAAAGCCGTCGTTCCTGTGTAGAGAGGAACGGCGGCTTTAGATCCGACTGCTTACAAAACAAAATTGGATGCAAGAAAAACACAATTAAACTTGTACTTTGAGAAGAGCTATAGAGTCACACCGAAAAGATACGTTTCGTAACTTTCAATACATTAAAAATTTTAGCGTTCACCTTAAAATGCATTAACAATATGATTTACCGAGACAATCTCTCCCGCTTGATCAAGCATCACGACAATTACATCAAAACGGATCTGAAATTCCTTTATGAAATAAAAAAATAAATTCCAGTTTACCTTCTTGATTATACACCCATCTGATCACGAGTTTCAAAGGGGCGGCAGAGGTCATTACCGTTAAGGTCATTACGAATAGAAAAGACGACTCTGAATCTTGATTCACCACGAGGGATCATCAAGTCAGAGCCGTCTTTTTCACATGTTATACATTCACATATCATATCAACAAGTAATCAATCGTAACTCTCCCCTTCAAACGTGCCATTCCCTTCAAATGTGCCATTAACAAAGTCCATTTTATTGTACTTCTCCTGATTACCTGCAACATCTGTACTATAGTACTCTACCACCTTGACATCAGGGGCATAAAACTTGACGGGCCCTTCATACATCTTCCATGCTCCCCCATTAATTCGATATTGTGTTGTCTTCACACCTGAACCTTTGACTTCATCTGTTGCCTGTAGTCTGAATGTAAATCCTTTGATGTATAGCTTCCCATTAACTGTATCTGTTAAAGGAACTAATCTGTATTTGGTTACAGGCGGCGTAATGTCCGCATCCGTCTTGAGTACGATATTAAACGTATTCCGATCTCCTTGTACGAGAGTAACGCTCAGGCTCGATTTTAAATACCCTGCTGCTTCCCCCGTTATCGTTCTGGCCCCTGTTGGTACGCGCTTTATAAAATAATCGCCTTGAGCATCTGTCGTTGTCGAACCGCCAGCATAAACTTTAGCACCAGTTATCGGATTGCCCGCTTCATCTATTACTTTTCCACGCACGTGTGCCGCCTCTGCCAAAACAACATCCTTTCTCAAGGTTCCCCCCTCCCGGACACCCAAGCGATCCTGTTCATATAACATATAATCATCGGCATCTACCCATATTGCAATGTTCGGATTATAGGCGTAATCAATTCCTGTAACCGCATATCGACCTTGCTGATCAGTTTTCACTATACGATCAAAGACACTTGTTACTTTTATACGAGCATCTGGAACAGGTCTGCCCGCCTGATCTTTGACTGTTCCTACAATCGTGGAAGGTTCATAAATATGAAAATCAAGCTGTTTTTGCTCTCCACCCCTTAAACTATAGTAAGTGTGATGTCGATACGGCACATACCCCTCTGCTTCAACTGAAAAGGTAAATACAGTATAGTTCTCAACGGATTCAATAATACGATAATTCCCACTCTCATCTGTCTCCACGCTGTGTTCCTTATTCCCATAATCAAGCCAATACTTGACTGTGGCGTCCTTGACAGGCAATCCCTGACGATCAATCACTTTACCTGACACACTAACCGCATTGTCAGATTCAGCAGCATAAGAAACTCCAGAATACATGATTCCAAACAAAATGAAACATAAAGATAGTGTACTTAGTCGAATCATCCATGTGATACTCGTCTGCATCTTCTCACTACACCTCACCATTTATTTTATTGATCAAATATTCCTCTTTAACCTCTTTAATTAACTGACCATAAGTTCAAGCTTCCAGAACTCTCCGTCCCAAACATATTGCCAAATCCCCTGTCCACCGTTCATGGTCTCGCTGATATCCAGCACTTCCATCCGAGGGCACTCCCATACTTCTTTTACTGTGTTGTTCGAAGTATTCTGAAGCTCTTTCATACATCCCACCAACCTCTCTTTAAATTTTTCAACGTTCTTATTTTATTACAAATGATACGATTTGTATCTATAAATTGTGAAATACAATGATTTTATTATCAATGCTCTATCCTCTGTTTTGTGATTTCATAGTTAAATCAAAAAAAGCCGCAGTCCCTGTATGAAGAGGAACTACGGCTTTAGTATATTAACTAATTTTAAAACTAAAACGAATGCAAAGATAAGACATAATTAAACTTGTACTTCGAAATAACTGACCGACTCACATTAAAAAGATACATTTCGTATCAATTAATACAGCAATAACTTTGAGTGTAATTCTTAAAAAGCATTAACAATATGATTCACAGAGACAGTTTTTCCCGCTTGATCAAGCATTACGGCAATTACATCAAAACGGATCTGATGTTCCGTCTCTCCCCTCATTTGCAAATACACGGACGCGGTTGAACGTACCTGCTGCATTTTACGCATATCAACCGATTCCTGAGGTGTACCGTACTGAACGGCTCCACTTCTGCTTCTTACTTCCACAAAGACAATCAGGCCCTCGCAGGAAGCAATGATGTCAATCTCACCACTACGGCAACGCCAGTTCTGTCTAATGATCCGATAATCGTTCTCTCGCAACCATTGACTGGCTGCCTCTTCACCTAATCGACCCTTCTGCTGTCGTGTGAGCTTCATTCCCGGCTCCTCACCCAATCTACGTTCTACCATGACTCATCTTCCTCACGTCCTGAGGCCATTCGATCTGCACGGTAGACATATGTTAGCACCTCTGCGACCAGTTGATACAGTTCAGCTGGAATCTGTTCATCCAGATCCAACTTGGAGAGCACCTCCACAAGTGCTGCATCCTCCTGAACAGCCACGCCGTTTTCTCTGGCTTTATCCAGAATGGCTTCTGCCACTTTGCCACGGCCCTTCGCTACAACAACAGGTGCTTCACTCTCTCCAGGGACGTATTTTAGGGCAACCGCCTTTTTGGAGAGCAGATCGGGTTGTGACGACTCGTCTTTCATACCTTCAAGTCCACCCCTTTATATCGTTCAGGACTATAGTCCGAGGCCGTCATTTTCCGCTCCGCGCCCGGCTCCTGCCCCACAGGCCACGGTTCCGCCTTGAAGGTCAGCAGTTGATAGCCCAGCTTGTCCAATGCTTGATGGATTACCTCTCGTCCGCTCTCCAGGAGCGGCCCCATTCCTTCGCGATCATTCAATACACGCAGACTGACAATGTTATTAACCACATGCACATCTACCAGAGTAGGCCCAAGGCTTTTCATGTCCAGATCAAACCATAGACGGCAGTTGGACGCATCCAGCTCTCCACGTTGACCTCTGCGAGACTGAATCTGAACAGACGCCGTTTCTTCCCCGTCCGGTCCAGTGATCGGAATAAACCAGTGCATCTGTGCAAAAGTAGCACTGCGATCTGTCGTTAGCAATAACTGCTGACCTGTCAGATACTGCACGGCCTGTCCGGCGGCATCCTTAAGCGCTGCTGGTGCACCTTCGCTGCTGGCAAGCTGCAGCAGCAAGCCCTTCAGCGTGTCCGCATTTGCCGGACTCGCCGCATCCCCCACGCGCGGCTGCGCTGCCGCGCCGTGAACGGCCTGCTGCTCGTGCTCCGCACCGAGCAGCTTCAGCACGCGCCCCACCCACGGGTCCCCCTCGTGGGTGACAGG
>NZ_JBHFJH010000034.1:0-186279 GCF_057334655.1 Paenibacillus sp. AGC31
CGCTGGGTAGCTATGTACGGACGGGATAAACGCTGAAAGCATCTAAGCGTGAAGCCCCCCTCAAGATGAGATTTCCCAGTATGTAAGACCCCTTGAAGACGACGAGGTAGATAGGCTGGGGGTGGAAGTGCAGCAATGCATGGAGCTGACCAGTACTAATCGGTCGAGGGCTTATCCAATAGCAAGTGATAATTCGCATGTTTCGTTTCGAATCTAGTTTTCAGAGAACGATCTCTGAAGCATATTCCCTGATAGCTCAGTTGGTAGAGCACTCGACTGTTAATCGAGTTGTCACAGGTTCGAGCCCTGTTCGGGGAGCCATATGGAGAGGTGTCCGAGCTGGCCGAAGGAGCACGATTGGAAATCGTGTAGGCGTCACAAGCGTCTCGAGGGTTCGAATCCCTCTCTCTCCGCCATAATATTAAGGCCCGTTGGTCAAGGGGTTAAGACACCTCCCTTTCACGGAGGTAACAGGGGTTCGAATCCCCTACGGGTCATAATAACTTCAAAAAAAGAAGTTGATTTTTACAACAAGATTATGATATGATCATAAATGTGTTGTTCGGAGGCTTAGCTCAGCTGGGAGAGCATCTGCCTTACAAGCAGAGGGTCGGGGGTTCGATCCCCTCAGCCTCCACCATATAAACTTTATAACGACGCGGGGTGGAGCAGCCCGGTAGCTCGTCGGGCTCATAACCCGAAGGCCGCAGGTTCAAATCCTGCCCCCGCAATTATACTTTCCTTTGAGAAAGTGATCTGGAACCGTGGTGTAGTTGGCCTAACATGCCTGCCTGTCACGCAGGAGATCGCGGGTTCGAATCCCGTCGGTTCCGCCATTTAATCTTTACATGAGGCAAACTGTTCACTACATCTGCTGTATGGCACTGGTGCCCTATATAAAGTGTAAGGAATTAAGATTAGACTTTATTATGGCTCGGTAGCTCAGTCGGTAGAGCAGAGGACTGAAAATCCTCGTGTCGGCGGTTCGATTCCGTCCCGAGCCACCATTTTTAAAACAATTTAATATGCCGGTGTAGCTCAACTGGTAGAGCAACTGACTTGTAATCAGTAGGTTGGGGGTTCAAGTCCTCTCGCCGGCACCATGTAATCCTGGAGGATTAGCGAAGTGGCCAAACGCATCAGACTGTAAATCTGCTCCCGTACGGGTTCGGTGGTTCGAATCCATCATCCTCCACCAGTTTTTAGGGGCATAGTTTAAAGGTAGAACAACGGTCTCCAAAACCGTTGGTGTGGGTTCAATTCCTGCTGCCCCTGCCAATTAACTTTTTAGAAAATAACCTTTTGTGGCGATCGTGGCGAAGTGGTTAACGCACCGGTTTGTGGATCCGGCATTCGGGGGTTCAATTCCCCTCGATCGCCCCTTTGTTTTTTTATTTTTTATTGGGGATTAGCCAAGCGGTAAGGCAACGGACTTTGACTCCGTCATGCATAGGTTCAAATCCTATATCCCCAGCCATTATGCGGACGTGGCTCAGCGGTAGAGCATCGCCTTGCCAAGGCGAGGGTCGCGGGTTCGATTCCCGTCGTCCGCTCCAAAATATGGCGCCATAGCCAAGTGGTAAGGCACAGCTCTGCAAAAGCTTTATCCCCAGTTCGAATCTGGGTGGCGCCTCCAGCATATGCCGGCGTGGCGGAATGGCAGACGCGCTCGACTCAAAATCGAGTGGGAAACCGTGGAGGTTCGAGTCCTCTCGCCGGTATATTGAATAGCCCTACATGTTGCTTATGCAATGTGTAGGGCTATTTTTATTTTATATAAATTGCTTTTTTGTATTGTAAGGATAGTTGGACGTTAATAAAGATTGACGTATGATTATATTCAGTATATTGTAGATAAGTAAAGTCTTTAATATAAAGGAGTGAAGTAGAGTGACTAATGGAAAAAATGTATCGGATACCGATCTCTTATTTGATCTTTCTGTATGGGAAGAGGCATGGAAGAATCGTCCGAGAAATTCAAAATATAAGAAGAATAGTACCCCCGTTAATACAGAAGAAGTTTTTGAGCGCTGGGCCAGGGATTATCATGCACAGTCGTTCACTGAAGAAGGAAAGCAGCGTTCTGAGCGCATTATGGGCTGGATTGAGAATCAGGGTGTGGAATTCGCAGGGTTATCCATTTTGGACATTGGAGCCGCTTCAGGCATATTTACCATTCCTTTTGCGGAGAAGGGTGCAAGTGTGACCGCAGTTGAGCCTTCTGAGTTGCTTGTCTCCCTTATGAAAGAGACGATACCTTCAGCTCTGGAATCCAAAATCGAAATCGTAAACGAACGATATGAGGAAATCTCTATTCAGGATAAAGGCTGGGAGAAGAAATATGACTTTGCATTTGCATCCATGTGTCCGGCGATGTCGGATTGGGAAACGATCGAGCAGGCGATCAATTGTGCCCGGAAGTATGTGTATATAAGTACTATGGCGGGACAGAAGGAACACACACTAATGGATGAACTTAAGGATATACTGGGGGTAACTTCTTCATATAAGGCCGGTGATATGGGTTATATTCAACAATTGTTGTATTTGAAGGGGTATTCATACACCATGATCATTACGAGAGAAGTTAACTCATTTGAAGTACCGGTGGAAGATGTTGTAGAGAAGCTGCCAGAATGGCTTAATACGTATGAGTTACCATCGGATGAAGATTCTCTCAGATTGGCTGAGAAGTATATCCGAGATACATACAAGGATAGTACGGTGACCTTCTCACACGGAGCAAGGTTTGGTAAAATTCTAATTCAACTTGAGCAGCCCAATATGAAAACAGTTTGCACTAAGGATAAACGATAAATCGTATAAGCTGCGTACGGTCTGAGGATCAGGAATAGAGACGTGGCAACTTAGTCTTACGTCTGAGGTAACGCTAGCAAGCATTGCACCGCCACCACAAGAAGATGCACGTGTGAAACATATGAAGTTAAGATTATAGAAATGAAATTGTAAGTGAAGGGAGCAGATATGTGCTCCCTCTTTTTTTGAAGCGAATAATTAATTGACTATACTAAACAACATCTTCGGTTACTTGAAGATGTTAAGCTGCTTCATGAGACTGCACATGGCTAAAGCCAATCTTTATTCAAACATCGAGACAACGAAAAGCAAAACACAGACCTAGTTTTCAGAGAATGATCTCTGAAGCATATTCCATGATATTTCAGTTGGTAGAGCACTCGACGGTTAATCGAGTTGTCACAGGTCCGAGCCTTGTTCGGGGAACCATATGGAGAGGTGTCCAAGCTGGCCGAAGGAGTACGACTTACAATCGTGCTCCTTTTTCTAATTTCTGTTCGACACTTCTGCTTTTTGCTTACGCTCCCGATACTGACCGGGGGTGATTCCTTCCCATTTACGGAATGATCGGATAAAGTTTTGCGGATTGTTGTACCGAAGTCGTGCTGCGATATCTTTAACGGTTAGATCACTTTCGTCCAGCCATTTTTTAGCGATATTAAATCGGTACTTGGTCAGATATTCACTAAATGCACAGCCTGTCTCTTTGCGGAAGACACTACTTAAGTAGTTGGCATTGTAGTGAAGCTTCAAGGCACATTCCTCAAGCGTCAGATCCTTATCATAATCTTGATGAATCATGGCAATCATCTTCTCAGATATATGCTGATACTGGGCATACTGTCTTGCTTTAAAAACCTGGATGATGGGCAAGATGACTTGATGTTTAAACCAATCCTCAACTTCAGCAGCGTACTGCAAACTATGAAGTTCATGAAACATCGAGCCACGACCTTGGGAGATCTGTCCGAGTCGTATGCCGGATTCCTGAGTCATTTGCAAAATATGTGTGAGTAGCCTCGTAAGAGCCACCTCATACTCCTCGGGTGTAACCTCCATACCAAAGATCACTTCAAGCAGTTGTTGCAAAAGAGCAGAGGCCTGGACTTCGTCCGCATTTTGAATAGCTTGGATCAACGAATATTCCAATGATTCCGGGTAGGTCATGGACCAAGTGGGAGCGTAATGATCTATGTTCTCATATTGAAAAATAATGCCTGTTCCCAGCTTCATCCGATGCCTCAGTGCTTCCATGGCTTCTGTGTAAGCTTGAGGGATGTGATGTAGAGAGCTGTGCGGCTGGCTGAAACCTATACTGACTTGAAGAGCCAGAATCTTATCCATCTGTTGTTGTAACTGCTCTGTTAATACATATAGCTGCTGTGAAAAAATAAACTGATCCTGTTCAACGGTCCCAATCACCGTGACTACCGTATGTTCCAGCACAATGGGAAGCAATTGTTGGTTATGCACAACCGTTTCCTCCAATATATTTTGAATAGCGAATAATAAGAGGTCACGATCACTAGCTCTATATTTTGTATGATTAACAAGATCGGCCTGTAGTGTAATAACAGCAATTTGTTGCCATTCCCGAACCTGATGCGTGTAGCCATATTCATTCAGGGTGCCATGAAGAGTATGAACAGGGATCTTACCCTGGAACAGATTCATCATAAAATGATTGCGAATCTGCAATAGATGCACATTAAGTGTGTTCTCTAATTGGGAGCGAGAAGCAGATAATTGTGAGACCCCTGCTCTGATCTGTTCGAACTCATCAGAAAATGGTGGTGATTGCTGAGCTACCGTGTTTCCTTCTTTGGACAGGTGGTTGTCACCAAGTTGGGTTAAAAGTATACGAATCGGGACATGCATTCGCTTGGAGCCGAGCCAGGCGAGTAATAATGAAAGTAAAAGTAAGAAGATACTGATATACAAGGTGTGTAATCCGATATCGATATATTCTTGTGTCAGAATATTGGTAGGTGAGATTAGAATATAAGTCCATCCTTTTAAGGTAGAAGGGCTATACGTCAGAGAATAATGTGTATCGGCGATCTTAACTTCCCGTTTTTCAAAACCCGTTGAAAATGTGATGGGTGATAGCTTGGTTATGTTGGCTTCCGTATCCCGATCCTGTAATCCAATGGCAGACAACGGTTGTCCAATGTATACAGGATCGGGATGCACCAAGATACGTTGTTCCCGATTCAAAATGATCAGTCCTGAGGCAGCATTGCCTAAGGAGGCTTCGCCTAGTGTATTTTGCAAAGAACATGCAGGAATTCCCGCAATCAGGGCAGCATCGGAAGACGTATTCAGATTCGGAATAGATCTCGCAAGGGCAATATGATAGATACAGCCTGTACCGGGTGAACGCTCATCATTACTGAATACCGATGAAGGGGAGAGCTGCCATCCAGAAGTTAACGTATCCGAAATCAATTCCTTCATGGGAAGAGCCAGTGGAAAATCCGTATTACGATATAATCCGGCATGATCAATAAGCCAATTCTGAGATTGATTCACCAGAGTAATATCCAGCAAAGGTTCCCATGACCTCATATTCTGAAATTCGCTCTGCAGCTTGTCGGCAAGCAAAGGTCCTTTCCCTTCTAGTGAAGAAGAAGCAGACAGGGAACGAAGGGTTACTGGAGAGCGAACGGCCTGATCAAGCATATAACTGACTGTAGCGAGTTTGTGTTCTACGTTGGATTGCATTTGTTCCAGCAACTGTCTGTTGGCCTGCATACGATGCAGCTCAGTTTGGTTTGATGAATAGATAAATGCGGCAATTCCCGTTAACAAAATGGGCAGGGTGCTTAACAGGATTCCGAAGATGATCATTTTATGGAGATAGCTGATTGGTCGCACAGTTTCAGTTCCACCCCTGACATTAGAAATAGTAACACTTTCTATTTTAGTAAACGCTTACATATAGAACAATCTAAATTTTGTTTATTTGGATAAATAAGTAATTTTATGAGAGGGTATAGAAGTGGAGATAAGGGATTGCTGATAGATGATTTTGCAGAAAAGGTTAGAGAAACGGCTTGGACTGACTATCCAATACGGAATCATGAGAAACGAAATTGCAGTGTGAACGTAAATAGAGACATGGACATCATTCTCTCTACCTGGTGATATCGGGTGAAGTAGAGCCTGAATACGGGGAATAGAAGCTATCTGGAGTGCTATTCAGCTTAGGTGGAACGTTGGTCTTATATAGGGACAGTCAAAGGTCCAACTAGATCCCCGACCTGAGTCTAGGATGAAAAACCGTCCACGGTCTGTTTTGAAAAGTCGCGGAATCCCCTAGAATAAGGACATAAGGTTAAACAAGAAACACAGAAGCAAAAAACAAGAAACAAACGAACAAATGACTCAACACATTAAAACGAACGAATGGAAGGGCGGTGAACAACAATTATGAGATTGAATAAGGGAAATGGCTGGGCGATTGTATTGATTGCGCTGGGAGCACTACTCCTCTTCGGAAAGTTAACTCCACTTCTTGGACACTTAATGGGTTATCTGATTCCGGTCCTGATGATTGCACTGGGATATTACGGAGTTAAACGAGGGAATGTGATGCTTGGCTGGATTGTTCTCATCATCGGTATCATCTCACTGATGGGTAAACTGGCATGGTTGATCGGACCGATCATCGCGATCGGGTTAATCATCTTTGGTATCTCAATGCTAAGCAATAACCGCAGTCGTCGTGGTCGGTACTAAGCTTTCACGATTATGAAAAGGAGGGACAGAACATAATGAGTGTATTTCGTCGAATGCGGGATATTACCGTAGCCAATCTGAACGAACATTTGGAGCAAAGTCAGGATCCAGTCAAACTGATTGATCAGTTCCTGGTCTCGACCCGCCAAGACATCGGTGAAGCCGAGAAACTTCGTCATCAATATGCAAGCCATACCAGACAAATGAAACAACAAGCCGATCAGGCAGCAGGTATGGTGAACAAACGGGAAGAGCAGGCTTCCATGGCTCTGAAAGCAGGGGAAGAACATCTCGCTAAGCTGGCCTTGCAGGAGAAAATCCTCCACGAGGAAAAAATGGAACAGTACAATGAATTGTATGCACAAAGTTATGCGGCATTACAGGAGCTGGATGAACAGATCGACCAGCTGAAGGTTGAATATCAGAATGTATACAGCAAACGCCAATATTACTACGCTCGTATGCAGACGATTCAGTTACAACAACGTATGAACCAGAGAGGCAACCACAACGGTCAGAATGTACCCCGTATGTTTAACCGACTGGATGATCAAGTCTCTGATCTCGAATATGAAGCACAAAGTCTCCGCGATATCCGGCGGATGAATCAAGATGGTTCAGGAGTGACTGGCAGCATGTCATCCTCTACGCTGGATAAGGAACTGGAGCGCTTAAGACAGAAATTGAACAATGACAGAAAGGAGTAGTCACATGAGTAAATTATACCGCTCGGCGCGTAATCGAATGCTAACAGGTTTGATCGGCGGCATTTCTGAAAATCTCGGATTGAGTACCACGCTGCTACGTATCATCTTCTTCATCAGTATTTTCGCTACGGGAGGTACATCATTGTTGATCTACTTCATCGCTGCATTGGTCGTACCAAAGGAATCCAATCACGTTGATCCATATGCTTATGATTCCAACGTAAGAGGATATAAGTAAACGAAAGGAGCAAGCACATGAGCAAATTATACCGCTCAACGCGTGACCGGATGTTAACCGGCTTGTGCGGCGGAATTTCCGAAACCATCGGAATGGATTCCACCCTGCTGCGTATCATCTTTGTTATCAGTATCTTCGTAACTGGCGGCACGTCGTTGTTAATATACTTTATTGCAGCACTGGTGGTACCAAAAGAACCGTATCCGCCTTATGATCCATATGGCTACGGTCCGGGCCCAGGCCCTGGTCCTGGCAGAGGATACAACAACTATGATCACCAGCCACCAAGAGGTCCTTTTCAAAATAATCACAACCAACAAGGTCCTGGTAACTTCGGTCCCGGCCCTGGATACAACAGCAGACCCCAATCTGGTCCGCGTTCTTATGACAACAACGCCTACGGAGCAGGTGCATCGCAAGAAAGTGAACTTGATTCCATGATGAAAGATATCGAGAAAAAAGCACTGAAAAAAGAAGTTGAAGAGCTTCGCCAAAAATTATCTCGTTACGAGAAGGGAGAAAAGTAAAATGGGAGTATTTAAACGGATTAAGGATATGACGAAAGCATCGGTAAATGATATGTTGGATAAAGTAGAGGACCCGATTGTAATGTTGAACCAGTACTTGCGTGATATGGAGGCAGAGATTCATGAGGCAGAGGTAACTGTTGCCAAACAAATGGCAAATGAGCGTCGCATGAAACAACGTTTGGATGAAGCAGAGCGTACTTCGGTACAACGTGAGTCCCAAGCAGAAGCTGCTCTGTCTAACGGTCAGGAAGAAGTGGCACGCAAGTTGTTGGAAGAGAAAATCTACTTTGATCAAAAAATTACGGAGTACAGCGAACTGCATGCACAGTCCGAAGCACAAGCAAAAGATCTGTTGCAACAGTTGCATGATATGAAAGATGAGTTCTACAAAATGCGTAACAAACGTAATGAACTTGTATCCCGTGCACAAATGGCAAAAGCCAAAAAACAAATGTCTTCCATCAACAGCTTGCATTCGATCGAAAGTGGCGGCGCATCACTTGGATTCCACCGCATGGAAGAGAAAATCATGCAGCTGGAAGCTGAAGCTGACGTAGCTCGTGCACCTTATCGCAACACATCATCCACGTACACAAATCCTGTAGATGTGGAAAAACAGTTCAAAGTGGACCAGCAATTACAAGCCCTCAAGAACAAAATGGGCAATGGTTCCAAGAATGAAGCGAACGGAACTTCAAAAGAATAACTGTTCGCTTAGTGGACAATATGATATTCTATAAATCGTGTATAATGTACGGTTGGTAGAACAAAAGTTAAGCCATACAGGACTTCATTGCCTGGTATGGCTTTTCCGTTGAATAAAGAGAGATTAACTTACAGAGGAGGTGCGGCGGGGATGAATCAAAAGAGTAAATGGCTTGCAGTTGTCATTATGATTATTGGCACAATGATGTTATTGAATGACAATATTAATTTCCTGACCGCTGCCGCACTGATTCTGTTAACGGTTGGAATGCTTCAAGTCCGCAATGGGGATACCCGCAAAGGTCATCGGTATCTTGGCATTGGTGCGGCACTGTTATTGCTGGATAATTTAATGATTGTATTTTTGATTGTACTGGCATCGTTAGCTTACTTTTATTCAAAAAACAAAAAGATTCATCTGGACGAAGGCGTTATGAAGAAACAGAATTTCATGGCTCGGTACTACTGGGATCAATCATCCTGGACGTTACGTAGTATGAGTCTGTGGCATGCCATAGGTGAGGTTAACGCCGATCTATCTCTTTCGATTCCGGAGGAGAAACAAACAATTGTGCTGCTGCAAGGAGTTATGGGTAATGTTCGCCTTACGCTACCAGAAGATTATGGTGTGGAGATTGAAGCATCGGTTCTTTTCGGCCGGATTAATCTTCTTGGAGAACAAGATAGCGGTATGATGAACAAATTAGTATGGAGAACACCTGGATATGAATCCAGTGAACATAAAGCAAAATTTGTCATTTCTTATATAGTTGGCGACCTAAGCATCAGTAATCCGTAGTAATATAGATGAAGAGAAGGAGGAGACCCCGATGAAGACAAAACGACATACCGACATGGTAACCCGAAGTATGGGTGAAGGGATCCTCCTGGTTTTCATTGTGCTCGCTGTTATTTTGTATGTATTGTATACATATGGTTATCTTGCTCCGTTTACAGGCTGGCGCCATCTGATTCAATCGGGTCTGGCCTTATTGCTGCTTCTGATTGGAATCGGTGCGGTCTTTGGGTTCTATCAGAGTTACCGGGTTAAACGCCGGCTTGAACTGCTGCGGGAAACACTTCTACTGTGGGAGAAGGGCTCTCTATCACGCACTGTACCTGATCTGGGCGATGATGATGTGGGTCGTCTAAGTGACCAACTCGGACGAATCGGCAAAAAGTGGGAAGATCAGGTATCTTCGCTCCAGCGATTGTCTACTCATAATGCACAGCTTGCTGAACAAGCCAGAATTACGGCTATTGTGGAAGAGCGGCAGCGTTTGGCACGGGAACTGCATGATGCGGTATCGCAGCAATTGTTCGCGATATCCATGACAGCAACGGCCGTTGGACGGAAGATGGAGAAGGATTTTGAACGTGCTCAGCGGCAGGTGGCTTTGATTGAGGAGATGGCTTCGGTAGCTCAGTCCGAGATGCGTGCGCTACTGTTACATCTGCGGCCAGTCTATCTGGAGGGTAAACATCTCGAACAAGGTCTGCGTGATCTGGTGATGGAACTGAAAACCAAAGTACCCATGGACATTGTGTTCGAAATGGACGAAGACATTGATCTGATCAAAGGCATCGAAAATCATCTGTTTCGAATCGTCCAGGAGGCTATGTCCAATACATTACGACATGCAAAAGCGGAAAAAATGGAGATACGGATCCAGCGCCGTACTGATGCGATCCGGGTATTGATTCGTGATGATGGGCAAGGCTTTGATCTGGATGAGAATAAACAAGCTTCCTACGGTCTGGCTAACATGCGTGAACGTGTTACGGAGATTGGCGGAGCCATACAATTTGTAACAGCGCCTGGTAAGGGAACGCGGATTGAGATTACGATACCTTTGATGAACGATGAAAGCGAGGAAGAACATGTCAATGGAACCGGAAGTCGAAACGGAGACGGAAACGTCGATCAAAGTATTGCTCGTGGATGATCATGAGATGGTACGTATTGGTCTTGCAGCGGTACTGGATACCGAAGATGGAATTGAAGTTGTTGGTGAAGCAGGTAGTGGAGAAGAAGGCATTCGGCTCGCACAGGAATATAAGCCTGATGTTGTTCTGATGGACCTGGTTATGGAAGGAATGGATGGCATTGAGGCTACTCGTCAGGTACTTAAAATGTATCCGGAGTGCAAAGTCATTGTATTGACCAGTTACCTGGATGATGAAAAAATGTATCCTGTCATTGAAGCAGGCGCATTCAGTTATCTGTTGAAAACATCAAGAGCCAATGAAGTGGCAGATGCGATTCGCGCAGCCGCTCGCGGACAATCCGTTCTGGAGTCACAGGTGGCTTCGAAAATGATGAATCGGTTCCGGCAGCCACAGGCAGCAGCTCCTTTGCATGATGAGTTGACAGACCGTGAAATGGATGTGCTCCGGTTGCTCGCCAAAGGTAAATCGAATCAGGACATCGCTGATGATCTGATCATTGGTATCAAGACGGTCAAATTCCATGTTACCAACCTACTGGCAAAATTGGGCGTAGACGACCGTACACAGGCTGCGATCTATGCTTATAAAAACGGACTTGCAGAGTAATAACAAGAACTATATGCTATAACATCATTAAGCCAAAGAACCGTGCATTAATGTGCGGAAGTTATAGAGAATGGAAAGCTCCGATCTGCCATGCATGTGGCGGGTGGGGCTTTTTTGTTGTGTTCAGAAGAAGTATAGGTAATGTGGGAAAGGGGCATGCTGTTGATAGATTCATAGAATGCAAGAAAGAGCGGGGGATTCGAATGTTAAATCGTTGGATAACAGCAGGTATATTGGCAATAGCAATCATTATTCTTATCGGTGTGACACAGGTATACGCAGAGAAAAACGAACCCAAAGCAGCCCAACTGGAACAGTTAATCGATACTGCTGACAGCATGATTGATAATGTTGATCGTCTGGTTATTAAATGGCAAGGAGAAGGCAAGGGAGATGCACAAGCGCAGGCCGTGTTACTGGCAAGTCACTTGGGGCTTGAACCACCTGTGCGGGTACGCCAGACGGGCCATGATGTGTATCGCAGTGAGATGGTTGTCAATGAGGCTACTGGAGCAACAGGGATGTTGGTTAATGTCGTCGAGACAGGAGATAACGGCTACTACGCCATCGTACAACTTTCAGGGGATGCCCACACGGATCGGAAGGCATTAATGACAGTACATGAACAGATCGGCCAACTGCTTGTAGATTCAGGCATGAAGGCAACCTGGAATATGTCTGTGCAAGGTACAGCAGGTACTGCTACTGAACATGATGCGAGTCAGCAATTGGAACTGATCGAAGAACAGCTGTCCATAAAGGTGGATATCACCTCCGTCGAACGTTATACAGATGCAGGCACTGCAAGTGTCTCTTATAAGGCGGCTGAGCTGCCATTGTCGATCAAGAGTGGCTCGCATATGTTGAATATGCAACTGGCAGTTCACCAAGTTGGGGAAGAGGTCGATAATCGAATTACAGTGGGGTTTCCGGTGATTACGATTGAATATTAAGGGATGAATTTTTCATGAATTGGGACCCAATATTGAGAATCTTTATCAGAAAAATGAGTTTGAAATAGTGCATCCATTCAGTTGATATGCTAAAATGGCATCACATCCAAGAAGGAACTTGCTGGTAATTGACAGTTGTATGTCGTGCATATATAACACCATTACATAGCTCGGGGAGAGCATGAAGGTTATCTTCCCGGAAGAAAGAGGAGCCCATGGTTGAAAAACAATTGCAAGATGAAGTACAGACACCAGGCGCAGTATTTTTCATTTTTGGAGCAACGGGTGATTTGGCCCGCCGGAAGCTGTTTCCGGCTATCTACAGTCTTTACCGCGAAGGCAAGCTTGCAGAAGACTTTGCGGTTATTGGCGTAGCACGTCGTCCGAGGTCCCCAGAAGAATTCCGGGAAGACATCTATGAATCCATTAAGGAATTCTGCCGTTATCCAGCGGGGGAACCTGATGAGTGGAACGCTTTTGTCGAGCATTTTGAATACAAAGCACTGGATATCAATAATGTGGAAGGGTTCAAAGAGCTGCGTGCGCAGACGGAGCATCTGGAATCAAAGTTTAACACGCCGGGGAACCGGCTGTTCTATCTGGCACTGGCGCCTGAGCTGTTTGGCAGTGTCTCGTACAGTTTGCGGGACGGCGGTATGCTGGACAGTCAGGGGTGGAACCGTTTGGTGATCGAAAAACCATTTGGTTATGATCTGCAATCCGCTGAACATCTGAATGAGCAGATTCGTGAGGTATTCCGTGAAGAGGAAATCTATCGGATTGATCATTATCTGGGCAAGGAGATGGTGCAAAATATCGAAGTGATCCGCTTCGGGAATGCTTTTTTTGAACCGCTCTGGAATAACAAACATATTGCCAACGTTCAGATTACGCTCGGTGAAACAGTAGGCGTGGAAGAACGTGGCGGTTATTATGATCACTCCGGTGCACTGCGTGATATGGGGCAGAATCATATGCTTCAGATGCTGACGATGATTGCGATGGAGCCACCAAGTCGCCTGTTCCCGGAGGATATTCGGGATGAGAAGGTGAAGGTATTGCGCTCATTGCGAGCCTTTACTTCGGATGATGAAGTGAGCAACAACGTTGTGCGGGGACAGTATTCCGAAGGGGAGTACCGTGGCAAGCAGCTTCCGGGGTATCGCCAGGAAGACAAGGTTGATCCACAGTCGAATACGGAGACTTATTTTGCAGCACGTGTATTCGTGGATAATTTCCGCTGGGCGGGTGTTCCATTCTACATTCGGACAGGCAAGCGTCTTCCGGTGAAAACAACCGAGATCGTAGTTGAGTTCAAGTCGATGCCAAACAACGTGTACCTTGGGAAAAAGTATAAGCTCGAACCGAACCTGCTGGTTATTCGGGTGAATCCGATGGAAGGCATATATATCAAAATCAATGCCAAGAAACCAGGCTCAGATTCCGAGATTCAGCCACTCGCAATGGATTTCTGTCAGAGCTGCATGATTGGAATTAACTCGCCTGAAGCATATGAACGTCTGCTGCACGATGCTGCAGAGGGGGATTCTACGTACTTTACCCGTTGGGATGAAGTGGCAACAGCCTGGTCCTTTGTGGATCGGATTGCAGCAGCCTGGGGACAGAATCAGGGAGAGCTTCATACGTACCCTGCTGGAACATGGGGGCCAGAAGCGACAGATAAGCTACTGGAGCAGGACGGATTCCACTGGTGGCCGGTGAATGGTCAGGACGAGGACAGCGTGATCTGGCAAGTGAATGGTTAGGGTAAGGGCATTAACAATATACACAAGATGACTGAGCCTGGGGAAATCGCAAATTTTGCGGTGTACCCAGGCTTTTTAGCGGGGGAAAGGTAGGTATCCATCATAAGGAAACAAGTAATTTAAATTAAGTTGTTGACAAAAAGTAAGTATGTAACTTATACTCAACACATGAGTTAAAGAGTTACGCAAATGACAAACTTCATTCGGGCAAACGTTTCGGATAAGTTATCATTCATGAGATAAAATGTAAACCAGTTGAAGGGGTTTGCGACAAAGAGAATCATGAAAAAAATATGCATAATATCTTTAATCTAAGAATACTATTTTGTATATATCGAATGGAGGAAAAAGAAAATGATGTTGGATGTAGGGTTGTTGTTGATTCGTTTGGTGATTGGATTGTCGTTCATGGCGCATGGGGCTCAAAAGCTGTTTGGTTGGTTCGGAGGTTACGGGATCAAGGGTACAGGCGGCTGGTTTGAGTCGATGGGCATGAAGCCTGGTGCATTGGTGGCGTTACTGGCTGGACTTGCGGAATTCGGTGGCGGATTGCTGTTGGCTCTGGGTCTGCTTACACCAGTAGGTGGCATTCTGATTGCATTGACGATGGTCATTGCGATTGTGAAAGTCCATGGTGCGAACGGTTACTGGTCCACACAGAACGGATTCGAATATAATCTCGCGATTCTGGTGATTGGTGTAGCGCTGGCCCTGACGGGTGGCGGACAATACGCGCTGGATGCATTGATTTTCTAAACCCGAAAAATAAAAATGAATGAGGAGTGCCTGGATGCCATGGAAAATGGCTGAAGGGTGCTTTTTTTTGCAAGTGAAAAGAGAAGAATCTGCGGTAGTAATCGGTTATTTTCAGTACAGATTATGGTACAATAGGAGAGTTGGGTTAAGAAGCAGTTCACGGTATGCATGAAAGCACAGATTTGAGGAGGATGAACTCCATTGTAAATGTGTAAAATTAATCTAGTGAGTAAATACCTAGTACGTAAAAACTCGTGTACAATCAACCGGCCTCGCCGGATTGCATAAAGATTGAATGATGGACCGGCCATGCCGGATTAACGTGAATGAACGGACGAAAGGGATTAAACCTATGAGCAAAGCTGCAAATGAAATTCTTCAACAGGAAGTGGACAAACGCCGGACGTTTGCCATTATCTCTCACCCGGATGCGGGTAAAACTACATTGACCGAGAAACTGTTGCTGTTCGGGGGCGCGATTCGCCTTGCGGGAACGGTAAAGGCTCGGAAAGCCAGCAAACACGCAACAAGTGACTGGATGGAAATTGAGAAACAACGGGGGATCTCGGTTACTTCTTCCGTAATGCAATTTGATTATCTGGATCATCGCGTTAACATTCTGGATACACCGGGTCACCAGGATTTCAGTGAAGATACGTATCGTACACTGACGGCTGCCGATAGCGCGGTGATGTTGATTGACGTGGCAAAAGGTGTCGAGGCCCAAACAATCAAGTTGTTCCAGGTGTGTGCGAAGCGTGGCATTCCAATCTTTACGTTTATCAACAAACTCGACCGTGAGGGTAAAAGCCCATTTGACCTGATGGAAGAACTTGAAAATGTACTGGGTATTCGTTCGGTTCCGATGAACTGGCCTATTGGTACAGGTCGCGAGCTGTGCGGTGTCTATGACCGGATGAAAAATCAGGTGGAATTGTTCCAAGGGGACGATCACTCGACGATTAAAGTACAAAAGGTAGACGGCTACAAAGATCCAATTATCCGTGAGATGGCAGGAGAATACCTGCATGATCAATTGTGTCAGGATCTGGAGTTGCTGGATATCGCGGGCGACCAATTCGACATGGAGAAAGTTCAACGCGGCGAACTGACCCCTATTTTCTTCGGTAGTGCGATCAACAATTTCGGCGTACAGACCTTCTTGGAGAATTTCCTTGAACTGGCACCGAAGCCTGAACCACGTCGCAGTACGGCAGGAGAGATTCAGCCAACGAATGAGAAATTCAGCGGTTATGTGTTCAAGATTCAAGCGAATATGAACCCGGCACACCGGGATCGTATTGCGTTCCTGCGAATTGTATCAGGCAAGTTCCAACGTGGAATGAGTGTGAAGCATACTCGTGTGGGCAAAGAGATCAAGCTGTCACAGCCACAGCAATTCCTGGCACAAGACAGGGATATTGTGGAAGAAGCGTATGCTGGCGATATTATCGGTTTGTTCGATCCGGGTATCTTCCGGATTGGTGATTCACTGAGTCAAGGCAGCGAGGTGGTCTTTGAGGAGTTGCCAACGTTCTCACCAGAGATTTTCGCCAAAGTTACTGTGAAAAATGCGTTAAAACATAAACAGTACCAAAAAGGAATTGATCAGTTGACGGAGGAAGGAACCATTCAGGTGTTCCAGACGGCAAGTTTCGACGAGACAATCCTCGGCGTAATTGGTCAACTTCAATTCGAGGTATTTGAATACCGGATGAAAGGCGAGTACGGGGTAGACGTGCAATTGCAGCGCATGCCTTATCAGTTCGCTCGCTGGATTGTGGACGAGAATCTGGACCCAAGCAAATTCCGGATTAACTCTGCACTTGTAAAAGATAAAAAAGGGAATTATGTGGTGCTCTTCGAAAATGAGTACGCAATGAGAACGGCTATGGATAAAAATCCTACAGCTGAATTCCTGGAGACTGCGCCTTAAGTAAAGACAAAAGTATTTCGTGGGATTGTTAAAAGGTTAGTTAAACGTGACAAGCTCATGTGATGAGATAGAGCTTGTTAAAAATAAGATCCCTCCGCCGATTGGCGGAGGGATCTATTGCTATACACCTTACCTGGAGGCGGGTATGATCCAGCCGAATAAGGGAAAGCTTTCTTTTGCAGACAGAACAAACGTAATGATGGTTACCTTACCCTCCAATGCTTCGATTAACGAAGCGGTTGAACGGGAATGGTGTGCAGATGCTCCTGCGCGATTTGAATGAGTTCTTCCTGCTTGGCAGGTTCTGTGTTCTTCCAGATCATCTCGAAAATGGCGCCAAGTCCAGGTAATGCAGCTTCCGGTCCATCTACTGAACCTTCAATCATCTCCCGGAGCTGATCATCACTCTTGTCATGAACTTTATGAACAATCGCTTCACGCAGGCTTAATGTAATGGGCATCGCAATTCCCTCCTCGTATATTCGGCTGCTCTAATACTGTTCCCTGGGAAGCGCGAGCGCATTCAAGTTTATCGGGCTTTGTGGTATACTACGAAGGATTATTTACGTTAGCATGGGTATCCGTAATGATGCGTCATGCTGAAGTGCAGCGGGAGGTTAAGACCCTAATGGCCAAGAAACAGTATGCCGTAATTGGGATGGGACGGTTCGGATCAAGTGTTGCCAATGCACTGAGTGGCATGGGATTCGATGTGCTGGCAATTGATGCGGACGAGCAGCGGACTCAGGAAATGTCCAATGTGGTGACCCATGCGGTATCGGCAGATTCAACAGATGAAGAAGCGCTGCGTGCGCTGGGCATACGAAATTTCGACGTTGTCGTTGTGGCGATTGGTGAAGATATTCAGGCGAGCATTCTGACAACCCTGATATTAAAAGATATGGGAGTACCAGTGCTGATCGTAAAAGCTCAAAATGAGCTTCATGGTAAGGTATTGCAGAAGATTGGTGCAGATAAAGTCATCTATCCTGAGCGGGATATGGGACTGCGCGTAGCCCATCATCTGACCTCGCCTAATATACTGGATTACATCGAGTTATCTGAGGATTACAGCATTTTGGAGATGAGAGCCTCCGAGCAAATGATCGGTAAGAACCTGATGGAATTAAATATCCGTGCACGTTTCGGTTGTAACGTGATGGCGATTCGCAGTGGGAATTCGATGAACATCTCCCCGTACGCGGAGGACCGGATCGAGGCTGGAGATGTGCTGATCATTGTGGGTCACAAGGATCATTTGACGAAAATGGAGCTTGCGTATCCGAAGTGATGGATGCAGATGGGAAGGATGGAAAGATGGATATTGTATCACCGCAAAATACACGTGTAAAAGAATGGGCACAGTTGCTGGAGAAAAAGCATCGTACCCGTCAACATAAATATATCATTGAGGGCATTCATCTGGTACAGGAAGCATTACGTGCCGGAGCAGATCTTGAGTGTATTGTGTACGATGGAGAGCAAGGCGTACCGAATGAGCTTGCCGGGCTTGAAAACCCGCTTCAGCGTGTGGAGTGGGTCAGTGTATCTCCTGCGGTTATCGCCAAATGTACGGATACAATGACTCCACAGCCTGTATTCGCGATTGTGCGTAAAGGCAGTGAGCCACTGGAAAGCCTGATCGCAGGAGCGCGAGGGCTTGTTGTGGTGCTTGATGGGGTACAGGACCCAGGTAATGTAGGGACAATCATCCGTAGTGCGGATGCAGCTGGAGCCGCTGGGGTCGTACTTGGCGCGGGCTGTGCTGATGTATATAATCCGAAGACGATTCGTTCGACGATGGGCTCGCTGTTCCATCTGCCCATTGTGGAGGGCCAGTTGGAATCCTTGCTTCCCGAAGCGAAGGCTGCGGGCGTGAAGCTGGTTAGTACTTCTTTGCAGGCAGAGCATTCATGTTATAGTTATGATTTTACGCAGTCGGTATGGCTTGTCATTGGTAACGAAGGTAAAGGTATTTCAGACGCTACGGCGCGTTTGGTAGATGATGCGATTACGATTCCGATGCAGGGACAGGCTGAGTCACTTAATGCGGCAATGGCGGCGACGATTTTACTGTTTGAGGCGATGAGACAGCGGATATTTAACAAATAAATAATTCCTGTCTAATTGTATTTTTACCGTCCCTAACAAAAATTAACTGTCCCAAACCACCAAAGACTGGAGCTTGGTTGCCGCTTTTTCCCCAACCATTTCTCCAGTCTTTTATTTTCAATTGAACTCTTTTCAATTGAATTCATAAGTTGAACATGATCTTACTATTTCCATATAATTGAAGAAAACTAGAGGCCATTAGAAATGATACTAAAACTTTGGAAATGACTTAACAGTGCGTAGAATAATCGTAAGTTCATTATAGTTATTAGATCTGGATAGAAATATCATTTCAATATTTTTTCTCCATACCCAAACAGCAGTTGGGAGGAAAATAGCAAATAAGATGAGAAATATTGGATCAGACTATCGATGTTAGTGTGGTTAAACCTATTGTTTCTCAAAAAGTAATAAACTTCATCACACCGTAATGCAAAAAGAATTTCTTTATCATATGTAAGTTTTGATTTTCCAACGAGGTATGCTAGTTCCTTATATTCTGTTCGGATGTATTTTCGTGAAGATTGAATTGTGGCTAAGTGAGATAAAAGAGTAATCGTGCCTAGGCATACTAAGAAGATTCCGTAAAAGTAACCAGGTGAGTAATCCCATACTAACAATAAAACAATACAAAGTAGAAGTTGTGCCATGAGTAACGAACAAGATAATACAAATACTACCTCAAATCTACGGGCGCGCATATTAAAAAGTTTATTCCGTAGAGTTAATTCCTCGAAACAGATTTTATAGATTTGATGTTTTAATTTTTGATCAGCTACAGAATGTCTATTCATTAAATCACTCCTCTATATAGATTTTATCGGAGCGTCCCTTGGATTCTTTTAATGTTCAAGATTATTATTAAATGAATCATTTTTATAAATCGCCCGTCTAAAGAAGTATAGACTGCTTTCCATCCGGTTTTTCCTGTTTTTTTTAAAATTTAGGCGGCTACTAAAATGGCTTGTTTGGCGGCTTTCAGTCGATCACTTGCCAGCCGCGTGGCGTTGTAAATCAGTTGACTACAGACTGAAGGTGTTACTGCCAGTACTTCGTGAATACGTGAAAGGAAATCCTAATGCGCGACCTAAAGAACCGCTTAAGGTTCAAAGGATAACAAAATCTTTTTTCTCAAGAAGCGTCAATAATGCATCAGTTACATGGTTCGGACACTCTACCTCATTAATCCAACTGGATGGCAAATTATTATTGTTAGACGCGATTCAATTGGATATTTAAGCCGGACTATATGACAACAAAGGCTGGTGGCCATGGCATATGTTTCCTGAAGAAACGGTACAAGCTTATATTGAAATCCGGGGTAACTTAATACTCCCTATCACTGGGGGTCTTTACATTGGCGATCCATGATTGGGATGAACCCATTGAAGTGCTCTCAAAGCTGCTGATGAAAAGAAACGTAGCAATTGCTACAACTCGTTTAGCGGCTTTTTTTTATCTTTACAAGTTAGTTTCCCGAGCCAAGGACAAGAACTTGTACCGATTACGAATTAGTCATAAATCTAATCTTTATTAAACCTTTAAATTTATCAAAATAATGGGCAACTTTGTTTAATGACAGTTTAGCATCTCAGTCAATCTAAAAAGGATTTTACCTGATGGCTAATTTATTCCTTAGAATTCCTTTATAAAAAGCTTGCGATAATAAATGATTTGTCATAAACTGTTGATATATCAACGTTGATACATCAACAATAAAATCAAAAGTTACGGAGCAGTGAATTTAAGATTGCTCGTAATAAAAGGAGAATAACAAATGACAAAGACAGCATTAGTAACTGGTGCGAATAAAGGTATTGGATATGAGATTGCAAAACTGTTGTTAGAATCGGGGTATCGTGTTTTAGTTGGGGCACGCGATCAGGAGCGAGGAGAAACGGCAGTAGCTTCGCTCCAAGCACTTGGGGATGCACATTTGATATTGTTAGACGTTGCTGACTTACACAGTGTTGGTAATGCTGTGAAAACGATTACTGAGAATCATCCCGAGTTGTCACTCTTGGTAAACAATGCTGGTATTCCAGGAGATATGCATAAAGTGGGATGGGAATTTTCGGTAGAGGATCTGCAAGCAACCCATCAGGTTAACTTTATTGGTCCTTTTGCACTTTCAAAAGGCTTGCTTCCCCTATTGATTGCCAATAAAGGCACGATTCAAAATATCAGTATACCAATTGAGCCGTTGCCTTACTTCAATGCATTTGCCTATACAACATCCAAGGCTCCTTTGAATGTCATGACAAAGTCTTGGGGAATGAGTTTTGAGAAGGAGAATATACCTGTAGAGATTTTTACAGTGATGCCAGGGGCGGTTTCAACAGATTTGAATGGGCGTATGACAGGGGATTATGTGAAAACACCTGTTCAAGCTGCGGAATTAATCGTTAACTTTGTTCTGGATGAAGAGAATCACAATGGACAGGTTATTAATTACGACGGTACTTTATCAGTATACTGAGTTTACTTATCTATATTAATCTAATTCCAAACTTAAAAGCCCTTCTCCACTGGAGAGAGGGCTTTTAGGTATGGATGATACGATGGGAAGAACTATAACTAATAGAATATCGAGAAACCTCTCACTTACAAAAACGTTGTGTCTACGAGCCGAATTGCTTGTAAAATGAGAATTTAAGTTGTATATTGACAATACATTGCAAGCCGTTAGCAATAAATATGATTAAGAAAGATGTGATGGTTTTGAGTAAAGATTGGTCACAGGAGTCCACGTTATTATACGAGATGTATCGTGTGAATAACGCCATAAATACTACATTTGATACCTATATCAGCATCAGCCAATCTCGCTTTGAAATACTCGCATTGATATATAAAGAAATCGAAATCAGTCAAGGTGACTTACAAAAAAAAGTGACACTTGATAAGGCTGCTGTTGCTAGACATCTCAAACAGCTTGAAGACCATAAAATTGTGTCTAGAAGAAAAAAAGATGAGGATAACCGAATTATTTTAGTTCAATTAACTGATTACGGAAGAGAATTAATTGAAACTTCACAAAAGGAAAAAGAACATTTTGCACAGGAACTGTTAACTGATATTAGTGATACTGAGCTTACTTTGCTAAGAAAAATATTAGTTCAATTAAATAAGAATGTTGAACAAATGAAGGAAAAGTAATTTTCATATTTATTAATAAAAACACTGCCATCTTGATGATAAGATGGGCTGTGTTTTTATTATATATAGTGGTTCAATATTTGACCCTTCCCAATAACCGCATCATATTTAAAAGATGATTCATCAAAAATTACTACTTTAAAATGTTTTTTTTGATCGCTTTTATCTTCTCGTCAGTAAACACACCTGATTTAAGTAGATCTAAAATAGAAAGAACACCGCCACTAGAACCCCAGCTTCCATCTTCAATGACTTGAAAACTTACCCACCAGCTAGGAGAAGGTTCCGGAACCTCAAGAATGGTGGTGAGACTACGTAGAATATTTTCAATTACTTCTTTACGCACCTCGTTTGACCAGTCTCCATCCATTACCAACACATTGATCGTAATGACATCACGCTCAGGCTGATCCGACAAAAGCTTACCTCCAATAGCCATGTAATCTTTTGCACGCTCTGTGAAATGGACTTGAAAGCCTTCTCTTGCAGGGGGACAAAATTGTCCAACTTCTGGGACTAATACGGCATCAGTTAGAGCTTCAGCCAGAAGAACACGTTGTTTCTCGGAAATCCGTCCAGTAGGGAAATTAACATTAATAATAGTCATAAAAATACACTCCTTCAATGTGTTACAGAATATAAATAAGTCAGACTTGTTTACATTTGCCGGCAAATCAACTATAAACACTTTTAAAAACCTTGTCAATTAAAGTTATTAAATTAATATATATTATAATAATATATAACTCAATAATGCTAAATCACCTGGAATACGATATAATACAATTTGATTAAGAATAAGTGCAGCAACTGGATTTAGGAGGAACTGAAATGGCAAATCGATCGGGGAGAGCCAACACCAAGTTTGCTGTGTTAGGCATACTCGCCCTTGGACCACATACCGGTTACGATATTAAACAGCATATGGATCAAAGCACGAGTTATTTTTGGAATGAGAATTATGGGCAGATATATCCCAGTTTGGCAGAACTATTGGACAATTCTGATATTAATTTGGAAGTTATTCGTCAAGACGGAAAACCTGATAAAAAACTTTACAGAATAACGGATCAGGGAAGAGAGACATTGTCTCAATGGCTATCCCAGCCAAAAGATTATGTGGTGGATCTCAAAAAAAACGAGTTATTATTACGAGTTTTTTTTGGTAGTAATGGTTCATCTGAGAAGATCATCATGCATATAGAGGCATATCAACGTAAACTTGAAGAAAATTTAAAAGTATTTGAAGAACTAGAAAAATGGCTTCTTAATATGGAGCATAAGGATAATAACTACAAATATTGGATGATTACAAATCAATATGGAAAGAATCATTTCACCAGTTTAATCCAGTGGTGTAAAGATAGTATTATTATTCTTAAATCATGATGATTGGATCTAGATCAAGATCAAGATACACTCTTGGAATAGTTCTTGGAACCTTCTCGGGTTAATCCATGATTCTATGGGGTGTATTTTTTATGTATTACACATAAATTTATTTCTCTTGCAACTGATCCTATCTTGTTATATATTTGTTGATATATCAACGTTGATTCATCAACAAATATAACACAGTTTGGGGAGGTTTATATAGTGAGCATTATTGAAGATAAGAAAAATGAGATTTTAAGCGCGTACCAATTTAGACATGCCTGCAAAGTTTTTGATACTA
The DNA here is from genome assembly GCF_057334655.1 of Paenibacillus sp. AGC31. NCBI lineage: Bacteria > Bacillati > Bacillota > Bacilli > Caryophanales > Paenibacillaceae > Paenibacillus > Paenibacillus sp. AGC31. The sequence goes on from NZ_JBHFJH010000034.1 coordinate 23,652, forward strand.
ATCAAAAGATTTCGGATGAAAACTTTCACTTCATTCTGGAGACGGGTAGATTGTCGCCCAGTTCATTCGGTCTAGAGCCGTGGAGATTTGTTGTGGTTCAAGAACAAGAATTGCGTGAGAAGTTAAAACCGGTTGCTGGAGGTGCTCAAAGACAGCTACCTACATCAAGCCACTTGCTATTTATTTTGGCTAGAAGAGAAAGCGAGTTGAAATTTGATTCCGAATATGTAACTAAGTTAATGAAAGAAGTTCAGAAGATGCCCGAAGAAGTTGTTAAATTTGTTTCCAACATGTACAGAATGTTTACTGAAATAGAGCTTGGAAATAACGAACAACTTATTTATGAATGGGCATGCAAGCAAAGCTATATTGCAATGGGGAATATGATGACAGCAGCAGCTCAAATCGGAATCGATTCCTGTCCAGTAGAAGGTATTGATCGTGAGAAAGTGGCTTCCATATTCCATGATGAAGGAATTATGAACAAACAAGAATTTGGCGTAGCGTGTCTGGTTGCTTTTGGCTATCGTTCTGAAGAACCACACCGTCAAAAAACAAGACAAAGTATAGAGGAGATTGTTGTGTGGAGATAACTCTACATAATTAAGCAGTAATACATTCTTGGACAAAATAACTATCACTTTGTTGACTTAGAAAAACCAATTTTGAATGATATAGACGAAAAAAATGGAAATCTAATCAAATTATTTGATTCTTCCTCATAGCTTTTTTACAATTTTCTTTGAGTAAACTAAGGCTGCTTTTAAAAGCAGCTCTTTTTATGTTGTAAATTTAATCATTGGATCAAAGAATGGCGAAGTGGATTCAGTGTTAAGGAGAATTGAATCTAAAATAGCACGTAACTTCTCCAGATGTAATTTTGTATAGCCGTGCACGTGATAAAATCAAGGATATGATATGAATATTATTCAGTCAGTGGAATAATCTCATTTTATAGTATAGAAGAGATATGTTTATCTTATAATAAGATATAAAAAATATAAAATTATGATATAGAAACACGTTATTTCACGTGATTTTAGTCTCAAATGATGATATAACTCACATCCTGTCCAATTTCAAATTAACTGTCCCCCAACCACCAAAGGCTGGAAGCTGGTTGCCGCTTTTCCCAACCATTTTTCCAGTCTTTTTGTCTTTCTCTTTGAAGCACCACAGCAGGGATTTTCCATTCAAATCCCGAATAGGTGATATAGTTTCTATTTCTTAAGCTGATGGGCAGGTGTATAAATTGGAAATGAATAATGGAAAAGGAAACACTCACTTTAGGGAATTTATGACTTGGGCCGGGGAAAAGGGCTGGGACATAATGAGTAAATCCGGTTCGCAGTCACATTTAAACAGCAGCGTTACTTCAAGATATAAAGGACTTCCAGATGAATATTTAGAATTTCTAAATGTAGTTGAAAAATGCGTTGCACCGGATGAGCAAACCTGGTTTATTTGTGAGGCTGAGTTCAACAATAGCACGGAGACCGCATTCCAATGGAATGAATTTGAAATGCTTAGTTTGGAGGCAGCAGAGGGGGATGCTATTTGGCAGTTAGAGATAACGTCCTGGTGGGATCATCACTTGCCGATCGTAATGTCTGTGGAAGATGGATATTCCTTCTATGCCATGGACTTAACAACCGACAGAGGAGCTATTGTCCGTGGATGTGAGCCTGAATTTGAAGAGGTTGAAAAGGTATCCGATTCGTTTGGAGAATTTCTGGCATGGATCATGTCGAATTCAGCTTAGCGTAACTAGGAAAGGTTGATGGTTATACTTGTGGCCAGCAAGCCTGACATTAGATTATTCAACGAAAGAAAAGTTAATTCTACTTAATTTGAAGGAGTGAAACGATATAGGAATTCTTAATTTATGATATAAATGGTTTATATAGCGTGATTTTATTCTCATTTAAGTATGTTCCAAGCATATGTTCTACATATAAAATAATTATTTACTGTTCGTTCTAGAAATGATATGCTAACAGCAAGTTAGTTCTAACTTCTTTTTTTTGCACAATAAAGAACGATCGTTCTCAAAAGTGAATTTACACTAATCTAAAGAATATGAGGGAGAGAATATGATGAAATACACAGTGATTACGGGAGCAAGTTCAGGAATTGGATATGAAACAGCATTGGCATTTGCAGCACGGGGCAAAAATTTGATTTTGGTAGCTAGAAGATTGGATAAGCTTGAAGAGCTTAAATCGACTATCCAGGGTATCGATCCTAAAGTGAATGTTATCGTACACACAAGCGACCTGTCTGTTACCGCAGAGGCGTACACGCTATATAACGATTTGAAGGAATATGAAATTGAGACTTGGATCAATAATGCGGGGCTGGGAGAAGGTTCGTTCATTGCTGAACAGAATTTGGATAAAGTGGAGACCATGCTACGTGTTAACATCGAATCACTAACCATTCTCTCTACATTGTATGTGCGAGATTATGCAAATGTCGAAGGTACTCAGTTGATTAACGTCTCCTCCGCACTCGGATATGCCATTGCTGTAGGCAGTGTTGCTTATTCTGCATCGAAATACTACGTTAGCGCCTTTACAGAAGGTCTTGCCAAAGAACTGGAACTGAAGGGTGCAAAACTAAAAGCGAAGGTGCTTGCACCAGCGATCACGGAAACAGAGTTTGTACAAAAATCAATTGATGCTGAAGGATTTGATTACAAAGCGAATATGTCCAAATATCACACAGCTAAAGAAATGGCAGGCTTCATGATCGATCTGTATGATCACCACGAAGTGGTTGTAGGCATTGTAGACCAGAACTATGATTTTCAGCTGACAGGCGCAATCTACCCGGTCATTTCAGAATTGAATTAATACAGCAGAATCTAGAGGATACATCTACAAAATCTCAAATAAGAAGAGGAGTACATCCAAATGGAAAAGATATGGAGTAAAACGAAGATTGGTAACATGGAATTGTCTCATCGACTAGCGATGGCACCTATGACACGCAGTAGAGCACAAGAAGATGGTACACCTGGAGAGTTAGCGGCACTTTATTATGCTCAACGTGCAACCATGGGACTTCTGATTACGGAAGGAACACAGCCTTCTGATGATGGACAGGGTTACTTGTGGTCACCTGGCATTTACACCGATAAGCATATTAAAGGTTGGAAAAAGGTAACCGATGCGGTGCATGAAGCTGGCGGATATGTATATATCCAATTAATGCATGCGGGTCGCATGTCCCATCCGGACAATACCCCGCATCATCGTCAACCGGTTGCTCCATCTGCAATCGCACCTGGTGTAGAAATGTTTACGGCTACAGGGATGCAGGATATCCCCGTTCCCCGGGAATTGAGTCAGGAGGATATTCAAACGACCATCGCTGATTTCCGAAAGGCAGCAGCCGCAGCGATCGAAGCAGGGGCAGATGGCGTTGAAATTCATGGAGCCAATGGTTACTTGATCAATCAATTTTTGGGAGAGAATTCGAATACACGCACAGATGAGTATGGCGGATCTATAGAAAAACGTGCTCGCTTTGCGATGGAAGTAACCAAAGCCATCGTGGAGGAAATAGGGTCAGAACGAACAGGCTTCCGTATCTCACCAGGGACACCGCTGGGTGGAATTCAAGATGGAGAACAAGGCCCTGAACTCTATCGCTATCTTGTAAAAGAATTGGCTCAATTGGATTTGGCTTACCTTCATGTTATGCATCTTGGAGATGAGAACCTACTTCAAGACATTCGTTCGATCTGGCAAAATCCATTGTTGGTCAATCGTGCTGGAAGAACGTTGGATGATCTTAGTGTAGATCTAGATCGTGGTCTCGCTGATCTGGTACCGGTTGGTGTATGGTCCTTAGCTAATCCAGATTTGGTGGAACGACTTCAACAAGGTGCGCCACTGAATGAAGCAGATCCGACAACATTCTTTGGTTTGGGAAGTAAGGGCTACACGGATTATCCTACGTTGGAAGAATTAAAGTCGCAAGAGGGGCTACACTAGCAAAAAGTATGGAGCATGGCGTACAACTGAATATTGCGCGCCATGTTCCTAACATAAGTTGAACTACTCATTTACACGATAACAGCGATTGGAAGGTTGTTCTGTCATCGTAGGTCAGTGTAAATAATCTTGAGTTCAACTTTTATAGTCTATAAGCAAAGGAAGAGGATAAATGATGAGAGCAGCTCAAATACAGAAATACTCCAAAAAAATCCAAGTGGAAATCAATAATATTGAGATACCTCAGATCCATAGCCGTGAGGTCCTTGTCAAAGTGAAAGCTGCGGGTGTAAATCCGCTGGATATCTTGAATATGAATGGCAGTGTTCGGATGATTGCCGACTATACGTTACCTCTAACTTTAGGGAATGAACTATCGGGTGTCATTGAAGCCGTTGGTGATGATGTTTTGAAGTTTAAAGTAGGTGATAAGGTTTATACCAGGTTGCCTCTGAACAAAATTGGTGCTTTTGCTGAATATGCAGCTGTACATGAGGATGCCTTATCCATGATGCCTGAAAATCTATCTTTTATCGAAGCTGCGGCGGTACCCCTTACTGCCCTGACCGCGTATCAAGCATTGCATGATGTACTCCAAGCTGAGCCGAATAAAAAACTGTTTATTCCTGGTGGAACGGGTGGATTCGGTGCAATGGCTATCCCGATTGCCAAGTCCATGGGATTAACGGTTATCACAAGTGGCAGTGAGAGGGGCAGAGCACGTACTCTATCCATTGGAGCAGATCAATTCATTGATTATAAGACTGAGCAGTATGCTGACATTCTGTCCGATATCGATTATGTGATCGACACCTTGGGTGTGGATGAGATCAAAGCTGAACTGAGTATTTTAAAACCACAGGGGAAATTAGTCTCTTTGAAGGCAGGACCCAATTATCGTTTTGCAGTGGACAGTCAATTCCCGTTGTGGAAAAGAGCATTGTTTGGTCTCGTCGGTGCACGCCTGGATTCCATGGCACGTAAGACTCAAGCTGAATACCGTTTTTTATTTGTGCATTCCAGTGGGATTCAGTTGCAAGAAATCACAGCTCTTGTAGAAAAAGAAGACATTAAACCTTCGATCGATTCTACGTATACGTTTGATGACATTGAAAAGGCATTGATTAAAGTATCAACAGGTCACTCGCAGGGCAAAGTCATTGTTACCTTTTAAAGGCTCGTTAAGATCATACTCATGTTATTCAATGTTCGTTTTCTGAACAGGAGGGAAGCCAATGGCGAGAAGCAAAGAGTTCGAAGAGTCTGTTGTACTGGATAAAGCGATGAGACTTTTTTGGGAACAAGGCTATGAGAAGACGTCTATGACCGATCTAGTCAATCATATGGGAATTCATCGTAAAAGCTTGTATGACACATTTGGTGATAAACATACCTTGTACCTGAAGACAGTAGATCTATATGATCACCAGATGAGCTCTGCCCTTGCAACAGGTGTAGAGCAGTCTCAAACGGCAACGGAAGCACTTCAGTTTATATTTTCTTCTTTGATTCATAGTGAGGAGCATCCAGCATCAGGCTGCTTCATTGTTAATTCGACGGTCGAATTGGCGGCACGTGATGACGATATGAACAATCGATCGATAGAGATGTTTGCAAATACGGAGAAACTAATCAAGGACATTATTGTGTGGGGACAGCAGGAAGATGAATTCACAACCGAGTACAACGCCGAAGTATTGGCAGAATATCTGCATAATGTAGGCGTTGGGTTAAGGGTGATGGCCAAAACTTCGATAACCAAAGAAAAACTTCTTCGTATAGCGACGCTATCCATGGATCTCATACGGAGGTAGTCTATTTTTTTCACTATTATAGAACGTTCGTTCAAATATTGATGTTCCAGATGAAACACATTTTATAGAAAAGAGAGGCAGGCAACAACATGAGAAAGACAGTTCTAATCACAGGGGTATCAGGTGGGATCGGTAAAGAATTAGCAGATCGGTTTGCCAAAGGTGGACATCATATTGTGCTGGTAGCACGAAGTGAGGGTAAAATACAGGATCTAGCTCAGGAATATCGGAAAAAGTATGGCATTCAGGCGACGGTTATTGCCAAAGATGTAGCGGCACCTGGGGTACCACAGGAGATTTATCATGAGCTGAAGGAAAAGGGCATTGTTGTTGACTATCTTGTCAATAATGCGGGTTTCGGCCTGTTCGGGACATTTATGGAGACGGATCTGGAACAAGAAATTAATATGATTGACGTGAATATTAAGGCTTTAACGGTCATGACCAAGCTGTTCTTACCGGATATGATCCAACGTGGGCAAGGCGGAGTGATGAATGTGGCTTCGTTGGTAGGCTTTTTCCCTGGACCGATGATGTCGGTATATTATGCGACGAAAGCGTATGTGCTATCGTTCACTGAAGCTTTGGAGAATGAAGTAAACGGTACTGGTGTTACGGTGACGGCACTGTGTCCAGGTCTGACATCTACCGGATTTGTTGATCGTTCGGGTATGGGTGTCTCGAAGATGTTGCAGGGCCCGATCATGGAAGCAGGACAGGTAGCGGAAGAAGGATATCAAGGCTTCTTGCGTGGCAAGACATTAATTATGCCAGGGACTCGTAACCGCTTCATTGCATTTATGCCGCGCTTGTTACCGCGTAAGATGATGACTCGCATGATTAGATCCTCACAGGACAAGACAGGACATTAAACATTTATAGAGGATAAATCAGATCTTACCCAATTCGATCGTTTCACGTTGTCCTTCATCGTCCCTTTTACGACAAACATACACAAAAACAGGAGGGAAACTGAAGGGCACAAATTGAATTTTCTCAATCTCGAATAGTTCAGCTAATCGTTTCTTCATATGAAGGGAGTACTGGTATAACACTAACGTGCCTTCAGGTCGGAGCGCTGTATGGATCTGTGAAAGGATGTTACGTCTCATTTCTCTGGAGAAATTAAAAAATGGCAGTCCACAAATGATATTATCCAATTGATGGATATGTTCTTGATGCATCTTTTTCACTAAATAGGATGCATTCGAATGGTACATGAATTCAGGATATGTTTTCTTCAGAATATTCCTCATTTTCGGGTCTCTTTCAAATAAAAAAACGGTAGCAGATTGGGGTAATTCAGCTCTCATAAGACGTGTGATGGCACCTGTTCCAGGCCCCAGCTCAGCAATGGTTCGAATTTCATCCCATCGTACAGACTGGACTATTTTTCGGGCTAGAAATTTGGAACTGGGCAGGAGACTACCTACTCGTTTGGGGTTCTTCAGAAATCCTTGCAGGAAAAGAAGTGGTTCGGATGTTTTCATTGCTGTATCCTCCATGACTGAATTCGCTGATGGTTTACTGGATGTTGTTGGAAGGCAGGCTTATCTGGAACGTAAATATGTTATGCGTATGCTGAAGTTTCAAGGTACCCTGATGTAACTCTGCAATGTTTCTTGCAATCGAAAGACCCAGACCAGACCCCGTTTGAATGCCTTCACTGCTTCTTGAATAATCTACCTTATAAAAACGATCAAACAGTTTATCTTTTTGCTCTATTGTGAGTGGCATACCTTTATTTTCGACTTCAATGGTAATGTGTTCATGACGCATACTCATTCGAATGTGGATCGTACCCGGTTTGAAGGAATACTTTAGGGCATTCATGAGAAGATTATCGATGGCGCGAGCAATCTTATCACTATCTACGATGGCCATGATTGGAGCATCGCCAATCTCTTTTACAATATGAATACTATTTTCCTGAGCCAATGGTTCAAATTCAAACAGTAACTGATCCAAGAGTTGATGTAGGTCAACCTTTTTCATATCCAGTTGGGTATCTACTGAGGTTAAGCGTGTGTATTCAAATAAATCATCGAGCAGCTTCTTTAAATGCGTTGCTTTGTTATAGGTGTTCTGTATGAAGCGGTCATACTCTGCTTTGTCTTGAAAAGATTCTGTTCTAAGAAGCTCGATATACCCGATTATGCTGGTAAGTGGTGTGCGCAGGTCATGTGAGATGCCCGTAATCATGTCCATCTTGGATTTTTCCAACTCGCGCTCCTTGATCATCTGTAGCCGCAACTGCTCAGTCATGTGATTGATGTTGGAAGCGACTCGTCCAAGTTCATCTTGTCGATTGACGGGTACACGGTAGTCCAGATTGCCCTCCGAAATGAATTGAAGCCCTTGCTCTAATGTAATGAGATCTCTCACAATTTTTCGTGTGGAAAACAAAAAAATTAACGTGAAAATTACGATGAAGATTGGTGTTAAAACATAAGGGAAAATGTAGAGAAGCGAAGGCCAATTAAATCTTTCACTAATTTTTGCGGCAGCTATGATCAACATATTATTTACACCCACAGAGCCAACAAACGAAATCAATAAACTGATCAACATTTGATATAGGATGTTAATCTGTATCTTTTTTTTAAAATGTGGTAATCGTTTAATCAATTTTATAGCCCACTCCCCATACCGTTTTAATATACTGAGGTTCCCGTGGATTCATTTCCAATTTCTCACGCAGGTTACGAATATGAACCATCACCGTATTATCCGAATACCCGAAAGGTTCTTTCCATACAGTTTCGTATATCTTCTCGGAGCTAAATACTTGTCCAGGTTGGCTGGCAAGCAACACCAGAATAGAAAACTCCAGAGGCGTAAGCGAAATGTCATTTTCTTTGAGCTTCACGGAATGTTTACTTGTATCAATGACAAGGTCCTTGATCAGAATAAGTGAATTGAATTCTGCTTTGCCAATCAGTGTTTGACGTCGCAGCTGAGCCTTAACGCGAGCAAGTAACTCTAGCGGATTAAACGGTTTGACCATGTAATCATCAGCCCCGGTAGTCAGGCCCGTGATTTTATCAATGTCTTCTTCCTTGGCGGATAGCATTATAATCGGAGTGGCTGATACTTCTCTTATTTTGAAGCAGGCTTTGATTCCGTCCATAATGGGCATCATGACATCCAGAATAACGAGTTGGACCGATGTTGTTTTGATAATATTTAGCGCTTCCTCACCATTGGTTGCTTCAATGACCTGATATCCTTCGTTACGTAAATAGACATGAATGACATCCCGGATATCGGGTTCATCATCAACAACGAGAACGGTACTCATGATTCAACACTCCTTAAAAATTAGAATAACATCAGTGTAAACGATAGTCCGGAATGTTTAAATTGTTTCCTTTTTGCGACAGACATAAACGAACGCAGAAGGTATGTTCAAAGGCACGAATTCTATTTTTTCGATGATAAAGTGTTCGGATAATGTTTTTTTCATTTGGAGTGAATATTGAAAGGCGATGAATAACCCTCCAGGTTTGAGTGCCTTATGGATCTGGTCTACCAACGTATTTCTTAATTCAGGCTCAAAGTTGAAAAACGGCAATCCGCTAAAAATGTAATCCAGTTGCTGAACGCCCTCTTGATTCATGGATTCTACCAATCGAGCGGCGTCTGGATAACAGGAGAACTCCGGGTATGCCGTCTGAAGAGTATTCCTCATCGTTTCGTTCATCTCAAACAATAGGACTTTGGTGGAATTCTGTACTTGTTGATGAATATAGCGAGTGATCGGACCTGTACCCGATCCAAGCTCGGCGACTGCTTTTGCCTCTAACCAAGAGGCTTGCTTCACCATTTTGCTGGCGAGAAACCGGGAACTTGGTATGATACTGCCGACATGTTTAGGGCTTTGCAGAAAACTTTTCAAAAATAGTACAGGTTCATTGGAATTCATAGGGGTTCCTCCATAATGTGATGGTATGTTATCAGACCCAGTTAGAAATGGAATAATTGAAGCGTAGATAGGATGGGACCGCCGAAGTAGATTCCCGCTGTAAAATACGTTATGGTCCATAACAAAGCACTGGAATAGGAGATAAGAGCAAATTTTCTATACTGTACGCCATTGAGTCCCATCACCAAAGGGAGAACATAGCGCACGATTGGAATGAACAAACCGATGCACATTGCCCAATTGCCACTCTTATTCAGAATCATTTCAGCTTTAACGAAGTGTTTATGATGTTGAGATTTGTGATTTATCATTTGGAATTGGAATACCGAAAGGTCCTAATGAGAAGGCAAAATAAAAAATCAGATAACCATACTGATGAAGTAGCTCTAAGATCGTATTACTGATCATTGTTTTGCCTCCTCTCTTGTTGATATAGCAATCTTAATGAAAAAAACTAAGGAATTAATGAGCAAAATTCTGAAGAAAATCTAAAGAATACATAAGCAAAGCCAAACAACTTACGTTTAAGAAAAAAAAGCCTTGCCAACTTAATGGCAAGACTTGAATAGATGGAACTATTCAGGAACGGTGATCAAGTGGGACGAATTTCTGAGTATCAAATAAAGTTTGTCTCAAAAAGGAACGTATAAGCGAGCTCGAGTTGATTACCTATATCTTTATCTGCAAGGATGAGGATGAGCATCAAAGAAGAGCCGAGACGTCATAATGACGACTCAGCTCTTTTTTTATGCCCAAGGGGATCAGACTTCTATGAAATCAGTTTATTGTAGGAAGTAGAACCATCTGAATTTGGTACCAGCAACCAAAAACAAAACAATCCATCCCCATAAAAACAACAAACGTAGAGGTCGTGGAATCAGTAAATATTCTGAGTACAATTTGCTGAAAAGTTTCATTACAGTAGTGACCACCCCTGTTAAGTTACTCCCTATATCCGCTTTCGAAAGAAAAAGAAGTAAGTCGATATGATAACCAAAACTCCAATAAGTCTATATACCGTGGCGTAGGCCTCAAGGTGGGTTCTGGCGATTACTAATCCGATGATCGAAATAGATAATAGCAAAAGAGCAAAGGTAATCTTATAACTCAGGTTCAAAACCTCCAGTTATATCAAAATTAGGTATATTATATCATGATAAACACCAGAGGTCTTTTTTGTATCAGATTCAGCTATACCTACTCATTCAATAAATAAATCGAACGATATGATGCTGGCGTGCCAATATATAGTGTAAGGAGGAAGGGGATGGCTAATGAGTGAGCAGGATGAGTACATAGAACTTGTAACGTTAATACGTACTGGGCGTGAAGAAGCATATGGAGAATTATATGAGAAAACAGTGACGGGGATATATCGAACTGTGCGTTTTCTCATCAAGGACGAGTCTGACGCGGAGGACGTGGTACAGGAGATTTACATTCAGGCGTATCGGTCATTAGAGCGATATGATGCGGAGCGTGCTTTTCGTCCCTGGTTGATGGGGGTGACGATGCGACAGGTTCAGAGTTATCGGCGCAAAAGGTTGATGCAGTTTCGGTTTAACAAGCGGATCGAAAAATCTGACGTTGGTATGGAATATGATTTTTCCACTGATTTGATCAACAAACTGGCCAATCGTCCTCTGCTGGAACAGGTGCGCCGTTTGCCGTACAAGCTGCAGCAGGTGGTCACACTTCATTATTTGAATGAATATACGCAAGAGGAGATTGCTGACATATTGGAGATTCCGCTTGGAACCGTAAAATCGCGTATACATGCGGCGCTGGCGAAGTTGAGACAGAAAGAGAAGATGAATCCAAGATTGCGGGGAAAGGTGGAGGATCTGCATGAAACTCGATGAACAGTTGCGAAAAGCCTACCAGGAAGAGACCAAAGACTGGTCCGTTCCTGCTAGAATTAAACATAAAATGATGGATGGTATTCGAAATGATTCACACATCAGAAGAAATCGAAAAAAATGGCTGGTCACTGGGCTATTGGCTGTTGTACTCATTGTTCCCACCGGAGCCTATGCAGGGTACACCTATCTCGCAGACGGAATATATGGTTCACAGGAGAATATCGCTGCTATGGGGGGAACAGCTGAGGATTACCTGAGGTTGGAAACAAAGCTGCAGACGGCCAAGGCCCATTTCAGCGAAGAAGAATTTGTTCAATATATGGACCTGCTGAAGCAAATGGGGCAAATGGCCGTGAAGTATGCCGATTCTCAGGGCAGTATGCATCCAGAGCAGTGGAGTACAGTGGAGCAGGAACGATATAACATTCTTGTAGCTGAGTTGGAACCGTTTTTTGAGAAGCTGGAAGCTGTGAGTGTAGGGTCCTCCAAAAAACGGATGGACGACCAACAATTCTGGACGGAACAATTGGAACAGGCAGAAAAGACATTTACCAAGGAACAATATCGTGAGTTCAAGTCTGTCTATGAACAAATGAAAAAATACCAAGTTATGGTGATGGACAAGGATGGAAGTATCCATGAGGAACGCTTGTCAGCGGAGCAGAAGGATGATTTAAGGCAGCTAGAGAGACGCCTAATTCCCTATTTGAAACGGTTGGAGCTCAATGTGCGTTGAGTTGAGTGAACTGTGAAAGAGGAGCAGAAGCGGAGAAGAGATTCTTTCGCTTCTTTCTTTATGTTGTGAACCATTATTTCCTCCCCTGCACATTCAGCCGATATTGATGCGGTGTTGTGCCTGTGGCAGTACGGAATACCTTGCAAAAGTAGGAGGGACTCGTCATACCGACACGGTGACCGATTTCGGGAACCGTAAGCGAGGAACGGGTGAGCAGCACGCACGCATGACGAATGCGGGTAGCTTGAGCATAAGCGACAATCGTGGTGCCGGTCGCTTTTTTGAACAAATGAGACAGATGATAGGGAGATAGGTGAAGTGTATCTGCGATATGCTCCAAACGGAAAGGCTGTGAATAATGCTGCTCAATCCATTGCATGATGGCTTCGGCATGAGGGTGAAGAATACCTGAATTGAATGTTGCGCCCGTATGTGAAGGACGATTTGTAACATCTTTCCATAAGTAGCGAAGTTGCGTAAGTGTATCGAGCACAAAGAGACACGTATCCTCCTCAGCTTCATGAGGTAGCAGATCTGGATAAGTCTTATCGAATTGTTCCATTCGTTGAATGAGTGGGGAAGTGGTAGCAAGTCGGATGGGCTGAATGGGAGATTGCTCTCTCAACAGATCCTGTATGAAACGGTGAGTCGCGATAAAATGCGACCAGTGTGCCTTCAACAGATCAAGTTCAACCATGAGTACATTTCGAATGAAAGGCTGTTGTTGGGATACTTGAATCTGGACGTGGTGCAATTGAAAAGGTCGAAAAATCATGAGCATACCGGGTTCAAGGGAGAACACCTGGCCTTCTGTTATCAACTGACCGTATCCCTTATGTATGTACGTAATTTCCATTTGTGAATGAGCATGGAACACCTCGCGAAACGATGTGTTGGAAGTGCGACGATATGCCAAATTAAAATATTTTTCTGGAATGAAAGACATCATGAACTCCTCCCTCAACATGCGCAAGATAGTTTTATTTTAGCACAAGATGAACGCATAAAAGCGCTTTATTATTGTGTATTGTGAAGGGAATAAGGGAGGTATGCAACGATGTTAACAGTGGCAATTATCGGAGCAGGTGCAATTAGTGGAGCACATATCTCAGCATATTTGGCGTTCCCTGAGCGATGTCAGATTGTTGCTGTCGTCGATATCTACGTGGAAAAAGCACAGAAGCGAATTAATGAATATGGTCTGGAAGGTGCACAAGCAGTCACGGATTACACAGAGTTACTTGCCCAAAACATTGATCTGGTATCAGTCTGTACACCACCGTACACGCATGCTCCCATTGCGTGTGATTTCATGCAAGCAGGTGCACATGTGTTGGTCGAAAAACCGATGGCATCTTCCCTGGAGGAAGCGGATCTGATGTTGAGAGCAGCGCAAGAAAGTGGCAAGTTGCTATCTGTAGTAGCACAGAATAGGTTTACGACACCAATGATGAAGCTAAAAGGTGTGCTGGACAGTAAACGGATGGGACCGATTGTACATGTGCAGGTTGATTCGTTCTGGTGGAGGGGCCACAATTATTATGATCTGTGGTGGCGCGGGACATGGGAAAAAGAAGGCGGAGGCTGTACGCTTAATCATGCGGTGCATCATATTGATGCCATGCTGTGGATGATGGGACCTCCAGTGGAATTACAGGCGATGATGGCAAATACGGCACATGATAATGCCGAAGTCGAGGATATATCCATGGCCATGCTTCGCTTCCAGGAAGGGGCGCTTGGCATAATTACCAGTTCCGTCGTACATCACGGAGAGGAGCAACAGTTAATTTTTCAGGGCAAGGAAGCCCGGGTATCTGCACCTTGGAAAGTGGTTGCTTCTACCGCGAGGAATAACGGATTTCCGGAACCGAATCGAGAGTTGGAACACCAGATTCAGAAACTCGCTGACGAATTACCGGATGTTACTCATGTCGGTCACGCTGGGCAAGTTGAGAATGTGTTAAACGCTATTGAAACAGGATCACCCCTTCTAGTGGATGGGAAAAGTGGCCGAAATACGCTTGAATTGATTGTGGGTATTTACAAATCTGCAAGCACGGGGGAAAAGGTTGTTTTCCCACTAGGAGCGGAAGACGCATTTTACACAAGAGAAGGAATTATGAAACATGCCGTACACTTTTATGAAAAAAAGACGACGGTGGACAACTTCGAGGATTCGAGTATTACGCTGGGTAGCAAGTTGGATTCGTGATATTCGAATAAAAATCGCAGAAAAAGATGCCAACTCACGTCTAGTGATTTTGGCATCTTTTACTTTTAAATGATTAAGAATAACACCCCGTCCCAAAATATTCTATTTCGGAGTGAGTTAATCATCTATTAGAGACAATATTAAAGACATGAATAATATGACGTTTATACGTGTGTTTTGCATTTCCCGTTGGTAATCCCTATTTCGCCTTTAAATTAAGGGATGCTACAACCACTTATCAGCCCAACGTTCCACGGCGCTTAGCGCTCTCCCCAGTTCCGTGCCTTTTCGTGACAACATATATTCAGTTCGAACTGGACGTTCCGTGACCACATGGCGAACCACAAGTCCCTCTTCCTCCAATTCCTTCATTCGTTCATTTAACACACGTTTGCTCAAGTCAGGGATATAAGCGTGAATCTCACTGAAGCGTTTGGGTTCCTCCATCAACGCATGGATAATGAGGGCTACCCATTTTCGGCCAATGATCTGATAAGATTGTTCCACTTTTGTACATATTTGCTTGGCATTCTCATCATCGCTCATGATTGTACTCCTTTGGTTTAGTATTGCTTGTAATATCATTAGTATACTTATTGTAACCTACTTGTCCACAGGCCATATGTGTAAAATGTCACATGCCAATTGTTCTTAATCTTACCACATAAAGCGTTATCATCAAATAAAAACCCTATAAACACTGGAGTTCACAGGTTCGACACGATTATTGACGAATTGTGACGACAGGTGTAATATGGGTAACGTTAATTCAAATGGTTACAATTTATAACCTAAACACAGGTTGTGGAGAGAAGGAATGTTCCATGGTTGAATTCAGGCGTGTTATATAAACGGAGGCAAGGCGGGGAATACACCCACTTATTCCGTCTTTTGTCATGCTTGGATTTGAACATTTTGCAACATCATATACTATACTGCACAGATCACAGGAGGCACTCCAATGGATGCAATGACATTTGTCCTGTTCGGGGCAACAGGCGATTTAGCCAAACGCAAGATTTACCCTGCATTATATAACTTGTACATGGATCAGAAAATGCCGAAATCTTTCTCCGTTATCGGATTGGGACGACGTGAATTGTCGGATACGGACTTCCAGGCGAATGTTGAAAAGTCACTGCATGAATTCTCACGTCAGACGCCGGAAGAAGCATCTCAGGTTCGTGATTTCATTGGCGCTTTCCGTTATTGTTCTTTAAATAATACGAAGCTTGAAGATTACACCAAATTGTTGGAACTGGTTCAACAGCGTGAACAAGAGCTTAACATTCCCGAAAACCGCATGTTCTACATGTCGGTGGCACCGGAATTCTTTGAGCCAATCGCATTGAACATTCAAGAAAGTGGCCTGGGTAACACCAAAGGCTGGAAGAAACTGATTATCGAAAAACCATTCGGACACGACCTGCAATCAGCTCGTGAT
This sequence comes from Paenibacillus sp. AGC31, assembly GCF_057334655.1. Taxonomy (NCBI): domain Bacteria; kingdom Bacillati; phylum Bacillota; class Bacilli; order Caryophanales; family Paenibacillaceae; genus Paenibacillus; species Paenibacillus sp. AGC31. The sequence continues at coordinate 39,649 of NZ_JBHFJH010000034.1, forward strand.
TTGAACGAAAAACTGAGCAATACCTTCGCGGAAGAAGAAATCTATCGCATTGACCATTTCCTCGGTAAACCGATGGTTCAAAATATTGAGACGCTCACCTATGCAAATCCGGTGATTCAAGCGTTGTGGTCTAACCGTTATATTGCCAATGTACAGATTACGGCAAGTGAGACGGTGGGTGTTGAAGAACGTGCCGCGTATTACGACCAAAGTGGTGCTCTTCGTGACATGTTCCAAAACCATATGCTTCAGTTGCTGATGATGATTGGTTTGCATTTACCAAAACGTTGCACGCCGGAAGAAATTCAATTTAAAAAGCAAAAAATTGCTGAAGCACTTCGTCCGTTGACAAAAGAAAATATCGCTTCTGAAGTTGTTCGTGCGCAATATGCAGCAGGTGAGCTGCAAGGTTCCTCGGTTGTTGGATATCTGGACGAGCCTGGCATTCCAGCCGGATCTCAGAATGAGACGTATGTTGCCGCGAGACTTTGGATCGATGATCCATTCTGGAGCGAAGTTCCATTTTATATCCGTACAGGTAAACGCCTGGCTGAGAAATCCACCAGAATCGTTGTTGAATTCAAGGCACCACTGAAGACAGGTCATGAATCCGAAAATACAACGGAACCGAACCTGCTGACGATTGAAATTGGTCCTGGAGAAAGCATCTCGCTTCAATTAAATGCGAAGAATCCATTGAACCATGGTGAAGTGGAACCAATGCATATGACATTCAACTCAGGTAAACGTAACATCCCTGAAGCTTACGAGAATCTGATCTTTGATGCGATGCGTGGAGATTCCACCTTCTTTGCACACTGGAACGAAGTGGAGCTGGCATGGCAATGGGTACAACCGATTCAGGAAGCATTCGAAGCGGGCAGCGTGCCACTGGATACGTACAGTGCAGGTTCGCATGGACCTGAGTCAGCAGATCGCCTGACGGCAGCAGACGGTTACCGTTGGTGGTAAGTGAAACGAAAGAGTGAGCATAAGAGAACACAATAGTAAAAAAACAGTACATTCCATTGTGCTCACCAATGAACATTTTGCCTTTTCAAAAGACCACCTTCCGCTCAGCGGGATATAGAAAACGAAATGCTCCTATTCGTCTAGAGCCTGTACTCCAGAGCGAGTTGGGTCGTATGTTGCAATTCAATTCTGATATAAAAACAGTATTAATTACGAATCATACCGTTCCAATTTTGCATAAGTCCTTCTGGTTATGTTTGCCAGAAGGCCGTGAAAATTTTTGAATATAGATTAGCGGTTCAGTTTTGAAAATGGGTTGGCTTGAACGCTGAGAATGTAGTGTAGGGGGACGAAATCGATTCTGTAGAAGCAAAGCGTTCGCCTGTATCCCCGGATTTTCTCCTATATAGGAGATTCAAAAAATCTGGGGATAACAGCGATCAAAAGAACGATTCGTGACCGGAACGGTTACTTCACCAAACGTTAAGCACTTATTTTAAATTTTGAACGCAAATGAAATTTAAACATTGTTCATAACAGGAGGATTTTGAAATGAAACTTGGACTTGTCGGATTAGGAAAAATGGGATTGAACCTGGGTAGAAACTTGATTGATCACAAACACGAAGTGGTTGCTTTTGACCTGAACGCTGATGCAGTAAATGAAATGAAAGAATATGGCGCTGAAGGCGTATCTTCTTACGCAGAGATGGTGGCTTCGCTCGAATCCCCACGTGTATTGTGGATCATGGTTCCCCACAACGTAGTAGACGCTGTGCTGGCTGAAGTTAGCCCATTGTTGTCCAAAGGGGACATCATTATTGAAGCGGGTAACTCCCACTACAAAGAATCCATCCGTCGCTACGAAGAGATGAAAACTAAAGGCATTCACTACATGGATGCAGGTACATCTGGCGGTATGGAAGGCGCGCGTAATGGAGCATGTTATATGATCGGTGGAGACCCGGAAGCTTGGGCAATCGTTGAACCGGCATTTAAAGACACTTCCGTAGAGAATGGCTACCTGTATGCTGGTAAAGCGGGCAGCGGTCACTTCCTCAAAATGGTTCACAATGGTATCGAGTACGGTATGATGGCATCCATCGGTGAAGGTTTTGACGTATTGGAAAAAAGTGGGTTTGATTTCGACTTCGAACAAGTGGCTCGCGTATGGAACAACGGTTCCGTTATCCGCTCTTGGTTGATGGAGCTGACAGAACGTGCCTTCTCCAAAGATGCAAACCTCGATGAGATTAAAGGTGTAATGCACTCTTCCGGTGAAGGACGCTGGACGGTAGAAACAGCATTTGACCTTCAAACCGCTACACCGGTTATTGCGTTGTCCTTGCTGATGCGTTATCGTTCACTGGAAACAGATACATTCACTGGTAAAGTGGTAGCAGCATTGCGTAATGAATTTGGCGGTCACGCTGTAGAGAAAAATTAATTTTTTATATATAACTGTTAACATATGATGAACATCGGGTAATGACTTATATCGTGTTTACGAATTCATCAAGTGGAGGGAACATATCATGAAATTTTTCTTGGATACAGGGAATGTGGAAGAAATCAAACGGATCGAACGTCTGGGTCTGGTGGATGGAGTCACGACTAACCCGTCTTTGATTGCCAAAGAAGGTCGCGTATTTAAAGAAGTCATTCAGGAGATCTGTGGCGTTGTTAAAGGGCCGGTCAGTGCTGAAGTCATCGGTCTCAAAGCCGAGGATATGTTGAAGGAAGCTTATGAAATTGCAGAATGGGCACCGAATGTAGTCATTAAATTGCCGATGACCGAAGATGGGCTGTACGCTTGTCATGAGTTGACGCAAAAAGGGATCAAAACCAATGTAACGCTGATTTTCTCCGCAGCACAGGGTCTGATGGCGGCGAAAACCGGTGCAACCTACATCAGTCCTTTCGTTGGTCGCCTGGATGATATTGCGGTGGATGGTATGAAATTGATTCGTGATCTGCGTCTGATTCTGGACATGTATGATCTGCCTTCCGAGATTATCGCAGCAAGCATTCGCAATATCAAACATGTCGAGGATGCAGCCCTTTCCGGTGCGCATATTGCCACCATTCCGGGTTCGCTTCTGCCGACACTTTGGAAACACCCACTGACGGACAGCGGGATTGAACGTTTCCTGAAAGACTGGGAAACTGTTCCAAAATAAAAGGATAGACATGGCCTGAATCTTTGGGTGGTCTGAACATAAAGCCTTTTGCCTTGCAGAGCAATCTGCGGGCGAAAGGCTTTTTTTATCTCTGTTTATGTAGTTTCCGATTTGCGGTTAGTTTAGCCAATGAGGAGTACTTGTCCCTTTAATGTTGTCGTTGTTGTTGTTACTTTCTATCCAGTGTCCACGTACTGTCCTTCTTTTTCGGGACAACGGTGCATAAGGTTAACATATAGCCTATAGCTCATCCCGTAGGGGAGGGACACTTCGATGATGAGAAGAAAATGGCGAAGCCGGAGACGCCGTAAGCCGCCAAGCGGCAAACGCAAAATGTGGTTGATCATTCTATTGGTCACCGCGTTTTGTTTGATGCAGGGCTTTGCTTATGTGGATAAAAAGATGAAGCCCCCCATCATGCACTTGGCCAAGATCAGAGTGAAGCAGATTGCGACTGAAGCGATCAACAAGGCGATTACAGCACAGGTTGCAGATGGCAAAACCAACGAAGGACTGATTGACTGGAAGACGGATACCGCCGGGAAAGTGTCCGGTTTCATGCTGAACTACAATGAGCATATGCAAATTACTGCAAGTACGATGAATATTGTGCAATCCACGCTGCAGAATGTACACATGTTAAAAGAAAAAATCCCGCTGGGGCAGGCGCTGGGCAGTCCGGTGTTGGCTTCATTTGGCCCGAGTATACCGGTTCGTATTGAGCCCCAAGGCGCTGTCAAAGTGGACCTGAACACCCGTCAGCAAAATGCGGGGATTAACATGATCTTGGTGGAAGTGTACATTCACATTATTGCTGAGGTCGCGGTCGTGGTGCCATTCGACATGGAGCCCGAAACGGTTGATACGGAAATTCCGATTTCCTACCTTCTGGTTGTCGGGGATGTGCCAATGTATTATTACGATAATCAGGGCAAGCCAGTGGGCACTAACGGCAGTAACGCCCCAGCTATTGCGCTGCCATCAGGTCATACGGGTGTATCAAGCGGTAATGGAGTAACTACGAATCCGCCTAGCCAGAACCAGCAACAGACGCCGTCAGACCCTTTGCAAGGGAATGAACTTGAAATTGAACCGGATGATCTGCCTGATGTGAATGGGGGATTGCAGCTCAATAAGGACGCGCACCCATGATACACACAATTTGAATTGTAAAACAAAGAAAGGGGCCTCTATTAAAGAGGTCCCTTTTTCGAATGCTTATCGTACTCTGAGCAGAAGAGAATCGACTTAATCCCGCCAATTTACAGGTTTGGGTCAAGACATGAGTTGTACTCCAGAATGCTTCCACGTACGGAGCATATCCTCGTTTCACTTACTTTTCTTGCTCTTTTGTTTGCGTTCATCCTGTTCCCAATGTTTCAGCTGTGGATAAGGATCGAACGACCATTCGTGCAGTCCGCTGTCCCGGTAGATCCCATAGTGCAGATGAGGAGGGAATTTGCCCTGTGTCCCAGGTTTCCCGTAACCCGAACTGCCAACCCAACCTACGACCTGACCGGGGATAACCACTTCACCGATGCGTGCACTTTTGTCAAAACCCGATAGGTGGGCGTAGTAATGATAATGGTTGTTCAAATCCCGGATACCGATGCGCCAGCCGCCAAACGGGTTCCAGCCTTTGATTTCCACGACTCCGTAACAGGTACTGCGCACAGGCAGGCCATGCGGAGCGAAGATATCTGTTCCCTCATGAATGCGATAACCGCCCCAGCTTCTTTTCGTTCCCCAGGTACTGCGATAGGAGTAGTTGGTTCCGAGCGGGACCGGAAAGGCATGTCCGAATAGATCCAGATTGTCAAAATGCTCATATAACTTCGCGAATTGCTGTATCCGTTGCACAGCACGGGAGTTGTGATAGTATTCCCACAAGGCAATGTTGAAGTCCTCTTGCTTGTTCCCGTAACCTTGAATAACAGAAGCCATGCTGTACAGCACATCCTGATCATTGTTGGCATCTGCTATACCGTCTCCTGAACCATCACGTCCATATCCTTTGAAAAAAAGAATGGATTCCGGATGTTGATCCGTCTCATCGGGATTTAACCATCCTCTCCAGGCCGGAGGGGTCATGAAGATACCTGTAAGCCGCTCAGGATGCTTGCGATCCTTTGGGTGTGCGCGAGTAATCGTTCGTTCATACTGATCAATTGCGGCAAGCCTGTACCAGGGAATCTGGGTCATCTGACCGATGGTTTCATATAAATGGCGACGTGCAGCAAAAATTTCTGCGGGTTTTAACTCGGCAGCCTGTGGTTTGGGAGCGGCCTCGGCGGGTTCACTGTAAGCTTCAACAGGCAAGAATGGGAGAAGCAGAGTACCTGCAAGTAATGTTTTGATCCAAAAGCGGTACGTGTGCCTGAAGGTCAAGCGTTGTTGCACTGGGATGCAGCCCCTTTCCATTAGAATGATACAAGGTACCCGATGAACCAAGCTAAAGGTTAGCGTTCTTCAAAAGTTCTCATTTTATCCATGTAAGCTCTTGGGGGGGAATCCAATTATACAAATTGTCCATATCGGGCATGAATGCACAAGATGTGACAAATGGGGGTTTTTCCAGCGCTTTCATGGTATAATATGTTCCGAGCAACAGCCTAACTTCAGTAGAAAGAAGGTTTATGCATTGGCTAAACGTGTTAAAGAACCGAAGCCGGATTGGATTCGGATCAAATTGACAACCGGCGATAACTATCAGGAAATGAAAACGATGATGCGTTCCAAAACGCTGCATACGGTATGTGAGGAAGCACGGTGTCCGAATATTTATGAATGCTGGGCCAATCGAACGGCCACTTTTATGATTTTGGGCGACATTTGCACAAGGGCATGCCGTTTTTGCGCGGTGAATACAGGCTTGCCAACGGAGCTTGATTTGCAGGAACCAGAACGTGTGGCGGAAGCAGCAGAGCAGATGAATCTGCAACACTGCGTAATTACAAGTGTAGCCCGTGATGACCTGAAGGACGGGGGAGCTACGATTTTTGCAGAGACCGTGAAGGCCGTAAGACGACGGTTGCCATTGTGTAGCGTTGAAGTACTCATTCCAGACTTTCTGGGTGATCGGGAATCTTTGCAGATTGTAATGGATGCCAAACCGGACATTTTGAATCACAATATTGAGACGGTTGAGCGGTTGTCAGACAAAGTGCGTGCCAAGGCAAAATATAAACGTTCACTGGAATTGCTTGCTCGTGCCAAAGAAATGCAACCTAACATCCCTACGAAATCAAGCATTATGCTTGGTGTAGGTGAGGAATATAATGAAATTTTATCAACAATGGATGATCTTCGTGCGGTGAACTGTGATATTATGACGATTGGTCAATATTTGCAGCCATCGGAGAAACATCTGTATGTTGAAAAGTATTATCCGCCAGAGGAGTTTGCTGCATTAAAACAGGAAGGATTAAAACGTGGATTCAGCCACGTCGAATCTGGCCCTATGGTACGCAGCTCCTACCATGCGCATGAACAGGTGAAATCGGCTACCAAACATGCTGAACAGGCGGCAACACACGCGTGATGGAGGATACCGGATTGGAAGAAGAAAAAAACACAGAACAGATTCAGGACCAACTTCAGGAACAGATCCAGGAGCCGGCTCAGGAATCGGTTGTTGAGTCAGTTGAAGAAAAGCCCAAAGAACCGGTCATTGTACAGATCGGCGGCAAAAATTATGAAATCGTCCAGAACCACAAAGAAGGCTGGAATCCAGAGGTTTTCCGTGATCGTTACAGTGAAGTGCTGGAGCGTTATGATTATATTATCGGGGACTGGGGTTATAGCCAGTTGAGGTTAAAAGGGTTTTACCGTGATAACCATCCAAAAGCGACAAAGGATTCCACAATCGCCAGTATGGTGGATTATATCAATGAATATTGTAACTTTGGCTGTGCGTACTTTGTGCTTCAGAAGAGCAAAGATCAACCTCAAGCCAAAGCAAAAAGCGGTTCCTGAGAAGGACCGCTTTTTTGGTGTGTTTATTTTAGTCAAGAAATGCCGTGCGAACCCGGTTCCAGAATGGATAAGGGCGGAAACGTGCGAAACTGACCTTGTGACTGGATACCTGACAACGGACGGAGATCAGATCCTCCACCATCACATTCACATGATCAATGGTCATCAGTAACCGCTGATCCTTGCGGGAGAAAATATCACAATGATGATGCTTGGGCAAAATAACCGGTGAACCAAGTGTCCGATAGACCCGGTTATTAATCGATGCAATCTCCGCAATCTGAATGGCCTCGATGGTTGGATGAACCATGGCACCCCCAAGGGCCTTGTTGTATGCCGTACTGCCTGATGGTGTGGATACACAGATGCCATCCCCACGGAACATCTCAAATGTCACATCGTTAATATCGACCTGGGCCACGACGGTACCGTCTACACCTTTTAACGTAAATTCATTAAGGGCGATGTAAGAGGAATTCCCTGACTTTTTCCGGATCTCAAGCTCCAATAGCGGGTATTGTACAATGCGTGGTTTGAGACGCTCCGGATCTCCCTTGCCACTCATCAGCCTGACTAATTCCCGTAATTCTTCCTTCTTCCAATCGGCGTAAAAGCCGAGATGGCCTGTATGAACCCCAACAAAAGCAATATCCGGAATACGGTCGATGAAATTGTGAAATGCCTGTAGCATCGTACCATCGCCCCCGATGGAGATAACAATCTCCGGCGATTCTGCATCCAGCTTGAACCCTTCTTCCTTCGCCAGCGCATGAAACTGCTGACTGAGATCAATCGATAACTGGTCTCCGCGGTCTTGAACATAGTATCTCAAGATGAAAGCTCCTTTGTGGTCATTATACTACCGATGATAATCAATTCCGCGGAAGAACACAACGTTTGGGCGCATATTCCGTTAAATATAGATGAATCGTTGACTTATTTTTTGGCATGTCGTCTAGGCTTGAGAATGGAACTTAATATCGCAAGGAATAACAACAACACGATGAGGCTTACAAAAACAATCATTCCGGATAAGAAAATCAGTCCCCAGTCCGGTGTATACGTTGATAACGATGGGATGAAACCGGGCTCCATAAGAACGGGTGAAGAGGAACGCCCCATCATGGGTGTCCACAACAGCAGGACCAGCACAGGTGCGATTAGGGCATGAATTGCTCTGGCAAATAGAAATGGACCGTATCTCATGGGTGTGTTGCTAAGAACACTCATGATCTGTGCATGGACGGATAATCCGCCCCAGGAGAGAACAAAGGCTGCAGCTGCTACTTTATAGACGAGTGGGATGGATGCCCCGGCACTCCCAGCCTCTTTGTTCCCCAGCGTTACTTCAAACAGCCCACCGACCAAGCTAGGAGATAGGGATGGAGGCAGTCCGCTATGTCGTAACAATTGCTCGGTTATCCCGTATAATCCGCCAAGCCAACCGGTCTGTACAAGCAGCTCCATCATGACCGAGAAGAATACAACCAGCCCTCCTACGATAATAATAAGGCGAAGGGATGAGGAGACTGCCTGGCGCAGCAGTTCACCGAATGCCCGTCCGTCAGCCTTTCTTGCTTCATGCATCGCATAGATGGCCCGGACCAGTCTGTTTCTAGGTATCTCCTCCGATGGAGATCCAGAAGAGATGTCTGGCTGTGAGCCTTTTGCTGTACCCCCGTAAAAACGCATGAGCATACCCACCAGAAAAGCTGCAGCGTAATGGCTCGCAACCAATACTGGAGCAATGGCGACATTATGGAAGAACCCAACCGATACCGCTCCAATCATGAAGATCGGATCGGATGATGTAGTGAAGGCAACGAGCCGTTCTCCTTCTTCCCGGGTAACCAGCTTTTGTTCCCATAACTGAGCGGTCAGTTTCGCCCCTGTAGGATAACCGGATGCACAGCTCACGGCAAATACAAAACCACCGCTTCCGGGAACACGAAACAATGGACGCATCAGTGGATTCAGCAAGGTACCTAGAAAATGAACAATGCCAAAGCCGAGCAGCAGCTCGGACAGCACCAAAAAAGGAAAAAGGGAGGGAAACAATACGTCCCACCAGATGGACAGTCCGCGTACACCCGCATGCCAGGTTTCCGCTGGATACAAGACCATTAACACACAAAGGATCAGGAGAGCGAGTGTGACCAGGACATGGGTGAGTCGTTGTGAAGCAGCCATGAATTCTTCTCCTTTATTTTTGGAATGGTCGATGTGCGGAAGTCTGTGATGTTATTGCCATCAATATATGAAAAAAAGTGGACAAACAGTACAAAATTATACGTAGAAAGCGCTTGCAAAAGTGGCTGTGTTTTTGAGTGATGTGTGCTAAAATGAGAAAAACGCCTGAACGTCACCTAATTGTCTCCAAGGTGGAATTCAATTCGGATGGAGTGATGATCATGAGTCTTGTCACCGGAATCCTGGTCTGTGCTTTTGTATATGTGATACGTGCCTCGCTTGTACGCTCTGAGGAAGAGGACTGGCGGAGTTATTAATGAAATATCTAGTGCGCCAACCCAAGCGGTTGGCGTTTTTTTGTGCTATTTTTGAAAAGGGTCCTATATACAGATGGCAGGTTACATGTCCTGATGATTTCATGTTATATAGGACTTTTTGGTTTTTTTTGATAGAATGGAGATAAAGGCTTTTGTGGCCTGGATATTGTTACTGTTTTCACAATGTTCACGGAACGTGTAATATATGGCAAAATTCGACATCAGAAAGGGGAATCAGACGAATGAATCCCAGTTTGAGTATTTATGACAATCTTGGCGGTGAGAAAGGTGTTCGCGCACTGGTCGAGGCCTTTTATCCGATCGTTCAGCAGAATGAGCAGCTGGCTCCGCTTTTCCCGGAAGATATTCAGCCGGTCATCGACAAGCAGTATATGTTTTTGTCTCAGTTTTTTGGGGGCCCAGGGCTGTTTTCCGAGGCGTTTGGACATCCGATGATGCGTGCCCGTCATATGCATTTTGAAGTGACGGTTGAACGGGCTGAGGCTTGGCTTGCATGTATGGATCAAGCCTTAACACAGATTGGTGTGGAGGAGCCCTTGCATTCGTTTATCCTGCAGCGTTTATCCGGGCCTGCACATCATTTTGTGAATACACCATAGTTCCGAATATGATTACGAGCGTACGGGAGAGGGATGGAAAAGATTGGAATTAGAGCCGCTGTATAAGGTGAAAGTCACCTGCCATTATTGCGAAACCGAGTATGAAACCTCACGGGTAAGACCGAGTTTGAAAAGGCCATACCGGACGGATTCGGATTTTTGTGCTTACTACAAGCTGGAGAATCCAGATTTTTATGTGGTTCGCATCTGTCCTCAGTGCGGGTTTGCCACGACGGAGAACGCAACGGAGCATTTAAATGATGCTCAGCGCAAGGCTTTTAAGGAACAGATCGGTAACCGCTGGGTTAAACGTGATTATAGCGGAGCACGAACACTGGAACAGGCGTTGGCAACGTACAAGCTTGCCTTGCTGTGCGCACAGGTTATCCAGGAGAAAGATCGTGTCGTCGCTGGTCTGTTGCATCATATAGCTTGGTTGTATCGTTATATGGAGGACCATGCACAGGAACATCGTTTTCTTGAATTTAGCCTGGAAGCCTATGTGAAGGTGTTCGAACGTGAAGGAACGGGTGGCAATGAAGCCAAACTGTTGTATTTGCTCGGGGAATTGAACCGCAGGGTAGGACGGTTTAATGAAGCAGTGCAATGGTTCAGCAAGGTCATTCATGACAAGCGGATCACAGATGCGGCCATGATTCGTGCTTCAAGGGAACAGTGGGCCGTGCTGCGTGAGCAGATGATTTCAAGTAAGTTGGAACTCCCTGAAGAGATGCTGGAAACAGACAAAGAGGCTGCGAAGCGCAGCCCCCTCTAAGTTGATCTTACATTAGTTACGGACAGGACGGCTGGATAACAAATAGTCACTGTCGTTGTCGATCACGGTCATGCTTGTATTACAGCAGGGAAATACCAGTAATTTCTTTTTGCCTTCGCGAATGAGCACAAGCTCTTTTGGTTTGAGGGGGAGCAGCACGTTGCTTGCATGACAGTAGGGACATTGCTGTACATAGATGTCTCCCATCACAATATCGTAAGGCCAGCTGTTCTCAAACGGAATCATTCTTGTTCGCCTTCTGGTGCGGAAGGTTTGGAGGTTTCTTGTTTGGCGAGTTCCGCAATCTTCTGCATCAGGATATGTTGGGGCATGTGCATCAGGTGCTCCAAAGGTACGCCCAGGGATTCTGCTAATTTGACGGCTGTATCAGCCGATACTTGTAAAGGTTTCATACGTTTACCTCCTGAAAGTTACTATAAGTATTTCTCTAGTATAGAGATATGGCACACAGAAAACCAGTTTTTAATTCAATCCTAACCATCCAATTTATAGAGAGAGGTGCCTTATTAAATGAAAACGCCATTACACCCCGTATGGGATCTGGAGTCCATTTTTAGTGGAGGTTCTTCCTCCGAGACATTCGCTGCGTATCTGATTGAACTGGAAGAGGATGTACGTAAACTGCAACATCTGTTGAACGAAACACCTGCACCGACTTCATTAGAAGAGACGGCTGCATTTGATCCGATTTTGGAACTGCTGCAAAGCTGTTATATCCGCATATCGGAAGGTTCTGCGTTTGTATCCTGCCTCTCATCGCAAAACCAGAAGGACAAAAAGGCAACCCAGCTTCAGGGCGCTATCAGTTCTATTGCAGCGATGCTGAACGGCAGCAAATCGAAGTTCGATAATACACTCAGTCAGACATCGGATTCGGTGTGGGATGCCTGGATTGCTCGGGAAGATATTAAGCCGCTGGCATTTGTACTGAACGAGAGTCGCACGCTGGCTCGTGAGAAGCTGTCGCCTGAACTGGAAGGTCTTGCTCTGGATCTGGGTGTAGATGGTTACCATGGTTGGGGCAAATTCTACAACACGATTGTCAGCAAGGTGAACATTCCATTTGAGCAAGATGGGGAAACGGTGATGCTCTCCGCAGGACAGGCTGCCAACAAGCTGAGCGATAGTGATCGGAATGTACGCGAGACGGTATTCGCAAACTGGGAGCAGGCTTGGACCGATGTCGAAGATTTCTGCGCTGACACGCTGAATCACCTCGCGGGATTCCGTCTGAAGTTATATGAGAAACGTGGCTGGGATGATATCCTCAAAGAACCTCTGGCCATCAACCGGATGTCACGTCAGACACTGGATACGATGTGGGATGTGATTAACGGTGCCAAACCTGCGCTTGTTCAATATCTGGAGCGCAAGGCAGAACTGCTGGGGGTAGACAAGCTCAGCTGGAGCGACGTAGATGCACCTGTAGGTAAATCGAGTGGCAAAATCACTTACGATGAGGCAGCCATCAATATTGTTGAGCAGTTTGCCAAGTTCAGTCCTAAACTTTCCTCGTTTGCAGAGATGGCTTTTGAGAAACGCTGGATCGAAGCAGAAGACCGTCCTGGCAAGCGTCCAGGTGGATTCTGTACGTCTTTGCCACTTAGCAAAGCAACTCGAATTTTTATGACCTTCTCTGGGACACCGTCTAATGTGTCGACCCTTGCGCATGAACTTGGTCATGGATATCATCAACACATTATGGAAGAGTTGCCTGCATTGAATCAACGTTATGCGATGAATGTGGCTGAGACAGCTTCCACGTTTGCTGAACTGATTGTAGCAGATGCCCTGGTGCAGGCGGCAACAGATGAGCAAGAGAAGCTGGCTTTGCTGGAAGACAAGATACAGCGAAGTGTGGCTTTCTTTATGAACATCCATGCCCGGTTCCTGTTTGAGAATCGTTTCTATGAACAACGCAAAAAAGGCTTGGTCAGCGCGGATGAATTATCCAAATTAATGGTGGAGGCGCAGCAGGAAGCGTTCTGCGGTGCACTTGCATCAGATCACCCTCATTTCTGGGCATCCAAACTGCACTTCTATCTAACTGGTGTACCGTTCTATAATTTCCCATACACGTTCGGTTATATGTTCAGTGCGGGAATCTATGCAAGAGCGCAGCAGGAAGGTACAGCATTTGCAGATAAATATGATGATTTGTTGCGGGATACAGGGCGTATGACGGTCGAAGAACTTGCTCAGAAACATCTGGGTACCGACCTGACACAACCGGAATTCTGGCAAAATGCTGCGGACTTGGTTATTGCCGATATTGAGCAGTTTCTACAGATGACAGCAACCCAAAAATAGGTTGAACATATATAAAAAGGCTGAAATCCCGTGTTAACAGACACTGGATTCCAGCCTTTTTTTGTACAGAATCCTCATTTTCGATTCTCGAAGATTTTGTCGTAATTAAGTGAAAAAGCTCAGTTTAAGGAAGTGAAATGGCAATTAATTGTGCAAATCATAGTTAGAAATACCCAACTTTGCCGTTCTTTGTTGAATGAGCACATATGATGTCATATAATGAGTCGTAAGTCCTTGATGTATAGGACTATAAGCATATAAGGAGAGTGTTAATATGAAAATTAATGAGCTTTCATTAGCGAGACAGTTGGATCTGGTATTCAAAGAACTTGATCATGAGTTATCAGGGTTAGATTCAGGGGGAGTTTTTGTGCAAATACGAAATAACGTAATTGGGAAATTCGGTATTCGACATAATCCGATAGCTGGACGAGATGGGCAGATGGATGTGGAGGAAGGGGGGCTAAACGAAACCCAGAGAAATTCTTTCCGGGCAATGGCATTGGAGACGTTGAAATTCAAACGCAATTGGACACATGGCGAAATATCGTACGATTTCACAGTAAGACAAGGTATGATTTTGGTAGATGCAACGATGGAGTCTAATTACAATATGGCAAGCTTGATGATTCGTTACCCTAGAACCAATACATACAAGGATTCAGATATGGAGTCGACCTCATAATTAGTTACACAAGAGAAAGCGGCACTTCCGAAGAAGGCCGCTTTTGTTTTTTAACGCTACTTAAGCATTAATTACGAGCTTACGAACGACCCGATAATTGCTGCTCAGCGATTTGTACCAGACGTTTAGTGATGTATCCACCCAGAGAACCTGTCTCACGGGAAGTATAGTTACCGTAGTAACCATCTTGTGGAATCGTTACACCCAGCTCTTGTGCTGCTTCCATTTTCAATTGTTGCAATGCAGCATTTGCTTGGGGAACGACCAGGTTGTTGGAGCGGCTACCGCTACCTTGGTTTTGACTTCCGTACATATGTGTCACCTCCTTATGGCTTGGTGATGTTAGTATGGTTAGAGAATAAGGAAATATACATGATATGGCGTAAGGGAAAATATGGATAACTACAGAGCGCAGGGCACATAAAAAAGCCGACCCAATGCGGGTCGACAAGTTGTATTTGGATATCAAAATATAGGGTGATATGCGTAAAAGATGATCAGCTCGCTTAGTCTGTAGGAGGTATAACCTCAATACGTGTAAATAACTCAACAGGCTGTTCCGGTTCCAAACGAATCAACCCGGTTTGTTCATCCGATAAAGCCAAATTAGGTGCATCCGGGAGCCAAGTGTACGGTTCAATGCACAAGAACTGATCGGATTCACCTTTGGTAAAGAGAACCCAATGTTTGAAAAATGCTTCATCTGCTGAATATTTCAATGTATATCCATCTTGCCTGCGTAAGTAAGCCGTAGCCGGTTCACCTTCGGTAGCTTTCAACAGGGTATCCCAGTTACGTCCCTGCAAATTGATGCCTTCGTTCAGAGCAGACCATTCACCCAGGGATTCCAGTTCACCTGTCGGTAGTTGTTCTTCATTCTGTCCGTATATTCCGGAAACAGGCAGTTGCAGTGTCCAGTCGGCAGGTTTGCCGTCTAACAAAAACCATGTATGATATCCCATCCCGAATGGAGCAGGTGTTGAGCTCAGATTGGTGACTCGCAGACGCTGGCTAAACACAGCGTTTTGCAGACTGAACGTCATCTCAAGTTTCAGGGGAATCGGGAATTGAGCCATCCAATGCTCTTCATTTTCGGTCAGTAATTCAGTCGTAATTGCACAGCCGTCTTCATCTTCCTCAATGTCACTGACACACCAGGATTGGGTACGGTGGAGACCGTGAATATGGTTGTCATTCGCCGTGTTCTGATCGAACTGGTAACGAACACCTTCATATTCGAATTGTCCACGATGAATGCGCCCTGGTGGAATCAGAAGAGGAACGCCAAAATGGTACGGCTTCTGCAGATAAAAGGCAAGATCGTCTTCATCCGGACGGCGGACGACATCTCTGTCCTGCACTAAATCGCGAATAGAAATAATATTATTTCCAAGACGCGGCAGCAGGGTGATTTCCAATTCACGGCTATGTAGGATATACGTGTCGTAACCATTCCATTGGCCTTTGGTCACTTGTTTCATATCGATGCTCCTTTTCCCACTTGAAATCTGTCTGCAAGCAGTCGTGATGAAGCTACTGCTGCAGGCGTGTCGTTGTGTACATGCCAGCTATTTCCTGCGCTATTTCGTGTGAAGCAGGCAACAGGATAAGCAATTCCATCATAACAGATTTTGATGTCTCGGGTAAAAAAGTTCAACTCATTTTGACATTCGCGCCTGTGCGCATTAAGATGGAACTCTGAAAGCATTTATTAGAATTGAATGACTTGAAATCGATGACAGGGATAAGTAGGCCAAGAGAATCCTCTTCAG
Organism: Paenibacillus sp. AGC31; assembly: GCF_057334655.1. NCBI lineage: Bacteria > Bacillati > Bacillota > Bacilli > Caryophanales > Paenibacillaceae > Paenibacillus > Paenibacillus sp. AGC31. Next base: position 55,465 of record NZ_JBHFJH010000034.1, read on the forward strand.
AAAGCCGGTGGTTGATGTGAACCGGTGTGAGCTCTTTACCGAATGGACCCTTGAGTGTAGGTTTGAACAGGTTAAGCCAGAGATGGGCTTGCCCCACTAGAGTCTGCCGTATAATCCACGTTACGGAACAATGAAGGCATTTCATCGGCTTGACTTGATTCAGAGTCAGGAGCAATCGAAGAAATGCGAATAAGGGTGGCACCACGGTCTCACGTCCCTTGCGGATGTGGGGCCTTTTTGCGTTCGCAGAGAATAGCAGGAGTTTATATATATAATCAGGGAGGCGTTATGGGTAATGAAAACAGTACTTTCAGGTATTCAGCCAAGCGGTAAGCTCACATTGGGCAACTATATTGGTGCAATCAAAAATTTTGTAAAACTTCAGCATGACTATCAATGTCATTTCATGGTAGTTGATCTTCATGCCATCACCGTGGCTCAAGAGCCAGCAGCATTGCGTGAACAGTCGGAAGCAGTAGCTGCACTGTTTATTGCAGCAGGTATTGATCCGTCGAAATCTAACGTATTTTTGCAATCCCATGTACCGCAGCACGCAGAATTGGGCTGGTTGATGACAACGCTGACCTCCATGGGTGAGCTTGAACGGATGACTCAGTTTAAGGATAAATCATCCGGTAAAGATTCCGTTGGTGCGGGACTGTTCGTGTATCCATCATTAATGGCGGCTGATATTTTGTTATACAATGCTGACCTTGTGCCAGTAGGTGAGGACCAGAAGCAGCATCTGGAACTGACACGTGATCTGGCAGGCCGTTTTAATCACCGTTATGGAGAGTACTTCACCATTCCAGATCCGTATATTCCGCAGGTGGGTGCTCGGGTCATGTCACTTGATGATGCCTCTTCAAAGATGAGCAAAAGTAACCCTAACGCTGGCAGCTATATTGCCCTACTGGATCCGCCGGATGTGATTCGCAAAAAAATCAGTCGTGCCACAACGGATTCCGGGCGTGAAGTCGTATATGATCCGGCAAACAAACCGGAGGTCAGCAATCTGATGAGTATCTATGCTGAATGTGCAGGTATGACGCTTAAAGAAGTGGCTGAGCGTTATGAAGGCAAGATGTACGGTCCGTTCAAAAAGGAACTGGCTGAAGTGGTTGTATCTGTAATTGAACCGCTACAACAACGATATAATGAGATTCGTGAATCTGGCGAATTGTCGGATGTTCTGGATACGTCAGCCCGTCGTGCAGAAGAAGTTGCTGCTCAAACGTTGGATGCAGTGAAAGAACGTATGGGATTTGTTCCAAGACGTAAACAGTAGTCCTGAACAAGACCTTCATATTTCACGCAATGAATAGTTAACATGAATAAAGAGGAGCCCTATTGAAGGACTCCTCTTTATTTGTGCGTTCATTATTGAACTTTATTGAACTATATGACCCGCTTAAGAAGTGGGCTCTGAAACAGCCGATTGAACTTCCTGACGTTCTTTTTTGGCACGAATCACAAATCCCCAGCCAATGTTGGCGATGGACAGGACAAACAGTAGTGCAGCAAACCAACCGGAGTAGGAGATCATAATTGCTGAAACCGTTAACAAGATAATCGAAGAGAATGCGAACCATAGGGACAAGCCTTTACTCATTGGGAAAAACCTCCATCTACAAATTTAGTGAAATTCCGTATAACCTGAAGCCTACGAGCCATAATAATCTTGCAAGCTTGCAATACATTACAGACACAGATTGAAAGGAGATTATAAATTATGGCTCAAGGATCTCGTTCTTCAAACAACTTGGTGGTACCTCAAGCGACTGCAGCACTGCAACAATTGAAAATGGAGGCTGCACAGGAACTGGGTGTAACTATCCCACAAGACGGTTACTACGGTAACTACACTTCCCGTGAAACAGGATCTTTGGGTGGATATATCACCAAACGTCTGGTACAAATCGCTGAGCAGTCTCTGGCTGGGTCTGGCAAATAATTTATTTTAACCAACAGCAACAAACAGGATAAACAGAAAGCCCGGGGCGGAAACGCACCGGGCTTTCTCGCGTATCAGTTCCTAAGTTTGATTGTGCCTTGCCATGCTCACTTCGTCAAGGGCGTGCAGATAAAAGTTTTTTATCCATCTTCTCATCGCTTAACCAGCCTACATACGTATCAATCGTTTCAAAATTCCGATCCATCACAATCACAGCGACAAATGGATATTGTTTCCGGTGTCGATAACGTACATCTGCCCAGCGGACCTTGTACCCAGCAGGCAGTTCTTCAACCTCTGCCACTGCATAGGAGGTGAAATAGAGGAAGGCACTGACTTCCGGTGATTTGCGTGAAGCAGCAACGGCCGCATGAGTAGAAGAAGAGGCGTGCAGACTCCATACCAGATTAGAACCATCCATTTTACCGATCACATAACTGCCGTCCTCAACTCGTTTAACCACATGCCAGCGGTTCCAGGATATCGTTGGAATGACGATGTATCTTGCCTGCTCTGGGCTGTTGTCGAGACGTCTGACTTTTCTGACTGCTTGTGCACGAGCAATCGTTCGCCATATATAATATAAAGCGGTCAAACTATACAACGTAACGAAGAGTGGTGCAGGGGCGATCAGATCAAAGGCCCATAACAGGATAGCTATGACATGTGTAGTGAATAGAAACGGATCAAAAATATGAATGATGTTCCAGGCGATCCAGCGTTCCGTAAAAGGCCGGGCGGCTTGGGTTCCATAGGTGTTGAACAGATCGGTGAATACGTGAAAGCCTACGGCCACAGCGGTCCAGGTGGCAACGTGTCCAATAGGGACATCAGGGAATATCAGTGCAATGACGCCGGTGATGAGCAAAACCCATAACAGGAGAAATGGCAGAGAGTGTGACAAGCCCCGATGATTCCGGATGTAAAGCGAATTGCTTTTGAGACGTAAAGCAGTATCAATGTCAGGGGCCTGGGAACCGGCGATCGTGCCAATCATTACCGCAGCTGCAAGCATGGGACTCGCTGCGACGACAGGATCGACATAAGCCAGACCGGCTAGACCAATCCCCATGACAAAATGTGTAGAGGTATCCATAAACGTCTCCTTTGTGTGGTGTATCGTTCTAAGGCATATTACTTCTCTATCTAGGTGATACCCATATATAGTGTATAATATCCGTCTGTCAGGATGCAAAACATCCCTAATTTCAAATTTATGACAATAAACTGTATTATACCCAATAAATGTACGTAGTTTGTCAAACTATTTTGGTGTTTCCTATGATAAACTTTATATCGGATACTGAGAGAAGTTGCATCAGAGAATACGCGGTCGGATATGTTACATAAATATTTATGGGCATTGTTCCTTTTAACCGTTACAATAATATAGAATCTCATAAAAAGTAGGTTTCTTTGAATACATATGTCACAGTAGATGGATGAAGCGAAACAAAGGTGATTTTGGGTTCACATATGTATGCGTATTCATAAGAGAAGATACAGAAGGGACGAGGAAGATGCTGAAAAAGTACAAATGGACATGGATGCTGCTCGGGCTCGCACTGATAATGGCTGTGTATCTGATGTGGGGCACTGTATTTGCCAGTAAGGAAAAATTACCCGAGATTCGTGAAATCCAATCCTTTTCTATGGAAAATGTAGATGGCAGTACAGTATCACTGGAGGATACGCAAGGGAAAGTCCGCTTGTTCTACTTTTATTTCACCAGTTGTCCGGATGTCTGCCCGATTACGACCTTTACGTTATCTCAGGTGCAGGATCTGTTGAAAGAGGACGACACCTTTGGTAAAGATGTCTCATTTGTATCCATTTCATTCGACCCCAAAGTCGATACAAGAGAGAAGATTAAGACGTTTGCAGACCGTTTTCACGCGGATTATTCCGGATGGTACTTCTTGCGAGGGGATATGGACAAAACAAAACAGTTCGCCAGGGACTCATTCCAGATCTTGATCGAAGGGGAGAATAAGGACGATTTTGCCCATATGAACATGATCGGGTTGGTGGATGAGAATAACCAGCTGCGCAAGGTATATAACGCATTTAATACAGAGGACGTTGTGCCAGCTGTCATTGCTGAGGATATTCGCAATCTGATTAAGGAATAATCATCTGATACTCATATTGTAAAGGCTGCCTTGGATATCAACCCAAGGCAGCCTTTTGGTATTTCATTTTAAAAGGAAGGATGTTCAGGGTATTGGATGTATGTCTCTAACCCTGCTTTCTCCAGCTGGGCAATGATATACTCATCAGGTGTTCCTTCCACACCCGCATATCCTCGTCGTGTATACATCTGTACTGCATCCGGGAAAGCATCCCGAAGTACACCTCTAATTTTTTTGCCGGAACTGTCATTATCCATAAATAAAAAGACTTCATCGTAACCGACTTGCTTGCGCAGGGTCTCCAGCTTGAGTGAATTAAGTGTTCCAAACGTACATAGAATGTTGATCTCGGGTCCAACCAGACGTTTCAGTTTGCTTCGGTCATTCTTACCTTCCACAATGACATGAATAGGCATGATATTCACCTCTTGTTCGAGAGCTTATGTCGACATTCCCCGGGAAATGTTGCAGCGAAAATCGACTGATTATATAAAATGGACTCCTTTCTTTACACGATTGCTAACTGGAGAGAACAACCCATCAAGACAATTCTCTGAAATCTTATCTCATGTGCATCATTAGGTCAGTAATAGCTTGCAGTGGCCGTTCCGGTTACGGATCGTTCTTCCGATCGCTGTTGTCTCCATATATTTCTGATTTGCTTTTATAAAGTTAATATTTGGAGACAAAGGCGAACGCTACCGCTTCTTCAAAATCGATTACGTCCCCTTCACTACTTTTGGCTAATTGTTCAACTTTAATGATCTTCAATAAGATAAAACCTTCGGTGATTGTAAAAGATAGATTTCCCAGTTAGCTTTTATCAACGTGTAAAACGTCAGTCCATTTTATATAGTTTAGCTGTAAATGGGGGAATGATGCAAAGCTAATGAAAATACAGGCCTAATTGCTGTTATAACGGTAGGAAAGCAGAGCTTGAAACAGGCCTAATTTAATATACTTTTGGGATCGGCGAGGGAAGCTTCGCGTCTGGATGTATAGTATGGAAGCAGCAGCATACCAATCATTAATAAAACAAAGGCGATGAAATAGGGTGATAACCCGATACGAAGTTGTCCAGCTGTGATGGGACCGATGAAAGAGCCGATGGAGGTGGCAATGGATTGCAGCGAGAAAATGCGGCCCAACTTGCTTCCTCCGCTCAGACGGATAAATAGGGTAGCCATAGCTGGAAAGATGATGCCTTTGGACATCCCGAGTACAAACAATACGGTGGACAACGGAATTTGCGGAATGGCTGCCATCACAAAAAAACACAAGGACATTAACAGCACGCCCGCAACCAGACGCAGCTTGGGGGAATACCGGTTTAGAAATAACATGCTGAGGGTGAAGAGTGCCCCAATACTGATAATAGAGAACAGCAGTCCGGTAGACATGATGGACGATTGTCCTCCGCCCCGCAGGGGTAATTCGAAGAAGAGAATCCCTTGGGCACAGGCAATCACCAGAGGCAAGGCAAAGTATCGCCAAGACACCGGCAGGAATGCACTTGTGGCATCTGCTGGTGAAACAGCAGGTTTAGCAGGTTCCGTTACTCTCTCATGCTGCTTGATGATGCCACGAGGCATCGTCATGAAAGCAATAACACCAGTGAGAATAAGCAGATAGCCCAAGCCTGAAAATGTAGCTGAGAATCCCATGGAACCTACAATGATCGCACCGGCTGCTGGTGATACGACAGACGCGAGGGTATGCACTACCCCGTGACCCGACATATACTTCCCCTGTTTCACCGGATCGCTGGATAACTGTGCAAGCAGGGCGAGACATGCAGGAGACAGGAAGGCCAGTACAAACCCGCTGATGGAACGCAGCGCCAGCAGTTGCCATGGTGTCTGGACATAGGCTTGCAGGAGCAGGATGAACCCTGCACCGAGCAGACTGAATACAATGTAGCGGCGACTGCCATGTTTATCGATTTGTGTTCCAGCAATCAGATTGCCAGGAAGATGTGTTAAGGAATAGATGCCCATCATCCAGCCAATGAAGGTAGGGGCGGCTCCCAGCGAGATGGCAAAAGGAGTCAGAATGGGATACTGGGCGTGCAAATCAAATACGGCAAGGAACAAAAACAGGTATAGCCAGATGGCCGTTTTCACATAAGCCCCTCCTTGTTAAGCGATGCATGTTCAAACTACAGGTCTTGAACGTGTTCCCCGTTCTCCCGGAAGAACCTCATGGTACTACTTGTACGCCCGGCGGGACGAACTTAGACCGTTTATTTTTAAGGGAGAGGGCTTAGCTGACAGCAGCTTCGGAAATCATGTATAATATTCGGGAGTGTTACGAATGAATTCTAATACGGAAGGTGTAGTCATGAACATAGAAGTAATCAAAGAGTTTGTGATGCAGAACTGGCTGGTGATCGTGGTTGCATTGATCATATTGTTCTTTGTTCTGAATGTGGTCAAAACCGTATTGAAATGGGCGATTGCCATCATCATTATTGCGGCTCTACTGATATACAGCGGCATCTCCATTGATCAGATCAAACAGACAGTAACAGACGTACAATCCAGCACGATGGATACATTGAAGAAGGAAGCAACCAGCATGATGCTTAAGGAGGCTTCCAAAGCGAAATACGTCAAAGGACAGGATGGAGCGTTCACCATCACAAGTCCCAATGTGGAGATTAAAGGCAGAACTCAATCGGATAAAGTCGATGTGACCTTCCGCGGAATTTCACTTGGCGAATGGAAACTCGACAATGAAACGATACGTACGTTTGTCGAACAGGCACAGGAGAACAACAAAACAGCACCAGCATCGTAGTAAAGGGGGAATCGGTACGTGCTGCAGAATTGGCTGGACAGCCTGAAGGAATTGAATGGCATCACGATTATGCTGCTGCTGATTGTAGCTGCTTCATTATTGCAGGGTTGGTCCAGAGGGGCTTCGCGTTCAGCAGGCAGACTCTTTGGGTTCCTGATGGATGGCATTATGGCGGTCATTGGTATTCTGTTGTCGATCGGTTTAACGTTGTGGCTTGCGCCATATGTACAGCAGTGGCTGTCTGAGTATGCTTCAGCCATGCCTAACCGTGAGTTGAACCGGTGGGAACAGATGTATTATACGTTGGTTACGGCGATTGCAGATTTTCCGCTAATGCGGTTCGCTGTATTATTTGTACTTAGCTATGGACTCATCCGACTGATTCTCGGGTTTCTCTCATCATTTATTTTTAGCAGCAGGCAGGGGTCAGCTGAGGAAAGTGCGCCTAAAGGTATGTTTAGTCGGTTGACGGGTGCAGTCATTGGCACGATCATAGGCTCCGTCCGCGGAATGATTGTCATTGCGGTTTTGTTCATGATTGTCAGTCTTTACCCTGGAAGCATGTTCAGCCGATATGTGGAAGCATCCCCGATCTATATGCAAGGGGCCAAATCGGTTATCGAACCGTTGTCTGGCACGTTCATCAAGGACAAGCTACCCGTCTTTACGCAGGCTGTGCAGAAGGAACTGGGCGGCATCCTGCAACGTAAATATGAAGTCATCGACCACAATATTCCGACGGATATTGAATCTGCAGCGAGTGAGATTGTCAAAGGCCAATCGACAGATGAAGCCAAAGCAAAAGCGCTATACGACTGGGTAGGTTCACGTATTCAGTATGACTATGGTAAAGTGGATGACTATGAGCAAAAGGGCATATGGCATGAACAGAATCCACAGAATACATTTTACACACGCAAAGGCGTATGTATTGATTATGCCCGTCTTTATGCCGTGATGGCCCGTTCACAAGGACTTGAAGTCAAAGTGGTTACAGGACTTGGTTATAACGGCCAGGGAGGGTATGGTCCGCATGCGTGGAATGAGGTGTATTTGAGTGATTCCGAGAGCTGGGTTCCGCTTGACCCGACATGGGCAATCAGTGGAGACTGGTTTAATCCTCCGAATTTTGCCGACACCCATCTAAAGGATCAGTCAGCTTAACATTACAAGGGACATGGGTCCGGAATATGACGACGTTGCCAGGTTATCATGCCGCGAAGAACCAGTTTGAGCGGTATGCATCAAGTCATGAAAGAGGTAGGATGGATGAAAAAGCATTCCAATGAGAAGGATGAACTTACAGACAAACGGCGCTTTAGTTACCGAATGAACGTATTTTTCTTCGCTTCCTTTGTTATTTTTAGCGTTATTATTGTACGCTTGGCCTTTTTGCAATTTGTGGAAGGGCCTGAACTCAGTCAGGAAGAAGCAAGTAACATTACCAAAGATGTACCACTTCCTCCTGTGAGAGGCACGATCTATGATTCTACAGGTGAGGTGAAGTTGGCTTACTCCAAGCCCATTCAGTCTCTCTACCTGACGCTTTATAAAAACTATGGGGATGTTGATGGGAAACCGAGTCCTAACATAGGAGAAGTACAGGATATTGCAACCCGGTTGCATGATGTGTTTGAACAGTACAAGCTGAAGGATTCAGAGTCACTTACGGTGGAGAAAATTATTGAAGAGATGGACTTGAACTCCCGCAAAGCGAACGGTTTTATGCCGCGTCTGATCAAGAGTGATCTGTCCGAGGAAGAAGTTGCTTATTTCCTACAGCACAAGGACGAGTTCAAAGGTATTCAGATCGTCGAGGAGAGTGTGCGATTCTACGATCCGGATACGGTAGCGGTTCAGACCATCGGTTATCTCAAGAAGTTCAGAAGTTCGAAGTCCTTGAACAAATACAAAGAGGTGGATGAGGCCAATAAAACGCAAACGGATCCGGGCCTGGTGTATACGGAGAATGAATTTGTAGGTTTTGATGGACTGGAGTTGCAATATCAGGATGCACTCCGCGGCAAAAGCGGATATACATCCGTTGATGTTGATTTGCGTAATTTGCCTGAAGGTGTAGCAGGTTCTACCCCGCCGCAGAAAGGTTACGACCTGATTTCCAGCATTAACAAGAACGTTCAGGTGAAAACAGAACAGGCTATTACAGACCAGCTGAGCTGGCTCCATCGGAATCCGGTATCCGGTAAATTGCATCCAAATGCGAAGACGGGATATGCCGTGGCGATGGAAGTGGATTCGGGAAAAATTGTAGCAGCTGCCAGTATGCCTGATTACGACACCAATGTGTGGAAAACAGGCGGTGTAAGTACAGAAGATTATGAAAAAATAAAATATATTTATCAGAATGGTACGATTCGGGGCTTCCCGCCGGATGACTCTGGTAAACGGGCGGAATCTGTTGTGTTGCTCGGTTCAACGATCAAACCACTTAGTGTATTGATCGGTTTGAAAGAAGGTTTCTTCACTACAAATACCGTATATTCGGATAGAGGTTCAACGACCTTTGGTGGAGACAATCGCAGAGTGCAGAACTCATCAGGGCATGTGTATGGTGCAATGTATCCTCGTGATGCGATTCGTCATTCCTCAAACGTGTTTATGATCGACGAGATCGGGAAGAAACTGTATTCGAAGTATGGTGCAGAGGGTGTTGACGTATGGGATAAATATATGGAGCAATTCGGTCTTGGTGTATCTACAGAGGTAGATTTGCCTAATGAGCGGCCTGGTCTCAAAGAATACATGGAAAGCTCCGAGAGTTCCTTGACCAAGTTGGTATATGCCTCCTTTGGTCAGCAAGGAAAATATACAACTATGCAGTTAGCACAGTACACCACAATGCTTGCGAACAAAGGAAAACGGATGGAACCACAACTGGTTAACGAGTTCCGGGATTCGGAAGGCAACGTGGTCAAGAAAGTAAAACCGAAGGTACTGAGCACGGTGGAGTTTAACGACGCCTACTGGAACGAAGTGCAACGAGGCATGGCTACCGAAGTTTCGGCATTTAGCGGCTTCCCTTATGATTTCGCCAGAAAAACAGGAACATCGACGCAACTCGTCGGCGGTAAACTGGTGGATAACGGGGTGTTTATCGCCTATGCCCCACGTAATAATCCAAAGCTTGCTGTCGCTGTAGTTATCCCCGAAGGGGGCTTTGGATCAAGCAGTGCGGCTCCGGTTGCACGTGCGATCTTCGATGCCTATGACGAGGAATTCGGTCTCGACGGTGTACCGAAAAAGGACAAAAATAAAGAATCAGATTCGGAATCAGGCACACAGTGATGTGAGGCATTGGTTACAGAGGGGACCCTTCGTGGGTCCTCTTTTTTGTTTTTACGCGGAGAATGGATCGTAAGAGTGAACTAATTAGTTGCATTAATATGTAACCATATGAGCTGTACCACGTTTATATAAGGGAAGGGTAAACGCGATCCGGAGAACGGGATAACGTTGATATGTCAGTGTTTACATTGAAATCCGTAGATTGGGTAGTGTAACGGTTCTGTTTACGAAAATGTAACCAAATATTGAAAGACGTGACAGCTAACCTTTGGTAGACTTGTATGAGAAAGGATTAAATATGGATTGAACACGTTCACAAGACGGATTAAATATTTTATTTTTATAGAGGAACGGGAGAGGCTTAAAACATGTTTAACCGATTGAGGAAGAAACCCATGACTGAGGAAGATACACCCGTCAACAAGCCTTCCACCGCAAGGCTGAATCTGTTTTTTTTCGCGGCATTTGTCATATTCAGTATCCTTATTTTCAGGTTGGCCTTTGTGCAATTTGTGGAGGGTCCTGAACTGACGTATATGGAAACGAGTCGTAATACCAAAGACATTCCACTCGCACCTGTTCGTGGTCCCATCTATGATGCGACAGGGGAAGTCGCGCTGGCTTATTCCGAACCTGTACAGTCCCTGTATGTGTTGTTGTACGAGGATTATCGGAATGATGAACGTAGACAGGAAGCAGAGGAGCTGGCTCATGATTTGGCGGCTGTGTTTAAGCAGTTTAATCCAGGGGACAAAGAGCAGCCGGACGCGGAAGAGATCATCAAACGATTGGATCTGGATTACCAGAAAACGTTCGGGTATGTGCCAAGATTGGTGAAGTCGGATCTATCGACTAAAGAAATTGCCTTTTTTATGGAGAAAAAAGCAGAATATCCAGGTGTTATGGTGCTGGAAGAAAACATAAGAAAATATGACCCGGATGGCGTAGCGGTTCAGGTTGTCGGTTACACAAGAGAGTTCAAACGGGCACCAGATTCCATTGCCAAATATAAGGCAATCCGCGAGGGGGCAAGTACCCAGCGTGATCCTGGTCTTGTGTACCATGAAGAAGAGAAGGTTGGCTTCGATGGGCTGGAGCTTCAATATCAGGAAGAACTCCGTGGACGAAGCGGATATCAGTCCATTGATATTGACGCACGTAATCTGCCAGATGGGACGATGTTACAAACACCACCGGAGAAAGGCTACAGTCTGGTTTCCACCATTAACAAGGAAATTCAGATGGCTGCACAAGAGGCGATAACGGACGAATTGCGCAGACTTCCCAAGGCAATTACCGGATACGCAGTAGCCATGGAAGTGGATACGGGGAATGTGGTAGCTATGGCAAGTATGCCAGATTATGATCCGAACGATTGGGATTATGACAAAATCAAATATGTATTCCGGAACGGAACCACTGAATCGTTCCCACCGAATGATGCCAAGCCTAGTCGGGCGGAATCCGTTGTACTCCTTGGATCAGTAATCAAGCCGCTAAGTGTGCTTATTGGATTAAAAGAGGGATTATTTACAGCAGGAGAGACCTATCATGATCAGGGATATGCGGTTTTGGGGAAAGACGGGCGACAAGTGAAGAACTCGCATTCTGCGTATAATGGTTCTATTACGGCGAGAAGAGCGATTGAGAAATCCTCCAATGCCTTCATGATTGATATGGTGGGTAAACGTTTGTTACGTAATTATGGCTCAGAGAAAGGCATCGATGTCTGGCACAAACACATGCAGGAATTTGGCTTGGGTGTGTCTACGGGAGTAGATTTACCAAGTGAATACCTGGGTACACTGGAATATAAAAAGGATCATGAATCAGCTCTAACACGTTTGGCATTTGCCTCCTTTGGACAACAAGCCAAGTACACCACGATGCAACTCGCCCAATATACCACGATGCTTGCGAATAAGGGTAAACGGATGGAACCACATCTGGTGAAGGAAATTCGTGACGCGGACGGTAATGTGGTGAAAGAGATCAAACCTAAGGTGCTCAATGAAGTTGATTTTGCCGATGCGCACTGGAATGAAGTGCACAAAGGTATGGTTACCAAAGTAAGTTCATTTGACGGTTTCCCATACGATTATGCACGGAAAACAGGAACATCAGAGCAGGGGACCGGACCGAACAAAAAAGAGAATGGTGTATTTATTGCCTTTGCACCACGAGATAATCCGAAGCTTGCTGTAGCTGTTGTTGTACCGGAAGGTGGATTCGGGTCAGTCAGTGCTTCACCGATTGCACGGAAAATTTTCGATGCATATGATGAAGTGTATGGTCTCGATGGAACGCCGAAAGGTAAGAAAGACGAAGGAAAAGACAAAGAGTAATGCAAAAGAACCTCGCGGAAGTTAGCTCTTTTAACATCGTGACCGAAAGGTTTATGAAGTGAATTAAATATATTTGGACAGGCAGGGGAAATAATCCCTTGCCTTTTTTTTTGGCTTCGGATAAAATTTGCACAAGGGAAACATTATTAGTCTTGATTAAAATTTAATACCTTGTACAACAAAATTAGATGTAGACAAGTATTTTAGGAGAGGGAAAGGGGACGATTGAATTGTTAATGGTGAAAATGAGGAGTATTCAGAGGGGGGGCATTACGCTAGCGGCTCTGGTTCTGGTTATTGTACTTACGGCATGTTCCAGTGATGCAGAGACGAGCAGTGGTGGCAAGTTACAAGTAACCGCTACAACGGGAATGATCGCTGATGTAGCACGTGAGGTAGGCGGGGTATATGTTGATGTTACCGGGCTAATGGGCCCGGGAGTTGATCCCCACTTGTACAAGGCATCCCAAGGTGATATTCGCAAGCTGGAACAAGCAAAAGTCATTTTCTATAATGGACTGCATCTTGAAGGCAAAATGACAGACATTTTGGAGAAAATGTCCTCAAGCAAGCTGGTTACTGCTGTTACAGAGACTATTCCAGTCGAGGAGTTACACTCAGGCAAAGATACAGGCGGCACCGAATATGATCCACACGTCTGGTTTAACGTCAGCCACTGGATGCATGCGGCAGAAGCCGTACGCGATACGCTCGTGGAGGCGGACCCGGGCCATGCGGAAGAGTACAAGGCTCAGGCAGAGGCGTATCTGGCGAAGCTCGAAGCACTGGATGCCGAGGTGCGTGAGAAGATTCTGGAGATTCCGGAAGCAAGCCGGGTATTGGTTACGGCGCATGATGCATTTGGATATTTCGGTCAGGCTTATGGCATGAAAGTGATGGGGCTTCAGGGCATCAGTACAGCAGCCGAATATGGTGCAAAAGATGTTAGCGAACTGCGGGATTATCTCGTGGATAACCATATCAAAGCAGTATTTGTTGAATCGAGTGTACCTGCAAAAGCGATGGAAGCCATCATTGCCGGAGCAGCTCAAAAAGGCCATACGGTCAGCATTGGTGGAGAACTGTTCTCGGATGCCATGGGGGCTGAGGGAACGGAAGAAGGCACATACATCGGTATGATTCGCCACAATGTTGAGACGATTGTAGAAGCCCTGAAATAATGAATCACATGAAGAGAGGAGTTACAGGATTATGGAAGATACAACTTTATTGGAACAAACTCCTAAGAAACTGAACAATAGTCACTTGCAGGGAACGCAGCCAACATCGGCTCCTCTCAGTGTGAGGGATCTGGCCGTTGCGTATCACAAAAAGCCGGTGCTTAGCAGCGTATCCTTCGATATTCCGGAAGGACAGCTCATCGGAATTCTCGGACCAAATGGTGCAGGGAAATCAACACTGATCAAAGCGGTTCTGGGACTGGTACCGAAGATGCATGGTGAGGTACGGATCTTCGGACAATCGTACAGGGAGCAACGTCGCCGCATCGGTTATGTGCCCCAACGGGAATCGGTGGACTGGGATTTCCCTACACATGCGCTCGATGTGGTGATGATGGGACGGTATGGTCATCTGGGCTGGTTCCGTCGTCCGGGGAAAAAGGAGCGGGACTTGGCGGCACACTGCCTGGAGCAAGTAGGCATGGGCGACTACATGTACCGCCAGATCAGTCAGCTGTCCGGTGGACAGCAGCAGCGTGTCTTTCTGGCACGGGCACTGGTGCAGGACGCAGATCTTTATTTCATGGATGAGCCGTTTGCAGGTGTGGATGCTACAACGGAGAAAGCTATCATTTTACTTCTGGAACAGCTGAAGAAAGAAGGAAAGACGGTACTGGTCGTTCACCATGATCTGGCGACAGTCGAGGAATACTTCGACCATGTGCTGCTGCTCAATGGACGACTCGTGGCTGGCGGACCGACAAGCGAAGTATTTGTACCGGATACACTGCAAGAGACGTACGGAGGCCGGATTGCGATGATCGGAAGCCGGACGGAGAAAGGCCAGGTGTAGTGCATGTGGAACTGGATCATTGCCATCTTATCTGACCCCAATACACGTTGGATATTGCTTGGCTGTCTGTTGTTAGGATTCAGTAGCGGAATTATTGGCTCCTTCACCTTTCTTCGTAAACAGAGCCTGATGGGGGACACCCTTGCTCATGCTGCTCTGCCCGGAATCTGTATTGCGTTTATGTTAACGGAAACGAAGTCCGTAGGCTTATTTCTGTTCGGTGCTCTGGTGGCTGGCATTGTGGCTACATTTGGAATTTCGTGGATTACACGTTACTCCCGGATCAAGCAGGATGCGGCGATGGGGATCGTGCTGACCGTATTTTTCGGGGTTGGCGTAGTCATGCTTACGCGCATTCAGCATGGGGCGAGTGGAAGCCAAAGCGGACTCGATAAATATTTGTTTGGACAGGCGGCATCCATGGTCATGACGGATGTCTATGTCATGGGGGGGGTATGTCTCGTGTTACTGATTGCCTGTCTTGCCTGGTTCAAGGAATTTAAGCTGGTGAGTTTTGACCAGGGTTTTGCACGAGGCATGGGTCTGCCAGTTGCCATGCTGGAGCAGCTCATTCTGCTCTTGACGGTGATCGCGGTGGTTGCCGGGATTCAGGCGGTGGGTGTGGTGCTTGTCGCGGCCCTGCTGGTGACTCCGGCTGCAGCGGCACGCTGCTGGACCGACTCCCTTGCACTCATGGTATTATTGGCAGGCATATTTGGTGCATTGAGCGGAGCGACGGGTACCATCTTCAGCACGCTCGTGCCCAATCTGCCGACAGGACCTGTAACGGTTCTTGCGGCTACGGTGCTGTTTGCCGGATCAGCCTTGCTCGCCCCACGTCGTGGATTGTTAGCCCGACGGTTGCGTAGTATTCAGGCAAAGTCCGCATATATGCGTGAAGAGCGAGCTACACTCCAGACTCTCGCCGCACAGCGAAATCAGCAGGAACGGGGGGAGATGTAATGGCAACGTTTTGGATTATCTTGACGGCCGTTTTGGTATCTTCTGCTTGCGCCATTCTGGGTTGTTTTCTGATTCTGCGGCGAATGGCTCTGGTCGGTGATGCGATCAGCCATGCGGTTCTCCCCGGTATTGCGATTGCTTTCCTGTGGAGCGGTTCCAGAGATTCGTTATGGATGCTACTTGGTGCAACAGTGTTTGGATTACTGACGGTGTTCTTCATACAGAGTTTGCAGGCAGGTGGACTGTCGTCTGATGCCTCGATCGGAATTGTGTTCACAGCACTCTTCGCAGTAGGAGTCATTCTGATTAGTCTGAACGCCCAGCATATTGATTTGGATCTGGACTGTGTCTTGTTCGGAGAGATCGCTTATGTACAGTGGGATACGCTAACCCTTGGAGGTACCGATGTCGGTCCGAGGGCAGTCTGGATGCTGGGTATCACTTTGCTAGTCATCCTCGTCGTTATTGGGCTGTTCTACAAACAGTTCAAGCTGTGTGCCTTCGATCCGGCGCTGGCTGCGGCCTGCGGCATTCCAGTAGTGCTGTTCCACTATCTGCTCATGGGACTTGTTTCGATGACGTCCGTAGCTTCATTTGAAAGTGTTGGTTCGATTCTCGTGGTGGGCATGCTGATCGTACCAGCGGCGACGGCTTACCTGCTCACAGATCGTCTGGGCAAAATGATACTGTATGCCGTCCTGATCGGAGCAGCATCTTCGGTTGGAGGTTACATCATGGCATACGCCCTGGATGCTTCCATTGCGGGCTGCATGGTAGCTGTTGCTGGAATTCTGTTTGTTCTTGCACTGCTTCTGTCACCGAAACATGGCATCGTATTCCGTTACGTTCGTCGCAAATTCGCGGCACGTTAATTCATAGAGATTGTTAGCCGCCTGCTTTGCAGGCGGTTTTTTATGATTGGACTGTGAACGAAGAAAAATTCAATAGCAGCCCCTCCTGCTGGAGTGAGCTGCTATTGGGATGCCTAAAGGTGGCAATGAGGTAGATGAATATAACAATCCTTACGGTTTCAAAGGCACCCGATGAACCCCTTGGCTTCCTCCCGGTGCGGTTCCGAGATACACATATTTCCCTTGGTTTACGGCCGTGGTGATGCCATACAATGTTCCTTCTGGATCATGCCAACTACGAATAAGCTCTCCTTCTGGTCCATATTCTGCAACAAGTCCGTGTTTCACCGGGGCACTGGCTCCATTTAACAAGGACTGTGGAACTTTGGACATCGTCGCTGCTAACCAAGGGTGACTATGCATGTAATCGGCAAAAGACAGACGGGTTGTGAATACCCCTACCCAGAAGTGTCCCTCTGCGTCACGGGTGATATTGTCCGGAAACCCAGCCAGATTCTCCGCAAAAATATCAGAGGTGCCTTGTTTGGGACCCTTCAACCAGTACCTGGTCAACTGGTAATGATACGATTCTGCGACTAGCACGAAGTCTTCTTCGGCAGACAGTACCACCCCATTGGCAAAATATAAATCCTTAAGCAGAACGTTCGTCTGTTTGGTCAGTGGATCATATTTCAACAATCGTCCATGCGGTTTATTCTCGGCAATTTCTTTGAACATGACTTTGCCATAGTTAGAGGTATCGGAGAAATAAATAGATCCGTCTTGCGCGATGTCCAGTTCGTTCGCCAGGTAGATCGGCCCCCCATCTACTTCAGTGGTTAGTACTTCGATGTTTCCGTTCGGGTCAATGGACAGGAGCCCTTTCTGAATATCCGCCACAATCAAATTTCCGGCAGCATCAAATTTCAGGCCGTTAGGTGTTCCATGGGTATCAGCGAATACCTCTGCTGGCTGTGCCTTGTCTTCGGCGTCAAAGGTTACTCTGTAGATTTTGCCGTCGGAGTCACCCGTATACAGTCGCCCTTCTTTGTCAAAAGTGATAAATTCCGGGAACTTCGCGCGGCCGGTAACCAATTCAGCGGAGCTAAGTTTGTTGTTCTCTTTCCAGGGACCCTCCTTCTCAAAAGAAGGAGCAGCAGGTGCAGACCAAACAGCGGGTTCTACCGGGGCGGGCATTAGCAGGAATACAACGATTCCCAGCACAATTACCCCTAGCAGAGTCAGGCTCCATTTACGAATTTGTTGACCAGTGGATCGTTTGCGTTGTTTTTGTTCTGTTGACATATTAATCCTCCTTAATACACTGTTTCTTTTGGGGAACAACGTTACCGAAACTCCAAAAAAATATAAAATGAACTCAAGACCATTTTCAGTAACATTGTTTCCTATAAGAATCATAGTAACCAAAAGAAAACGATTGTGTCAAATTCTTTTTTTTATCATGATGACTTCATTGACAACTTTTCTGCTAATGGTTAGAATGCCTGTTAGAAGTCGGAAACGTGATAACTAATTGAAGGTGATCCTTATAAGTAACGAAGACAAGCCCTCACCATCCAAGAGGCGGGCATTAAAAACATATCAGCAAGCTCGCCTGCAAAATACGGAAAATCTCCGTAAGCTTGTGGTTGATGCGGCTGCAACCATTTTGCAGGAAGAAGGTCCGGAGGCTGTTACTGTACGCAGAGTATCGCAAAAGATGGGCTGCTCCACCAAGATCATTTACAGTTTGTTTGTCAATAAAGAGGGCCTGGCCCAGCAGTTGTATCTGGAGGGCTGCAAATTGCTCGCCAAGCGTTTGGAAGAAGTGCCGCCGTCCTCTGACTTCTTGCAGCATTTACTGGATTTGGGGGAAGCCTTCTGGCAGTTTGCGCAGGATTATAGTAGCTACTATAAGCTGATGTTCGGAGGGGCTTTTGCAGAGTTCAAGCCGGATGCAGAGAGTATGCAGGGAACGATGACTGCCATACACCGCTTGCTGATTCTAATTAGCACTGCCCAGAAGCAAGGACAGATTTCGGACCAGGAAGAGACCGAAACTCTTGTTAGTACTATATGGGCATCGCTGCACGGTGTAATCCACCTGTATATGGGCGGGTTCCTTGGTGATGTAAAGGCAGCCCATACCGTATATAAACAAACCATGAATCTGATGTCCCAATCCTTGTTTGCAGTATCCAAGCAAGACAGAGGAGCGGACAGGGGATAATTGGATTTAATCTTGGCTACGGGTTAGGCAGGGAAAACAGGCAGATTGACTAAGGTTAAGCTAAAAGCGGTTCATCTGTAGGAGATGGATCGTTTTTTATTTAGGAAATTATATATTACATAAAATGTAATAACTTCGAAGTGTAATCCTGAGCGGGTTATTTTGTTGCAGGTCGACGATCTGTGGTAAAATGTCGTTAGCTGTGACGTCCGGAGCGTCCGATTTTGCGGATGCCGGGCGATCTTGTTGTGAGTTTAAAATTAGGGAGAAATAGAGAGACAACCTAGGAGGAACTACTGTATGAGTGAATTGAAATACAAATTGCTTGCATTGGATATGGATGGAACATTACTTAACGATAATCATGAAATTACACAGGAGACCGCCAAGTGGATTCAGATTGCCATTCGTCGGGGTGTACATGTGTGCCTTTCTACGGGAAGAGCTGTATTCCATGCGATGCCTTATGCGGTCCAGCTTGGGCTGGAGACACCGATGGTAACCGTTAACGGTAGTGAAGTCTGGAAAGCACCGCATGATCTGCATATGCGTCATCTGATGGATCCGGCATTGATTCGTAAAATGCAGGAGATTGGTGAGAAATATAACAGCTGGTACTGGGCATACTCCGTGGAAGAGCTGTTCAATCGTGATCGCTGGACGGACAATATTGAAGGTCTGGAATGGCTAAAATTCGGCTTTAATACCGAAGTGGATGAAGCTCGTCACCAGATCATGATGGAACTGCAACAAATGGGTGGTCTGCAGATGACGAATTCTTCACCTGTTAATATCGAGATCAACCCTGCTGGAATATCCAAAGCCAGTGGTGTAGCTGAGGTTTGCAAACTGCTGGGTATCGAGATGTCCGAAGTTGTTGCTGTCGGAGACAGTCTGAATGATCTGGCTGTCATTGAGGCCGTAGGTCTGGGTGTAGCGATGGGCAATGCGCAGGAGCAGGTCAAGGAAGCGGCTGATCTGATCGTAGCGAGTAACAATGAAGACGGCATTGTTGAAGTGATCCGTGAACATATTTTGAAGGGGGAGTAACCTTTGCTCGCAACCATTGCCTGGATTTTAATTGTGCTGCTGTTTGCAGTGGGGATGGCTGGAACGGTATATCCCATATTGCCTGGTGCTGTAGCGATTTTCTTTGCGTTTCTGGTCTACGGCTGGTTCTTCAGCTTTGATCC
Source organism: Paenibacillus sp. AGC31 (assembly GCF_057334655.1). Taxonomy (NCBI): domain Bacteria; kingdom Bacillati; phylum Bacillota; class Bacilli; order Caryophanales; family Paenibacillaceae; genus Paenibacillus; species Paenibacillus sp. AGC31. The sequence goes on from NZ_JBHFJH010000034.1 coordinate 75,272, forward strand.
GTTTGGTGTGTGGTTCTGGATCATTCAGATTCTGATTGTTGTTGTGTTGTTTGTGGCTGATTATGTCGTCAGCGCATGGGGTGTGAAGAAGTTTGGTGGCTCCAAGTTATCGACCACGCTGAGTACCATTGGTGTTATCATTGGTCCATTTGTCATTCCGGCATTTGGACTGGTACTAGGACCATTTATCGGTGCTTTTATCGGTGAACTGATCGGAGGTTCTTCACCTTCCAAAGCGTCGAAAGTTGGATTTGGTTCCGTCGTGGGGCTATTTACGAGTACTGTGATGAAAATTATTTTGCAAATCGTCATGATTGTTCTCTTTATTATTTGGGTGGTAAGATTCGCCTAAACGTTCAGGATTAGCTTCAACGGGATGCACGTCCGGTGTGGAGGAAAGAAGGGGAATTCGTTTGTCTAAGAAAGAAACATTCATTAGGGGTACGCTCATTCTGGCGGCCGCTGCACTGATCGCAAGAGTACTCGGATTGGTTCAACGGGTGCCGCTTGAGCATATCCTTGGAGATGTCGGTAACGCATCGTTTACGATCTCCAATACGGTATATTTAATGCTGTTAACTGTAGCAACGGCGGGCATACCGAGTACTCTGAGTAAAATGGTATCGGAACGTTATGCGCTCGGACGCGCGGGTGAAGCTCAACAGATCTACCGTGCAGCCCTGATCTTTGCAGCTGTTGCCGGGGTAGTCATGTCTGCTTTATTGTGGTTCGCGGCACCTTATTATGCTACGTATGTCTCCAAAGTACCGGAGTCGGTCAGCGCCATTCGCGCCTTGGCTCCAGCCTTGCTGCTGTTCCCGGCCATTGCGATGATGCGTGGATATTTCCAGGGACGCGGCAACATGACAGCGGGGGGTATTTCACAGATTGTTGAACAGTTCGCCCGTGTAGGTACAGCCATTATCGTGGCTTATGTCATGCTGCAATGGAATTATGATGACCAGACGATTGCTGCGGGAGCCTCATTTGGTGGGGTATTGGGAAGTGTGGGTGCCTTCGGTGTCATGCTGTACTTCACCTTGAAGCTGCGTCGTAGCGACCGTGCTGCCCAATTGAATTACGAGCGTGCAGAGCAGTTACCAATGCGAGGTATCTACAGTGATATCTTCAAGCTGTCTATTCCAATTGTGCTGTCTTCACTTGCGGTTCCAGCCATTAACTTCATCGACTCATCCCTTGTGGTACCACTGCTTAGTGGCCAGATCGGACTCGAAGAAGCGACTGGTGTACTTGCGATCCTGGGTGCGAAAGCCCAAAGTATTGCGGGTATTCCTCCGATTCTGGCTATCGCTTTGAGTCAATCATTGGTGCCTGTCATATCGGCAGCATTTGCCCGCAAGGATGAAGCTCATCTGAAAAGTCAGGTTACACTTGCCTTGCGCATTTCGATTCTGACTGGTATGCCGATTGTCATTGCACTTTGTGCGGCAGCATATTCGGTCAACGGATTGCTGTTTACCAATCTGGATGGAACGCCGATCATTGCCTTGCTGACATTCGGTACCATTTTCCAGATTACGATGATGACCACCAACTCTATTTTACTAGGGGTAGGGAAACCGCGGATTACGATGATCAGTGTCGCAGCAGGAGTTGTGATCAAACTGATCGCAAGTCTGATTCTGGCGCCGATCTTCGGCATTTACGGCATCATTATTGCAACGGCCCTCTGCTTCTTGGTCATCACGTACCTGAATCTGCGGGTCCTTCGTAAAATCGTTGATTTCTCCATCATGGGAGATCGTTGGAAAGGGTTTATCATTACAGTGTTGCTTGCAGCAGGTGTAGGATTTGCAGCGAACTGGATTGGCAATATGATCTTTGGACTCTTCCTGCCAGCACGCGTATCCTTCTTGCTTACCTGCCTTGTGGTTGGTGTGCTTGTTGTGGTGGTGTATCTGGTTCTCATGGTTGTGCTGCGTGTATTGCGCAAGGACGAACTGGGCAGTTACCCACGTATCCTGCAAAAAATTCTTCGTCCACTTATGCGTCTTCAACGTGGAGCTGGGCAAAGAGCTTAAAATGCAAGGAGTACCATTCAAGCATTACTATTTTGTGAAAATAGGATACAAGCTCTGTCTGCTGTTAAGCGGACAGGGCTTTTTGTATAGATAAGGAGAGCTGAGCGACTGAACTTTACATTAGTCCAGCAAGCGAGGATTAGCGGTACATCGGTGTTCACATCATCCGTCTTTGCCTGCTCTATATGATCTTTAGATTAGTGTGTGATGGCTTTAGCATCATGAGCCAGTGCTGTTTTCAGCATGCCATACCGGTGTTCGTGACTCATCTCGAATAGCCATGGACGCCGCGGTGCCGTCAGATAACCGAGACAATCCCGAGTCTGAAGCCAGTCCTGTCTGGTGATCGGTTCATAAGGCGTGTCTCCCCATACGGAGAGCAGTTCCGGACTATATAATCGTTGCCCTTCTGGAAGCCATTCCTCATCCAGTAACGCCTGAGCGTATAATGTATGTTCACCCGCCTCGTCTTCACGATTGGTAAACAGGCCAGGCCAATATTCAGCGCGCGAGCCACGATGGGGAACCAAACGTGCGAACTCCAACACTTGTGTGTGTACTTGCTCCACGCCAAACAACAGAGCATATAGGCCTTTGCCAAACATGATTCGCTCATCCAACTTGCCAAAATGTTCAATGACGCGTCCTGCGAGTCCTGCTCCTCGTCCAAGAGGGAAGACGATATGATTCAGACCGGCCAGATTATGCAGATGGAATGCGGGTTTGGAAAGTACTTCTTTTTGAAAATAAGGATGCTGCACGACTCGGCTCTCGATATAGTTCTGCTCATTAATAATTAATGCCACACTTAGCAGTGAACTGCATCGTTCCAGCCAAAAGCGTTCCCAAAACGGCGTCATAAACGCCGATACGTGAAAGTGCGACAAGAGATGGAAACAGCTTCGTCCGATGCGACGGCTGTTCATATACAGCAGAAGCTGGGGATATGCATCCTGGAAAATGAGTGCATTGCATCGCTCCAGCAGCCGATACATACGCTCGCGATCGCTTTGATTCTGCAGATTATGCATCAAGTCACTCTGAAGATCTGTCATGTGATATCCGCCGTTGCGAGAGACCATATGGGCCAGCAGTGCCCAATGCAGTTCGGGATATTGCTCATAACATTCCAGATAGGCTGCCGTGCGGGTGATATTACTCCGATTGTGCTCCTGGGTCAGTGTCTTAATCTCTTCCAGAATGATGCAATCTTCTTCACAGACGAGTGCGCTTTGAACCTGGTCCGTGCGTGCAAAAGATTTGCTGCTGGCAGGTAACAAACGCTCCACCTCAGACTGTAAGGCAGCTGCCGTATCGGTATCCCACTCGATGTCACGCAAAGGGTGACGAAGCTGTGCTGAAGCTTGCCATGCAGCCTGTTTGCCACGCCATATTTCCCGGGCAGCACCCGGAATGGAACGAACCATCTGCAGGAGGGACCCGTGATGTTGTTCGCTGGAAGAATCGGTTCTGGTGGAAGTCATGATGTGACATCCTTTCATGATGTTCTGGGTTTAATTTCACAGACCATGTGGTTATTCTAAGTATGCGCTGATTATTTGACTTCCACTCGCCAATTTGCTTCACTTAGGGTAAGACAAGGTACAGAAAGGGAGATGAACCGAATGGAACAGATTACTTCCAAACCGGCTTTTGATGTAGCCATCCAATCCCCACGTTTGACGATTGCCGTATTCAAGGCAGACTGGTGTGGTGACTGCAAATACATCGATCCGTTTATGCCTGAGGTTGAAGAGAAATATGCACGTGAACTGACTTTGATTGAGGTCGATGTGGATCAGGTTGGAACTGTTAGTGAAGAACAGAATATTCTTGGCATCCCAAGCTTTGTGGCGTATACAGATGGCCGCGAACTGGTACGGTATGTGAACAAGCTGCGCAAGTCGAGAGAAGAGATTGAGCAGTTCCTGGATCGCGCAGTTGAGGTGTACAACACGATCCATAAATAATGTTATATAAGTTTGATAAATTTACATAGACACTCCGATGACAGAATAACCTTCCGATCGCTGTTATCTCCAGATTTCTTTGATCCCTTTTATAAAGGGGGAAATCTGGGGATAAAGGCGAACGCTTCGCTTCTTCTGGTTATTTCTGTCCTCTCCGCTATTGTGTAAATGTTTCATTGAACTTATATAAAAGTATGAGAGGTTCATGTTGTAAAAGGGTATAATACAAAGAACGCCATTTCTCTTGAAATAGGGAAATGGCGTTTGTGTGTTCGACTTGTTCTATATAAGAAACGTTTCTGTACATATCACCAATGACCTGTGGGTCATTATTTCACCAGACGTTAACATTTTGTCACAAAGCGCGACGTCAATGAACATTTTATCCGGTATAATGAATTTAGTTGTGAAATAAGTGTCAAAGTACCGAAACAAGCGGAGAATATTCTTCGCCATCTTAAACCAACAGCGGGTGAGAAAAAATTGAAACACTTAACTTTGTTTAAATGGTTAACCGTATTAACCTGTCTTGTCATGTTTCTGGCCACTTTTGGTGGAGGCATTGTAACCAAAACGGAATCGGGCCTTGGCTGCGGAACGGAATGGCCTTTATGTAACGGAAAACTCGTTCCCGCACATACTGTGGCTTCACTCATTGAATATTCCCATCGCGCTGTAAGTGCACTGGCTGGACTGTTGTCCATTGCCTCGTTTGTGGCTTTTCTGCGATTCGGCAAGTCACGCCGTGACCTGCAATTGTTTTCTTTCTTAACTCTGGTATTTGTTATCGTCCAGGGAATCATGGGGGCTTTTGCCGTCGTCTTCTCCCAATCTTCAGCAGTCATGGCACTGCATTTCGGCTTTGCACTGATTGCTTTTGCCAGTTCCCTAATGATGGCGCTGGGCATAAGGCAGGAGGCCAAAGATGGTGGATTGGAGCGCCTGAATAAATACCCTCGGGTCACTAAAAAATTCAGGAATCTGGTCTGGTTCTCCACCATTTACACATATCTCGTGGTATACACGGGTGCATTTGTGAGCCACACGGATTCTGCCGGCGGATGTTCCGGATTTCCGCTCTGTAACGGGCAGATTATTCCTGAGCTTTCAGGTGGGGTAGCGGTTGCTTTTGCTCACCGTGCAGCAGCTGCGTCGCTCGTGATTGTTATCGCAATCCTGGGTCACTTCGCTTACCGTAATCATCCGGACAACAAGGAAATGCGTACTCTTGGTGTGGTATCCGTTGTTCTTATTCTGATGCAAGTAGTCATTGGTATTTTCATGATGGTGACAATGAACCGTCCGGAAGTATACATGTTCGTAGCTCTTGCTCATATGCTGGATATTGCCCTATTGTTCGGAATCTTAACGTATATGAGTTTCCTGGTGTACAAGCTGCATCGCCCGGTTAATCGATTCTAAGACATAGCTCCATTCTTTTGGGCTAAACATGAAAGTCCACCACCCAGTGATGTACATCATTGGACAGGTGGACTTTGTTTGATGTCAGTGGGATCAGGGCAACCTATGGCATGCAGCAATTACACGGAATGGATGATGTTTTACGTTTACGGTGATGAATTCTTGTTGATTTGGAAAAGAGGAGGTTAGATATGCTACGAACGTTGTTGGGGGAAAAGCCACGTATAAACGAAGGTAAATTGAAGGCAGCGATGGACGCAATGGCGCATACGCTTGAGCTATTTCAGCGACAAATGCATGTAGACCATGATCCCACGCATGACTATCGAAAGCTGTATGTGTGGACGCAGGGACTCATCTCCTCACTGGATGAACTGGAGCAAAGCTGTTTCGCTGCTGCTCATTTTCGCAAAAAGGTCGTTGCAGGTTCAACGAACGATATGACGCCGACTGAAAAAGCCGAGTATGCCCGATATGTGTATTTCTACAAAGATGGCTTTATCCGCTGCTTTGCCATTCTGGATAAAGTGGGCACGGTATTAAATGAAATATTCCAGCTGAATACTTCCAATACCAAAGCGCATTTTTCTTATTTTACGGTGTTAAGGCAGTTCGATTATGCGAGGGAGCATCATGATCTTGCGTTGCAATTAATACAGATCAAGGACTCTTATCGTGAACCGATGAGCAAGCTGCGCAAACGACGTAATATGGAAATTCACTACATGAACTCTGAAATGCATGATGACCTGTGGCAGTTACATCAGACCCTGCAAGGTAAAGTGAAATTGGAGGATCTGAATCAGCATGTGCAGGAAATGCGTCAGGGCGTGGATATGGTCTGTGAAACGTTAACAGCCTCTTATAGTTATATCAACAAAATATGGAAAAGAAATAATTCCCTTTGACAAATCGGAATACTTGGAATATACTGAGTTTCAATTAGAATGTTACAGTGACAAAGATTGAACTGATATTTCAAAAGTTACGTTCACATTATAAAGCATAAACTACATGAACTTATAAAATCCTACAACAACATATTTCTTATCGAGAGCGGCGGAGGGACAGGCCCGATGAAGCCCGGCAACCGATTTGTAACGACATGATACATGTATCATTCGTTATAGATGTTAGGTGCTAATTCCTACAAAATGGTGCGAGACACGATTTTGGCAGATGAGAAGGTATATTCTTTCACGTAAAGAGCCCTCTTTGTATCTGCAAAGGGCTCTTTTTTTGTACTTTAAGGGGAGTTTTCCTTTAGATCGGGTAAAGATACATGTAGGTGGTTGGAAAGGGGCAAGTGCGATTGATTGAATTAAAAGGTTTAACGAAAACGTACGGCAAAGGGGCAAAATCTACAACAGCGTTGTCCGAGCTGAATTTAAGCATCCAAAAGGGCGAAATCTACGGAGTGATTGGCCATTCCGGAGCGGGCAAAAGCACATTGATTCGCTGTATTAATTTGCTGGAACGGCCTACGGAGGGTGAGGTATGGGTCGACGGAATCAACCTTACTGAACTAAGAAAAACCGAATTGCAGCAACAGAGACGCAAGATCGGGATGATTTTTCAACACTTTAATCTGTTATCTTCGGCAACGGTATATGACAATGTAGCTTTTCCACTAAAGCTTGTGAATACACCCAAGGAAGCCATTGATCGCAAAGTGAAGGAAATGCTTGCACTGGTTGGTCTGGAGCACCACAGCAGCAAATATCCGGCTCAATTATCGGGTGGCCAGAAACAACGTGTAGGGATTGCGAGAGCACTTGCAAGTGACCCAAATGTTCTTCTCTGTGATGAGGCTACTTCGGCACTTGATCCGCAGACGACAAATTCAATCCTTAAGTTATTACTCGACATTAATGAAAAGTACAACCTTACGATTGTGCTGATCACACATGAGATGCATGTCATTCAGAACATCTGTGACAAGGTGGCTGTCATTCATCAAGGTGGCATTGTGGAACAAGGACCTGTAACAGACGTGTTCCTGAAGCCGCAGCATGCGATTACGCGGGACTTCATGATGCGTGACCATGAAGCTGGACTTGCTCTGGAAGAGACCGCTCTGGCAAATGCAGGCGTTGAATTGCAGGCAGGTGCTGCTTCCAAACTTGTGAAGATATCATTTCTGGGTAACAAAACGTATGAAGCGATTTTGTCTAGAACGGTACGTAAAACAGGCGTGGATTTTGCCATCCTGCAAGGTACAATCTCTACGATCAAACAGGTTCCTTATGGGCAACTGACCGTTCGGTTCGAGGGTGATTCAAATGCGATTGATCGGACGATATCAGAATTAACCGCTGAGGGACTTGATGTGGAGGTGCTTCGTTAGATGGATTTTTCAACCGTACGTTGGGAAGAGGTTGGCAAAGCTTCCATAGAGACACTGCAAATTTTGGGTGTATCAGGCTTGTTTACCGTTATCTTAGGTTTACCGCTCGGAGTACTGCTATTCATGACAGCCCGATCTGCTTCGATTAAGTCACGGGCAGTGTACACTATACTATCCCTGATTGTGAATATTTTGCGCTCAGTCCCATTTATCATATTGATTGTTGCTCTTATTCCATTCACTCGTATACTCGTCGGTACAGCTACGGGGGTGCTTGGTGTTATACCACCTTTGGTTATTTCGGCAGCTCCTTACTTCGCTCGTTTGGTGGAGACGACGTTGCGAGAAGTTGATCGTGGTGTCATTGAAGCGGCACAGTCGATGGGTGCATCGACCGGACAGATTGTAAGACGGGTATTACTGCCTGAGGCACTGCCTGGACTGCTTGCTGGTATAACGATCACCATTGTTACGCTCGTCTCCTATACGGCGATGGCGGGCATGGTTGGCGGTGGAGGTCTGGGAACACTGGCAATCAACTATGGATACTTCCGTTATCAAAATGAAATTATGATCATATCCGTAGTGTCGATGATCATTCTAGTGCAAATTCTCCAGATGGCTGGAGATCGCTTGGTTACATTTTTCACCAGGAAATAACACATAGATAACATGATGGATATGCATTAATGCAGATGCCACATGACAAAAATGATTAGAGAAGGGGTTTTACACATGAAAAAATGGTCTTTTGCTCTACTTAGTCTTATGTTGATTGCGGTTCTCGCAGCTTGCGGAAACAACAAGGACGCCGATAGCGGCGCAGACAATTCAGCAGGTGCACCTCGTACAGTTGAATTGAAAGTTGGAGCTTCACCTACACCACACGCAGAGATTCTGGAAAGCATCAAGCCTGAACTGGAAGCACAAGGTATCCGTCTGCAAGTTGTCACGTTCAATGACTATGTTCAACCCAATCAGCAACTTGCTGACAAAAAATTGGATGCAAACTTCTTCCAGCACCAGCCTTATCTGGACACAGAGAATAAAGAGCGTGGATTCAACCTCGTTTCTGTAACACCTGTTCATGTTGAACCTTTTGGTGGATACTCCAAAAAGATTAAGTCTTTGGATGAATTGGCAGACGGCGCAAAAGTAGCAATTCCAAATGACCCATCCAATGGTGGACGTGCACTGTTGTTGCTTGCGAAGGAAGGTATCATTACGCTGAAAGACAACACAAATATTACATCTACGATTCAAGATATCACAGCCAATCCGAAGAACCTGGATATCATCGAGCTGGATGCAGCCATGATGCCTCGTCAATTGGATGAAGCGGATCTGGTATTTATCAACGCTAACTATGCGCTCGAAGCGAACCTGAATCCGGCGAATGATGCTTTGCTGATCGAAGATCTGCAAGGTAACCCATACGCAAACATCCTCGTTTCCCGTGAGGACAACAAGGATGCAGATGCAATCCAAAAACTGGCTGCTGCTTTGCACTCCGAAGAAGTAAAAACATTCATCAAAGAACGTTATAAAGGTGCAGTTGAACCTGCAACTGAATAATTCACGATATGTATGATATGATGTGAAGCTATTAAGAATAAGCCGTATATCTCTTCTGAAGAGATATACGGCTTATTTTATGTTTCCTAATCTGTGCTGACGTGGGGATCAACATAAGTCAGAGCTTTTCCGGTTTATCCACGTCAGATTGATGTCCAGATTGGCGGTAATAGGATAATTCATTTTGATCAGCATGCTGCTGTTCATCTGCTTCTTGCAGGTACGTCCTCTCGGAGGGAGAGAGTTTCTCTTCTTCTCCGTGTGAGCTTTTGATCTTGTATCTGATCCAACCGATCAGCCCAAGGACGACAACGAGGATCAACGCCCATCCTTTTTTGATCAAAAGAAGAGCACTGAATTTCTGGGAAGCTGTGTATCCGATCCCGCCCATCAGAAGACTGTTGAGCCCTATGGTGGATGTTTTGTCAGTCGAAGCATTGTACTCCTCGTAGGTGTATCCTGCATTGATGCTAAGCTTATGAAGTACGGTTTCCTCGAATGCCTGACGGCTCTGTTGAAAGTTGGCCGTATCTGTAACCAGAATGGCTGTGACGTACCCTTCGCGTGTCAGGAGTTTTACATTGTAATTGACCATGGATTGCTGATCAGCATTCTTGAAACCAAGGGAGTAAACCAACTGATGTTTGGTACTGTCATATGCCGGTTCGATTTCCCACCCCGTTATGTACGTTCTATATTCAGGATCAAGTTCTCTGTTATCTTCTTCTGTGCCTCGGATATAACTGCTTAACAGTTCTTCAGCACTCAAATTCTGATCGTCATCATGAATATGATCTGTTTTCACGTATTCAAACACAACATACCACGAGCCGAATTCACTATTGCTGGTTAGGCTTCCGATTTCGTTCCCATTAGGTTTTCCATCACTGTTAAGTATCGAGCGTTGGGTATTGGGCTTATCCAGATAGGAATGGCTTTCAGGGACTTCCAGGGTGGCCTTACCGTCCAGAGAGACAGATGCTGGTCCAGTAATCCAATCATACTCATCAGGTGCTTGTTCAGTCTCATTTGCGGCTGATACCTGTAAGGCACTAAAGACTGTGAATAAACTCAACATTAAAAGTGTAAGAAATGCTATCCATCTTTTGTTCTTCATATTCATGTAGAGGTCCTTTCGGGTTATATCCTCGACAGTACCATAGGTGTTTGTTTTCAATCAAGATATATTTGGAATTAAAGGTGGATAATCCCTTGTGGATAAGTGAGTTGTAGGAGGACGATAAATCTTTTATACTGGATAGTGACTGCTCTTTGAAGAGGGGGATGAACGTGAAGGGAAAGATTGCCCTCATAACGGGAAGTGCCAAAGGTCTTGGTAAAATGACGGCCCTCAGTCTGGCAGATCAAGGGTGTCATATTGCCCTTAACTATGTACACAGTAGAACAGAAGCTGAGGCTTTAAAGGCTCAGATTATAGCCAAGGGTGTGCGGTGCATTGCCATCCAGGCTGATATATCCAAGGTGGAAGATATCTCTTCATTGGTTGAGCAGGTGGAAGGCAACCTGGGCAGCATTGATATTTTGGTGAATAACGCGGGTCCATTTGTCCGTGAACGACGATTATTTGCGGATTATTCTGAAGCTGAGGTCCAGATGCTTGTGCAGGGAAATCTGTTGGGACCGATGGTACTGGATCAGCGTGTATTGCCAGAGATGAGACGCAAGCAATGGGGACGCATTATCCATTTTGGCTTCAGTCATGCTGGAGAAGCAAGATCTTGGCCTCATCGCGCCGTATATGCGGCTGCCAAGGTGGGTCTGGTATCTTTTACAAAGACACTCGCGGTTGAAGAAGCCCCGTATGGAATTACGGTTAACATGGTATGTCCAGGTGACATTCGTGGTGCGAACAAAGAGAAAACGATTGATGAAATGGCAGGCATCACCGATGTCGAAACGCCAAGAGGGCGACCAGGCAGCGGTGAAGATATTGCACGAGTGATTACGTATCTGTGCCTGGATCATTCCGATTTTATAACAGGCAACATTATGGATGTATCTGGAGGACTTGATCCGATTCGTCCAACCATACAGCGCGAGGATACTTAAAAGGTGAATTGAAGGATTGTTCGTGGAAACCCGTCAAAGGGACAGATGAAATGGACTCTCTGCATATGCACACAAAAAAAGAGCCCTCCGCTTCATGCGAAGCGAAAGGCTCTTGAGGTTTATTTCGTGAAGGATTGATTAGAATACTTGTACGACTTCTTGTACACCCTCTACTTCTTCGAGAAGGGCACGTTCAATCCCGGCTTTTAAGGTAATGGTGGAGCTTGGGCAACTGCCGCAGGCACCGACCAGTTTCAGCTTAATGATGCCGTCCTCCACGTCGACCAGTTCCACGTCACCGCCATCGCGCTGCAGGAACGGACGAAGTTTATCAAGCACATCAGATACCTCATCATACATGGTGCTTTGTGCGTTTTCGCTCATATTGTTCAACTCCTTTCCTTCCTATATTATATTACAAATGGCCACAAATTAAAATGGTCAAACAAAGCAGGTGAACCTAAATGAGACCGATTATTGAATTTTGTGCCAATAATATGCATTTTGGCACAGATGAAGTCATGGATCAACTGGAAGAAAATCCAGACTATGACGTGATTGAATACGGCTGCCTCACCAACTGCGGCCAATGTTCCATGACTCCATTTGCACTGGTGAATGGTGAAGTTGTCATCACGGACAAAGTGGAAGATCTATATAACGCCATTCTGGCCAAAATTGCCGAAGCCGATGTCTGGGACGAGCTCGATCTCGACTAACCGAGATGGCGCTTGGACATCCAGAGCACACCACTTTTCAAAATACGAGGTACACGTCCCATCATGGACGTTTTGCCCATCAGCCCAAACCCAGACTTCTTGCCGAGTGCACCCAGTGTGCCACGAAGCTTGAGTGGATGTGGATTGGGCTTTTCGCCTTTCCAGAGGGCATGCTGAATATGGGCGATCTGCTCACCCTGTACTTCCGCAGCTTGACCGCTAGGTGCATAAGGTACACTGGCACAGTCACCAACGACATACACATCGGTATATTCCGGGATTTGGTAGTATTCATTCAGGACGACACGTCCTTGAGGGTCTTTGGTCACGTCCAGATCCTGTACCACTTTTACGGGCTGAATGCCTGCAGTCCACACGACAGCATCCGTTAGAATCTGTTCATCCCGGTTATAGATAGCATTAGGTTCAACACGTGAAATGGCGATATGCCCGCGTGTCTCTACCTGATGTTCGTTGAACCATTCATGCACATACACGGATAGACGTTGCGGGAAAGCGGATAATACACGTTCACCACGATCCAAAATGCTGATGTTTAGATCCGGTCTGCTCTCACGAAGTTCGGCTGCCATCTCGACCCCACTTAATCCACCGCCTACGATATGCACATTACCATAGGCTTTGACTTCATTAAGGCGAAGGTAGGTCTCGCGTGTTTTGCTAAAGCTCTGAATGGTACAGCTATAGTCTTCGGCACCTGGTGTATTGTGGAAACGGTCCGTACAACCAAGTCCAATGACAAGTTTGTCATACACGAGCGGGTCTTGGCCTTCAAATTCAATCTGACGCTGTTCCAGGTCAATCGAAGTAACTTCTCCATAACGGTAAGTGACTTTATCGCTCACTGGAAATTGGATACGCAGGTCATAATCAGATACGGTTCCTGCTGCGAGTGCGTAATATTCGGTCTTTAATCCCTGAAAGGGGCTGCGGTCCACCAAAATAATTTGTGTATCGGATGGAATTTTACCCTCCAGAAGTTCCTTGATGATGGTGAGGCCGCCATAACCGCCTCCAAGAATGACGAAATTTTTCATGACTCGGCTTCCTTTCTGCATCAGTCCCACTGAAATGGGGCTGTAAACTGTGGAGCAGCTATGCAATAACATAGCTGCTCCTTTTGTTTGGTTTTGAATAATTAAAAAGTAGACGTTAAAAATTGAAGATATTATTCAGCAGTTCGCACCACTCGAATTCAAACGTCTCCCTATAATGAAAGCTGCGTTCTGGAGTGGTGCTGGTACAATATTGGTTGTGATGGAGTTATATCCTATTCGTACACTTGAATTTCATTGTAGAACGTATCACGTTCTACCGGAATACGTCCTGCACCCTTAATGAGCCATATGAGCTCTTTACGTGTAAGGCCTTCAGGAGTGAGTGCACCTGCCGCATGACTAATCCGTTCGCGAACGATTGTGCCGTGTGCATCCGAAGCACCGAATCCAAGGGCAACTTGAGCTAGCTGTGGACCGATATTAATGAAGTATGCTTTGATATGATCGATGTTATCCAGCATCAGACGGCTGATCGCAATCGTTTTGAGATCCTCATAAGCCGAGTTACGACGCATAATGCTCGCGTTTTTACTTTTTGGCTGCATGGAAAGCGGGATAAAGACCATGAATCCGTTGGTCTCGTCTTGCAATTCACGGATCTGCACCATATGGTTGACCCGGTCCTCATAGGATTCAATCGATCCATACAACATCGTAGTATGTGTACGCATGCCCAGGTTATGAGCAGTACGGTGCACCTCAAGATAACGATCCACGTTCGCTTTGTCTACACGCATTTTTTTGCGATATTCATCCGACAGAATCTCAGCGCCGCCACCAGTCAATGTTTTCAGACCTGCTTTTTGCAGCTCTTGCAGAACTTCCTTAATACTGAGTCCGCTGATGCGGGTGAAGAAATCAATCTCGGCTGCCGTGTAAGCTTTCAGTGTAACATCCGGATATTTCTCGTTTAAAGCACGTAGGGAATCGACATAATATTGAAAAGGAACATGGTTGTTATGTCCGCCTACGATATGGAACTCACGTACGCCCGGATGAATATGCTGTTCTACATAATCGATCATTTCCTGACCGGATAATGTATAGGAGCCTTCTTCACCCTGGTCTTTACGGAAATTACAAAAAGCGCAGTGGGCTTCGCATACGTTCGTAAAATAAAGACTCATGTTTTCGATGAAATATACTTTCTTACCATTTTTACGCAAGTTGGCCTCATTGGCCAGCTGGCCCAAAGTCAGCAGATCATCTGTTTCATACAGATATACGCCGTCTTCTACGTTCAGCCTTACGCCGTTCTGCACTTTCTCAACGATTTCAGCCATTCTTTTGTCTGTGAACGGTGTTACCAATGTAGACATACTGTTTCCTCCTGTTCTTAACCGGATTTGAGTTGTGTGTAGGATCTGTATACAGAACTACATAGCAAAGATGCGGTCAACTGCCGCCTTCTTATATGGACTAACTCTTATTTACCCGGTGCAGCGTGTGCTGCGTACGTAAAGCTAATTTTTTCATTAAAGTGAGTCCTGTGACTCTATATGCATTGGGGACTGCGGACAGTCTCGAAATGTGAAAAAAATTACAACTCTATATATGATCGTCACCTGAATAAGTCATGACAAAATATCGACATTTCAGTGCGACCACCTATTCATTATAAACCTCGTGTCGCGGGGGTTCAATACACTGGGAAGAAAAAGGAGTAGAGGGGGAACGCGGAAAGAGGCAAACATGACTTGAGACCCTTGACGGGGTGGAGTATAATTTAAAGAAGGGTTAATGAAAGGTTGTTCAAAAAGTACGCTTTTGATTACGAAGGATGCCTAGCGGCATCTCAGCGTCGAATATGGGATTCAGCCGAAATGTCCGTTGCTCACGTAGTTTTGCCTACGCTCCGCTACTCCATTTCTTTCTTCATCCCATCTTCTTGGTACTGAAAAGCGTCCTTTTTGAACATGATTTTATATGAAAAAGGAGAGTGACCTGGCATGATTAACATCAGCGAAACGGCTGCTGACAGATTGAAAGAGATGCTTGCACAGCAAGAGACACCTGGTATGTTCCTGCGTCTTGGCGTAGCACCGGGCGGTTGCACCGGATTTTCGTACGCCATGGGCTTTGACGATAAAGAGTCCGATGAGGACCTGTATATGGATATTCAGAGCATGAAGGTTGTAGTCGAGAAGGAAAACCTGAAATACCTGGATGGACTTGAAATTGATTTTGAAGAGTCCGGTATGACGGGTGGTTTCACTATCCATAATCCGAACGCGGTAGCCACTTGTGGTTGTGGATCTTCTTTCCGTACGAAGGAAGACGCGGGCGTACCTGATAAAGATTGTTAAACTGGCGTGGTTTTGAGCGCATTCGGTAACGGATGACGGACGCAAGCATGTAACGGTAGCCTTACCAGTGCAGATTGTGAATTGCGCAGATATTTCGGTAGGTTAACAACCCCGGAAGATGAACGTTATCAATCCTTGAAATGCCATTTCAGGGTTGTGAATCACGACCTCTATGACGTATTAGTCTCGTACTAATTACGTTGTGGAGGTCTTTCTTTTATGGTCCGAAAAAAGGAAGGGTTCCACTCTGAGGCGGAAATCACCACTATCTTGCTAATGTACATAGAAATTCGAATGATATAGATTAAAACAACCACTCAAGGTTTTTCTAATTTCAGTCCTGTTTTCTATAACAATATGTAAGTATCGCTGAAACAAAAAAAGTACTGATTGAAGTTGTAAGTTGCAATCAGTACTTTACATTAGTTAATATGTTGTTCTCCAAAATATTCTTTAGCTAGCTAACTTCATTTGAATTATGGCTGCACGATTTTGTCGAGATAATAATTCTGAATCCATCCCCAGGCTTGATATTTGTAACTATAGACATAGAGGTATGTCATCCCTTCTGCAACAACACTTTCCGTTCCGCCATAAACTACATCTCCGTAAACATGCGAACCAATATTTACTCCAGTTGGTGAAGGTGTTTTTCTAAAATTAGAATAGTCATTCACTCTATAGTATGAAGATAGAGCCAGTATGGATACATCTGAATTAGGTAATTCTTGAGTGATAGATGTTGCCTGTGTAGGTTGGATTACTGTATTACTAACATCTTCAGAAGCAAAGACTCCAGAAACAGGGATTAACATCGATGCAACTACGGATGTTGCGATGAATTTTTTTAACATGGCTAAACTCTCCTTTTTTTTGAATAGATTATAATTCGCTAAAATGAGTAAAATCACCGAGTGAGATGAAATAGAGTTATCTCTGATTACAAACAAATGCAGAAGAGTAAACTTAAATTATAAAATCAATTAACCTCCTTATGTTTACTTTTTTTTCTTTTATATCCCATCCCACATATATAATGTAACATATATATGATGGAAAAATATTGTAAAATATGTGTCATTTTTTCCATATAATTTAGGTTATCTATTCCAAATTAAAATGTAATTTATATAGCTGTATGTAGAAAACTCTATAACTACGCTCTTTTTCATAGTCTATAAATGGATAAAAAAAGGAAAAATATCGAAGTGATTTTATTCATATCTTTATAAATTAGAAGATTGAGTTCAGTTTGTGGGTATCCTTTAATAAGAATACTGTCTGAGAGAGAAGAGTTGACAAACCTAGTTGTAACAACTATAGTTACAATATAAAGTTCAAACATAAACAATATCGATAATTTAAAGGAGAGATCATGATGAACATTGCAATCATTGGTGCAACAGGCAAAGCAGGAAGTGTGATTTTGAAAGAAGCGGCAGACAGAGGGCATGAAGTGACGGCAATCGTTCGTAATGCATCCAAATTGGAAGATAAAAGCCTGAATACGCTGGAGAAAGATGTATTCGATCTTACAGCTGAAGATCTTAAAGCATTCGATGTGGTTGTAAATGCATTTGGTGCACCAGCGGGTAAAGAAAACCTTCATGTGGAAGTAGGACAAGCGTTGATCAACATCCTGAAGGATGCACCAAACACTCGTCTGATCGTTGTGGGTGGAGCAGGAAGCTTGTTCACAGACGAGTCCAAAACATTGCGTGTCTTTGAGTCCCCAGGATTCCCGGATGCTTACAAAGCAACTGCAACGAACCAAGGCCAAAACTTGCAGGATCTGCAAGCATCTTCAGGTATTCAATGGACATTCTTGAGCCCGGCTGGATTCTTTAATCCAGAAGGCGTACGCACCGGCAAATATCAAGCAGGCAACGACGTTATTCTCGTGAATAGCGAAGGCAACAGCTACATCAGCTATGCAGACTATGCGATTGCTTTGGTTGATGAGATCGAGAATCCACAACACAAAAACGAGCGTTTTACCGTTGTTGGTGAAGTGAAGTAACACTTTTAAATGATAATATGGAACATACAAACGGACGCTGATCTCCACAGATCGGTGTCCGTTTTTTTATGTTATCAAAGAGGGAAGTTCTGCAATAACGTTAGACAGGTTAGATGATCATCGCTCAACTTCCAACTACTCCTTTGAATCTATGTTATATTATTCTAAAGATGGGAAGATAATGTGATTACGTGAAAGCTATCTTCTCTTCATTGGAATTTCTGCGAGTTCAAAAGTATAAGGGAGTGAACAGTTGTGAAGATGTATTCTAAAGGAGTCATACTATTGATATTTGTGGTTTTAATGATTAGTGTATCGAGTGGTTCAGGGTTATCCCAATATACAAACGTTAAAAATACGATGAATCAATTTCACATTACTTCTCTTTATCCGAAAAATAAGAATGGACAGACATATGGTTCTGCCGCATATGCGACTTCTCCAGAAACGGAACCTGATTTAATCTTGGCTACTGGTGTGGATGGTACAGAAGGATATCTGCTGAAAAAAGACATGGATGGCGAGCAACCAAAAACACCTGAAGAAGCTATTGCGATACAGAACAGCAGATCACCAGACGGATGGGATATTCCACTGTATGACAAAGATGGTGAAACCGTAATTGGCGTGTTTCATGTTGGAGGAAAGTGAAAGTAACCAAAATAGGATCAAATGTGATGCTACCATACATAGACGATTCTTTTCTGAATGGCTTCCTACTACAGGATATGAACAGGTCGACGGAATGGAATTTGAAATTACTGGTGGTAAAGATGGACTGAATTTTGTTGAGTTATGGTTTGCTGTAAGAAAAATATCTTAGTTTTATTTCTTTTAGATTAGTCTTGAATGGTAACTTAATAAAGACAAATGGAGCAACCAACTGTGTCCGATTGGTTGCTTCGTTGTTCATTCACCTAACGGCCAGGGGAAATGCAACATTTTTCCTGTTAAAGAGGTCAATAAAGATGTACGAATTAATGTTATGAGAAGAAGGTGGATAAACTGAAGCTTCGTATAATCATGTTGATTTTTTTTATCTCTACCGTGTTTTTTATTTCTGATGTACAAGATGTTAAAGCCTTGTCATGTGCCGAATCGGGAGGTCCCCAAGAACAGTTAGAAATATATGATGGAGCTGTTTATGGTGAAGTAAAGCAAGTAAAGGTCGACTTGAAGCAAGAGGGATTTACGGGGACCAAAGAGAAAATTAGATATATTTTAGTGGAAGTTGAGAGGAGTTGGAATACTGAAGTTGACTCTCAACTAATTATTGCAACTAACTTCACATGGGGATTTGATTTCAAGGAAGGTAACAAATACTTAATATACTTTAGCGAAGTGGATGGTGAATTAAGTAGTAGTTCGTGCAGTTCAACCATCGAAATGAACAATATTAATCAAGCAACTGAACTATTCGGGGAAGGCTTTCCACCAAAACAACAAGTAAACGTAGAACACAAAATGTGGTTTATGTTTGAGCAAGATATTGATTTGTTTATTGTAGGTGTGGTCGTATTTGCGGCGATCTTTACCTTCATCATGAGAGTAAGAAAGAAAAAGCACAAAGTATAATTTGGTAGCGCTAAACGGGGAATTTTGCTCAAAGAAAAAGTCATTTGAACTAGGCATGGATTCCTGTATGACCTATTACCCCCTTTACTTAAACGAGGATCGAGGCGTATAATCCGTTGAGATATCAGAGCAATAAGAGGGGATACAGTTATGAATAGTGGATTAATCAACGCGATCATTGCGTATATCATGTGGGGAGTTCTCCCGCTGTATTGGAAGTTGTTTGAAAATGTACCGGCAGGTGAGATTTTATCGCACCGGGTTGTCTGGTCATTTGTCTTTATGGGGATTTTCGTTGCCGTCCAACGTCGTTGGAGTGACATGAAGCGCATTCTGACCAGTCGTTCGACCCTGCTGTCCCTTACCGCGAGTGGGCTGCTAATTGCTATTAACTGGCTTATCTTCATTTGGGCCGTTAACAACGGTCATGTCGTTGAGACAAGTCTGGGCTATTATTTGAACCCGTTGCTGAACGTGTTACTGGCGGTTGTCTTTCTTCATGAAAAGCCAAACCGTGGACAGTGGCTCGCGATTGCCATCGCTGGTGTCGCGGTGCTTATCATCGCCATCGACTACGGACGTTTCCCATGGGTAGCGATCTCGCTGGCCGTGTCATTTGGCTTGTACGGTCTGGCGAAGAAAAAGATTAAGCAAGACGCTTCTGTGGGTTTATTTTCGGAGACAGCTGTAGTTCTACCCGTCGCACTGGGCTACTGGATCTACTTAGCCATAGTAGGAAAAGCAACGGCATGGACGTTACCTGCGCCGATGTTCTTCGAACTGCTGCTTTCCGGTGTGGTGACGGCGCTGCCGCTGCTGTTCTTTGCAAGGGCGGCTGCTCGGATGTCGTTGTCCACACTAGGCTTCGTACAGTATATTGGGCCGACAATCATGCTGATCCTGAGTGTGTTTGTGTTCAAGGAAACGGTCTCGCCAGTTCTGCTTGTTGGTTTCGCACTCATCTGGACAGCGCTTATCGTATACGCTGCCGCATCGATACGTGCTACGAGACTCGCTAAGGTAAGCTGAACAGAGGTATCTGAATCGTTATAAATGCCCTTTCTGCCAATGAGGTGGAGAGGGCAATTTTTTGTTTGTTGGGGAGCGATAGGTCGATAAAAACTAAAAAGGAAGGCTGATCAACGTTATGGTAAAATACAGGAGTAGTAACTAAAAATAGTAACCAAAAAGAGTAATCGAAAAACAAGGAGGCGACAGATATATGATCGTTAATGACCGTTACCGCAAACATGATCCATTCTTTGTAAAGAATGCTGTAGTTCAGATACTATTTCAGTTTGCAGTTTCAGCGATAATCGGTATTATATATGGGTTCATGATGGTCAACGAAACGATAGGTAGATATATTAATAAACTATTACCAAGCACGGATGGTCCGGATCTTCATTTATATCTGCCCGTTGTGGTTACAGTGTTTATCTACTCGTGTTTAATTCAAAAGAGACAACGGATTTTACTTGAAAAAATCTCATTTAGTTGTCTTCATATTTTGGTTGCCCTGCTAGGCTGTATTTGTTCAGTTGTTGTGTTATTAGTGATCTAATCTAAATCCTACGTATCTACACCTTCAGTCCCATCAACTGCATCAATGACACCGACAGCGAGTGTTGTTACCGCAGCAGCAGCTAAAAGATTCTTGGCACCAAGCTTCACTCTGTCCTTATCTTCCTCTTTCATGCCCACAACAACATCTTTACCGCTGTTATATACATACTTGGCTGATATCGCTACACCTTTTGCAGTATTGGTTACGGCACCTCCAATATCGGCAAGCCCCGCGTCTATGGCGGTATCATCTTTTCGAATTGCACCACTGGCAAGATCATATGTCCCGCTAGCCAGTTGTCCAACGGTTTTGCCTGTATTAATCGTAGCTTTTTCTACGCCGTTCCCGATTTCTTTGATAAAGGGGCTTCCTGCAATTTCACCAACAACCCTCACGCTGCCGCCCAACACTTTCCCAGTAACTTCCCCAGCTAACTGACCGAATCCTTTTAAAAAACTCATCCTTATGCCTCCTCTCCAATTAGAAGTTGATCCTATGTGTTATCTCAATAAACTTATTATATTCATATGTAAGCCAAAAGAACATCAGTCTCCAGCCCGAGTGATGCACCCCTCCTCGAATGATTGCGACACGCTTTAGGAGTGCCCGATCAGGAGCAGCAAGGCAGTGGAGGGGGCGGAATCGATTCTGAAGAAGCGAAGCGTGCGCCTTTATCCCCGGATTTTCCCCTAATAAGGGAATTCATAAAATCTGGGGATAACAGCGATCATAAGAACGATCCGCCACCGGAACGTCCACTACGCTACCCCCTCAACGCAATCCAACGTAAAAAAAGGCGCTACTCCCACCGGGAACAGCGCCTTCCGCCTTTCGTTACCCTAATAACTTGCCTACACACGGTTTTAGAAGTGTCTCAAGGAGCAGCAAGGCAGTGGAGGGGGCGGAATCGATTCTGAAGAAGCGAAGCGTGCGCCTTTATCCCCGGATTTTCCCCTAATAAGGGAATTCATAAAATCTGGGGATAACAGCGATCATAAGAACGATCCGCCACCGGAACGTCCACTACGCTACCCCCTCAACGCAATCCAACGTAAAAAAAGGCGCTACTCCCACCGGGAACAGCGCCTTCCGCCTTTCGTTACCCTAATAACTTGCCTACACACGGTTTTAGAAGTGTCTCAACGAGCAGCAACGTAGTGGAGGGGGCGGAATCGATTCTGAAGAAGCGGAGCGTTCGCCTTTATCCCCGGATTTTCCCCTTATCAGGGGAATTCATAAAAATCTGGGGATAACAGCGATCATAAGAACGATCCGCCACCGGAACGCCCACCACGCTGCCCACCAATTCACTTCTACCCACCGTACCTAGTCAATAAATCCTTCCATGACCACCGTTGGCATCATATTGGACTGCCATGCGCCTTTGCCGTAGCCGCCGTTGTATCCTGGTGTAGCCTGAGGCTCCCAGTAGAATACACCTTTACCTTTGCCATTTGGCAGATTACGAATTTGGTTTTTCATCGCAGCAACAAAACTTTTACCAGCTGCAGCCTGGTTATTGTCCATGCCAATTTCGGAGATGATGATCTCTTTGCCATAACGGTTAATCATATCCTTGGCGTTATTTACCGTATTTGTCACAGCGGTGTTCCAGCCCGAAGCTGAAGGATAGAGGGACATGGCAATCATGTCAAAGTTAGCTCCGTTATTGATCAGACCACCAATATTCCATACATAGAGGGCGTTATCATCCCCACCTGCCAGATGCAC
Source organism: Paenibacillus sp. AGC31 (assembly GCF_057334655.1). NCBI lineage: Bacteria > Bacillati > Bacillota > Bacilli > Caryophanales > Paenibacillaceae > Paenibacillus > Paenibacillus sp. AGC31. The sequence goes on from NZ_JBHFJH010000034.1 coordinate 97,695, forward strand.
AATCGTTTTGGTGCCGCTGCTCAGGGATTTCACTGCGTTATGGCCTGTGTTCACCAACCACGCATAGTTTTTCATGTTGGTGGATGCTTTGCCATCTTCCCATAACATGCCGTTACTTGTTTCATTCCCGATCTGTACCCAGTCCGGGGTAACGCCTTTGCTTTGCATCGCCGTCATAACTTCACGAGTGTGGTTCCATACCGCATCCATGAGCTGTTGGAAAGTATAATTTTTCCAGGCAGCAGGTTTGGTTTGCTGCCCAGGGTCTGCCCAGGAATCGCTGTAGTGCAGGGTAAGCATCACACTCATGCCAGCATTCTTGGCACGTTGTGCGAGTGCAGCCGCACGGTCCTTATTCATGTAACCGTTCCCATAATCATTCGAAGGATTAACGAATACCCGAATGCGAACGGAGTTGATTTGATAGTCTTTTTTCAAAATATCAATGATGTCGCGTTGTACGCCGTTTTTATCTTTCCATTTGTAACCTTGGGCTTCCATTCCGGGAACCCAACTGATGTCGGCTCCTTTGGCGAAACTTGGTGCTGCGCTGGCATGCTGACCTGCGGGCAACATGATGGAGGTGAATAACAAAACAAAAGCCAACATGATGGATGTCTTGAAACCCCTTACATTTTTGAACATTACAAGATGCCTCCTCGGATTTAGGTTGAGTTGCATCCTAATTATAGCCATCCTGGTTTGCTCTACTAAAGGGTCCATTTCCAATATTTTGGGTGTTTTCTCAACCTCTCTACAGAAAAAGAGAAAACAAAAAGCCGTCCGAAGACGGCTTTTCTACCCGTGGCGCTTTTTGAAACATTGATCCGTATCCCGCGCCTCCACCAGACTCTTTTAATTTGAGCTAGTGGATCGGGTAAGGGACACGTTCAACATGACATTAGAAATGTTGACGCACCTCCTTTCCTTGTGGCAAGAGTATACAACACCTTGTTTCGGAAAGCTAGTCTTTTTTACGTATTTAAGCAAAATTATTTTTCAGTCTGGAACATCGTGATATCTCGTGCATAATGACTCTTTGTTCCGTCATTGTTTCGGATGCGCACACTGTCTTCACTGATTCGCTCCACAATGCCACAGCCGACCTCACAATAGACACCAGCCGGGTCTTCCTGCCACGCGCTTACCATACATTGGGATAGTGCAGCCGTGAAAAACTCTATATTTTTTTGTAACGTTCTAGGTTTGTTGGATTTCATTATATACTCCTTTAATCAACTATATTTGGAATGAGAACAAGCAACCGGACCAAATCACACTGTACTTCACTTTACTCTGTCTATTGACCTTTGTAAAGGGATGGAAAAAGTTGCGGCCATGAGGTATCATTTACATAAATTTTACGTAGCGTTTACACTGCGCTGACGCTTGATGTTGATTACGAATAGTACAATTATATGAGAACTTCTAACCAAGAATAGATATGCAACACATTCGGAGGCCATACATGCATAGAGACGTCAAAACAGGTAACTACGTTAATCGTGATTTGAGTTGGGTTGAATTTAATCGGCGCGTACTTCAGGAGGCCCAGGATCCAACAACGCCTCTGCTGGAACGCATGAGATTTCTCGGCATTGTCGCTAGTAATCTGGACGAGTTCGTCAGTGTAAGGGTGGCGGAGACAAAAGAGAAGATCAAGGCCGGATTCACGCAAAAAGATTTTACAGGATACACGCCTTCGGGATTGTACCGCAGATTGATCAAACGAACCGGGACCATGGTCGCCGAACAGTATAAAACGTATCGTGAACTCATTCGTATACTCGCCAAGAAAGGCGTGAACATTCAGGAATATACAGATCTTAATGTGACACAGCAGCGCGCAATGGACCAGTACTTTCATGAAATTATTTTTCCGGTACTCACACCGATGGCGATTGACCAGAGTCGTCCGTTCCCGCTGGTACACAACAAGTCTGTCTATCTGTCCGTGATGTTACAGAAGGAAGGGGAGCAAGAGGGCGAGCCGTTTATGGCTATTGTTCAGGTACCTTCCAATCTGCCGCGGGTAGTTCAGGCTCCCATTCGGGCGAATAGCAAAAAGAAGACATTCATACTGATTGAAGATCTTATCAAACATCATATCCATACGCTCTTTAGCGGATATATCTCGCTTGCTGCACAGGAATTCCGAGTGACCCGGAATGCGGATCTGTTCATTAATGAAGAAGAAGCGGAAGATCTGCTTGAGGCTATTGAGAAAGAATTGCGCCGCAGACGCCGCGGGGCTCCTGTACGACTGGAAGTCTGCAAGGATTTTCGTCCGGATGCTTTATTAGAATTGCAGGATGAATTTGATATTCAGGACCCGGTATATGAAATTGATGGACCACTTGATCTGAGTTTTCTGGCGGGATTCGTGGATAGTCTGGAAAGTTTCTCACATCTGAAATACAGTCCGGTGAAGCCAGTCTACCCCCTTGAGTTTCTGCCAAGAGAAAGTCATTTTGAGCTGCTGCGCAAACGCGATGTACTGGTGCATCATCCATATGAATCGTTTGAACCGGTCACTGATTTTATACTGGAGGCTTCGGAAGATCCAAGAGTACTGGCCATCAAGATGACATTATATCGGGTCAATGGCGATTCACGCCTTATTCCGGCACTTGCACTTGCCGCTGAGAGTGGTAAGCAGGTCACGGTGGTGGTGGAACTGAAAGCCCGGTTTGATGAAGAGCGCAACATTGCTTGGGCCCGTAAGCTGGAGAAGGCCGGATGTCACGTGGTATATGGACTGGTTGGACTGAAGACCCATGCCAAAATCATTCTCGTCGTACGCAGGGAACAGCAGGGGCTGAGACGTTATGTTCATGTAGGAACCGGTAACTATAATGAGAGTACAGCCAAAGTGTATACGGACGTGGGACTATTCACCTCTAATCCAATTATTGGGGAAGATGCATCCGAATTGTTCAATGAGATTACCGGATACTCCGGTCCGAAGGCATTGCAGGCGTTCCGCGTAGCTCCAGATGGTATGAAGGATGAGCTGTTTGCACTGATTCGAAGAGAAACAGAGCATGCGCTGAAAGGCAAACCTTCCAGAATCATTGCCAAGATCAACTCCTTATCCCATCAGGAAATGATTGATGAATTGTACGAGGCTTCTCAAGCCGGCGTTCAGATCGATCTGATTGTGCGTGGTGTATGTTGTCTGCGTCCAGGGGTGGAGGGACTCAGTGAGAACATTCGGGTCATTAGCATTGTGGATCGCTTCCTGGAGCATTCCCGGTTGTTTTATTTTGAAAACAGCGGCAATCCCGATGTATTCATCTCCAGTGCAGACTGGATGACACGTAACCTGAATCGAAGAATTGAACTGATGTGTCCCGTATTCGATCCAGAGTTGAAAAAGATGCTGGTGGATATTCTTAATCTGTCGCTTATGGATAATGTCAAAGCCAGAGAACTTATGCCTGGTGGCAATTATGTATTTGTAAAAAATGAAAAGCCCCCGCTGAGAAGTCAGACGGAGGCCATGGGTATTATCCCTTGGAAGCCTGCTGAATGGAGTGCGTTAACGTAACTCCCCAGGCTTCCTTCAGATCCTTGACGGCCTCTTCCAGGCCATCAAGTTCCAGTAACGGCTCAGCTGTACAGGTGAATTGCACCTGCAGCGAGTCGTTTTCTTTTGTTGCTTTGATCGCAGCGATGCTCTCAGATCGATTAATGGCTTCGACTACGCGCAGCAGAGAGCCAATTCGATGAGCATGCCGCTCATCCGAGTTTTTCAGAATGTCCCGGTGCTTATTCAGCAGCTGGGGCGTTCTTTTTTTGGGATGATAATCAGCTGCACTGGCACTTAGAATGGTCTCCCGATGAGAAAGTCCATAGATGCTTGCATTCATAATCCAATAGGCCGAATGCTGTGTATAACGGAAATAGTTAATTTGCTTACCTGCCATGTGCAGCATGGAGGATGCATACAGGATTCGGGCATCTGCTTGATCAGGAGGGGTACCTTGTAATGCCGTATACAGGGTGACCATATCCTGATGAATCCGTTGCAGACGTTTCTCTGGAATAGGCGGACCAAAATGGATAAAGTTGCGGATACTGTCCTTCAGCGCGTCTGGAACGACCGGCTGACCTCCAGCCATGTAATCTCGCAATAACCCGTCTCGTAGACCCGCGCCACTAACCACATAACGATCTCCCTGTATTAACTGGAAGATTGTTCGCAGGATCAGTACGCCAGGCACAATGATGTCTGCGCGATCTTTGGCGAGCCCAGGTACCTTTTTGCGTTGTGCTGAGGTGAGATGTGGCAAGGAGCGAGCGATGTTCTCCATCGCTTCCTCACTGATCTCATAATGATGGCTGACAGGCAAAGAATACTGGGTACGCTTTTGTTCCACTTTGGCGAGTGTACGCATTGTGCCGCCAAGTCCGATGAGTGGCAGACCAGGATGCTCACGAATCCAATCCTGTCCACGGAGAGCCTCAATGACTTCGTTGCATAATGCATGTGCATTAACCTCGGTCCACTGATCTTCGCCCCCGTAACGGGCATGTGAATTCACTGCACCAATGGGGAGGGAGATGCTATGTAACCTTTTCCGATCCCGAAAGACCGTGATCTCTGTGCTGCCACCTCCAATATCCACGACGTAACCGTCTGCCAGATCAATGGATTGAGTGACACCAAGGAACCCATAATAGGCCTCCCGATCTCCCGATACACATTCAATGGTAAGTCCCGTCTCTGTCTCCAGCCATTCAATAATCTCCAGAACATTGCTTGCATTACGAATGGCAGCGGTAGCTGCTGCGCGAATCAGTTTGGTCTGATACGCTTCACAGGTCGCTTTGAATTGACGCAAGATGGTAATGGCTTTATCCAGAGAATGGCGCAGAATGGTTCCATCGGACTCAACAACGCTGCTCAGACGAGCGGCATATTTGTCTTCATGAATGATGCGATAGGCTGCGTCCTGATCCAGTTCATATATAACTAGACGAATGGAGTTCGAGCCGATATCAATAATTCCTAAGGTTTCATTAGTACGTGTCATAAGCATCTCCTTCTACAGAGTTCAACTACCCAAAGTGAAGAAGGGCAGCCATGGCTTCCGGTGAACCCGGCGGTGTGGCAGAGAAGGGCGTAGTTAACATAACAACAATGATAAAGACGATGAAACAGGCAAATATAAGACAACTCACGGCAAAGCCGCGATTACGCTTTTGCATAAACAGTCGAATACCTGTGACAAAGAGAAGTACCGTAACAGCTACCAGAACGATCGACATTGCAAAATAGGCTACGCCATAAAGTGATTTGAAAAATGCTTCCATTTGTTCTTAACGCTCCTTAGATCCTCATATTTAAGCCCTTCCAAGCCATTCCTTAGTAGCATACGACAGATTGACTTGTTTGAAAAGCAAACCGGGCGCTTGTTCCCGTTTCCGCCATCACCCCTGGGACAGGTTACATGGAAAAGGGGCCTTTGCCGTGGACAGACATCCAAGAAAGCAAGGCTTCTGTTGAGTATGTATAAGGAAGGACTATGGTTTCAAGGAAGGAGATCAACCCATGTCGAGACAACTTGCAAGCAAATGGCGGAAGACAGCGGCTCTGATGAAATACCCGATAGCTGCTGTCCATATCCCACAGACCAAGGCATTCAACCCGGGTAATCTGCTGCAAATGCTCAGTCGTTATGGAATGGTGTATGTCAAACCTATTGTCGGTGGTGGAGGTTACGGTGTCATCCGGGTATCGGCGAGCGGTGGGGCTTATCGATACACCCATATGAAAACGACCCGTTCTTTCGCCAGTTTCAGTCAGATGTATCGCTCTCTGGTGCGTGTAAAGGCTAGACGCAGGTACTTGATCCAGCAAGGCATTCATCTGGCAACGATTCAAGGGAGACCTGTTGATTACAGAGTCAAAGTAGTCAAAACCGAACGAGGCTGGGTATTCCGTTCTTTAGTAGGACGACTCGCTCGTCCCGGGCTCTGTGTGACGAATCTGAGCAAGGGTGGCACCATGTTATCAGGAAGGCGAGCTCTTGGTTTATCCCTGCCACATATATCCGGTCGGCACAAACGCCGGGAGATGCGTTCACTTACACTGACATGTACGTACATTATGGAAAGTCAGTTCCCTGGTGTAGGTCAGCTTGGATTTGATTATGGACTGGATTATTCAGGCAAGATCTGGATTTTGGAAGTAAATACCAGACCCCAATAGAAAATGAATGGGAAAGCTCAAGAAAATCCAAGAAAAACCGATAATATATAGAAGAAAACGTTATGAAAACCGTTTGAAATTTTACATTACCGGGTAATTTACTCGCAACAAGTCTTGAAACTATGAATTTATTCCAAAAAAAATACGCTGATAAACGTTCTGACAGTAGTACAAACTTCCTGTGCATAAATATTGTCCACACTATACACGTTGATTACTCTATATATTTTCCATTTATCAACAAACTATGCACAGGATTTCCACATATCGTTGTGGATAACAAGAACGCTTGTTCTCTATATGAATCTCTGATATGATAGTTTTGAGGAAAAAAAAGGAAAGGTTGTGGCGGGAAATGGCTATGTTATCCGATGAGATGTTGTTGGATTCCTACCATAAAGCGATTGAGTTGAATCTCGAACGAGATTTCATCGCACTGCTGTTGGCAGAAATCCATAAGCGCAAACTGGGTACCGACGTATCTGCCATTCTTCACTAGAGATCCTCATTGCAGGCAATGTTACAGGTTTCCGGACAAGTCCCATAGTGAGACAGGCCATGGCGTGCTCGTCTGACAATGGTGACAGTACATCACATGATTGCAAACGTTTTCGACTTCGTCTGCCGTGTCAGAGGAAGGTTGGAATACGTAGGGGCTGTATGGTCCGGTGTAATCATCCAATTTGCCGCATTCTAACAGTCCCTGAAGGCAGTGGGGGCAAGCCTGCTCCGGTACAACCAGACCGTTACACAGCGGGCATATATAAGACAAGGGTATCCCTCCTGATATGGATTCACTCAGGAGTAAGATACCCTTTTTTGTATCAATATATGTTATTTCAGCAAAACTAGCGTTTCATGTTACTGCTGTGTCCTGGGGACAACTTGGCATCCGGATCGAAGTATACCTTCGCATTGTTGACAGCTGTTGGAGCTTCGCCGAATCCGACAGCGATCAGTTTCAGTTTACCCGGGTATGTTGTGATATCACCGGCAGCGAAGATTCCTGGAATGGATGTTTCCATGCGGGAATCAACAACGATGGAGTTACTATCAATTTCGATTCCCCACTCGGCAATTGGTCCGAGAGAAGAGACAAATCCGAAGTTAACGATCACATCATCTACTTCGATTTCCTGAGTTTCTTTGGTTTTAACATGGGAAAGGGTTACTTTGGTAATCGTGTCATCTCCGTGAAGTTCCGTGATTTCGGTCGGTGTAACGACATTTACCTTGGAATTCATCAGGTTTTCGACACTGTGCTCATGCGCACGGAACTTGTCCCGGCGATGGATCAGCGTCACTTGCTCAGCGATAGGCTCCAGCATGAGTGCCCAGTCTACCGCGGAGTCACCGCCGCCACTGATCAGTACCTTTTTGCCAGCGAAGGCATTCAGATCACTGATGAAGTAGTGCAGGTTGCTCTTCTCGAACTTGGCAGCACCTTCAAGCTCCAGGCGACGTGGTTCGAATGCACCTACACCAGCTGTAATAATGACGGCTTTGGCATGATATTCATTCTCATCCGTCTTCACGATGAAATGTTGTTCATCCTTTTTCTCCACCGATACAACCTTTTCTTCAAGGCGGATGTTCGGGTTAAAATGATTCATTTGCTCAACGAGGTTATTCACCAGTTCCTGAGCTGTTACTTTCGGGAATCCGGCTACATCATAGATGTATTTCTCCGGGTAAAGAGCGGCAAGTTGTCCGCCAAGCTGTGGCATGCTTTCAACCAGTGTAACGGATGCCTGACGCATCCCACCATAAAACGCGGCGAACAGACCCGCAGGGCCTCCACCGATAATAAGTAAATCAGTCATATCATGACTGGAATTTTGTGCAGTCAAGAATCAACAACACCTTTCATATTTTAATAGGTAGTTAACAGAAAGAATGTGCAGGCTACGGATCGTAACCGGCATGGGTGCTGAACTGTCTTTCCTATTATAAACGGTGTACTCAGGGTTGCAAAGTTAGCTACATCACGAATCAGAGAATAATTGATGAAGATCAGATGAGAATAGGATGAAATTGGAAATGAAAGGTTATGAAAAATAACAAAAAAAACCTTGATCTTTACTTGAAATACAGATATCCTTGACCTGTACTATGTGTTTTTTTGTCTAATTTAGAGTCAATATGTAATAAGAAGAGAGATCCCGTGTTTTGTAGAATCTTGTGGTTAATTTCACAACTTAAAACGATAACTTGCATACAAACGGATCAATTTTGATGCAAACGTTTAAATAAATTCGCGAAGTTAACATTTGTCGTCATAATGGGCAAGACCTCATCAATATTTGTAAGTATGTGCATTTTGCATCTCACCCAAGATCGGGCTGATGCAAGTGAAACCGGAAGGGGTATAGACATGAGCAGTATTCCCAAAATCGTCATCCTCGGCGCGGGCTATGGCGGGATTCTGACAGCCCAGCGGCTGCAGAAGGAATTGAACTATAACGAGGCCGATGTCACATTGGTGAACCGGCATGATTATCATTATATTACTACACATCTACATATGCCGGCAGCCGGCACGGATACCATTGAGCATGCAAGAGTGCCCATTTCCAAGCTGATTGATGAGTTCAAGATTGATCTGGTCAAGTCTTCCGTGAAGGAGATTCGTCTGCAGGATCGGAAGATTATTCTGGAGGATGGTACGTTATCCTATGATTATCTGATTATTGGACTAGGCGGTGAGCCTGAGACCTTCGGTATTCCGGGGATGCTCGATCACGCCATGACAATCCGCAGCATTAACTCGGTCAGACTGATTCGAGAACACATCGAATATCAATTTGCGATGTACAAAAACGATAATAAACGAAATCGTATTCGGTTTGTCGTAGGTGGAGCGGGTTTCAGTGGTGTTGAATTCGTAGCTGAACTTGCAGATCGTATTCCACAGCTGTGCAAGGAGTTCGACGTGAATCCAAAACATGTGCACATCTATAATGTAGAGGCAGCGCCTTCGGCCTTGCCTGGATTTGATCCGGAACTGGTAGAACATGCGATGAATGTGCTCAAGAAGAAGGGCGTTACTTTCAAAATTGGTGTTCCAATCAAGCAATGTCTCCCGGACGGGGTTATTGTGGGTGAGGGTGAAAAACTCGATGCGGCTACAGTCGTATGGACCGGCGGTATTCGCGGTAACTCACTGCTTGAACAGGCAGGTCTTGAAGTGATGCGAGGACGTGTGAAAGTAGACGACTACTTGCGTGCTCCAGGGCATGAGCATGTCTATGTCATTGGTGATAATTCACTTGTCTTCAACGCTGAAGGACGGCCTTATCCACCAACAGCCCAGATTGCGATGCAGCAGGGTGTGAACTGCGCCAAGAACGTCGTGGCATCCATTCGCAAGAAACAGCAACAACCTTTTGTATTTACGAGCAAAGGCACGGTTGCCTCATTGGGTAAAGGTGAAGCTATTGCCGTTGTAGGCGGCAAGAAATACAAAGGCTGGAAAGCAGCTCAGTTGAAGAAGCTGGTTGATCTGCGTTATCTGTTCATCATTGGTGGTATTCCGTTAGTCCTGAAGAAAGGGCGGTTTTTTGGATGAGACATTGCAGTGTTCAGGTCCGGGGACTATTAACACGTGAAGAGCTGGATCGTTACAACGCCCTGATGCAGGTCGGTGGTTATCTGGAGGAACAGGATCAATATGATCTGGCCTACATTGTGCAGAAAGAAGTGGATATTCTCATTATGCCTGCGATTGAGCGGCTTAAAGAGAAGGGACGTGACCGTGACCGGGCCACAGCCGAGTTCCTCGAGTCGCTGAAAGCGGTAGATGAAGAGGACGAGGATTAGAGACATAACCTTCCAATCGCTGTTATCCCCAGATTTTTTGATTCCCTTTTGTTAAAGGGAAAATCCGGTGATAGCGTATGCTTCCGATGCAGCTTTCTTTCAGAAAGCTTTTAGGCGAAGTGGATGCTTTCGAAGTAGCTTTCTTTCAGAAAGCTTATAGCTTCACTTTTTTAGGTTTTTTCTGTCCTTTCCGTTTTTATGTAAATAAATAGTTCAAACAATATAGATCTAAATCAAGCTTGAGGTAGTAGAATATTGATAGATAATAAAGCACCGCAGACAATATCCTTAATAGGAGATGTCGCGGTGCTTTATTGTGCTTTGTGCTATTTTTACAGCTTAAGCATGTCTTCCAGTGTTCCTTCGTTCAACAGACTTCCCACATAGAACGAACCGAATTCGCCATAACGGGCGCTAACTTCATCGAAACGCATCTCATAGACGAGTTTCTTGAACTGAAGTGCATCATCCGCAAATAACGTAACGCCCCATTCCCAGTCGTCGAAACCGACAGAGCCGGTAATGATCTGTTTCACTTTACCCGCATAGCTGCGGCCAATCATGCCGTGACTGCGCATCATGGTGCGACGCTCGTCCATGGAAAGCATGTACCAGTTGTCATTCAGCTCACGTTTTTTGTTCATCGGATAGAAGCAGATGTATTGTCGTTGTGGCAGAACAGGTTTCAGACGGGCGATAATATCCGGATTTTGCATCGGGTCTTCGCCTTCTTTGCCAAGATAGTTGCTCAGCTCCACTACACTGACGTAGGAATACGATTTGGTTGTGTATTGGGCAAACATCGTTTTGTTAAACGCGTTCTCAACAGCCTTCAGATCTTCCAGCGTTTCACGCAGGTGCATCATGACGAGGTCTGCTTTTTGACCTACAACCGTATATACAACGGTACTTCCTTTGGATGAATCCTCGACTTCTTTCCATTCTTTCCAGAATTCCTGAAGCTCGTCCAGTGCTACAGCGCGTTCTTCATCATCTGCTGCTTTCCAGGCGGCCCAGTTAATCGAGCGAAAATCATGCAGGGCATACCAGCCCTCCAGTGTTGATGCGGCTTCGTTCATTGGTTGTGTTCCTCCTGCAAGGTATATTTCCAAATCCCTATAAGAGGTTGTTCAAAAAGTCCGCTTTTGATTTTGAACACGCACTATAAGGGACGGGTGATTGCTTTATCGTTTACATTGTATCCCAACATGAAGCAGAAGGGCAAATGAACAGAGTATAAATATAGGGAAATTTGTCCAGAAAGTTCGTTGCTTCGCCACATTTTTTGCGGTACACTAACTACTATCCAGAAGTGAAACCTGAATGTGTGAAAGAAGAGGTGAATGTCGTCCGATGCAATTTATACCTGTGTTGGTATTGATGGTATTATTTTTCGTTATGATGTTTGGTATCGGTTTCATTCTGAACATGCTGATGAAGACAACCTGGTTTCCTTCCTATCTGTTCATTATTGTAATTCTACCTATTGTTGTGTACTCTCTATGGGATCAGTCGTCATCTCTGATGTCACATCTGGGTTCTTTCCAGATTGTAGACTATATGACGGGCATCGCTGGACTGGCTGGTGCGGTAATCAGTGGCTGGACGATTCAGAAGTTACGTTTGGGTGGGTACAGAATGTTTTAGATTGATGGAAAGAGGTAACACATGCCACTGTAATCGCGTGAAAAGTCTTGTCTTTGTCGTAAACGCTTACGAGTACAAAGGGAAGGCTTTTTTGCTGTTCATTTTTATTAGAAGGATTATTGTAGACTTGTACTTCATATACATCTGGAGAACATTCTCTTTAGATATTCCCTTGTATTCTGCGGCTACAGCTTTTATAGTATTCTAGCGGCTCTCGACATTTTTATTTTAGAAATTTGCTAAATTCGGCGAAAACGTGAATGATGTCGACCTAGGACGAAACGGAGCGAGAACAGGCCATCTTTTTACCTGTTTTTGAGCATTTGATGATCAGACATTTATGATAGAATAGATAAACATACTTTTGGGGAGAAGGAGATCAGGCTATGCGCATGAAGAATCTGCACCATTATACTGAACATCATCGCTACTGCGTATACAGGGAGTTTGGACTTAGCGCCCTGGATGACCGTATGCTTACAGGAGCATATCAGCCCATGGTAGGTGCTTTTGCGGTTGGCTTGTATCGGCTGTTGTTTCAGCATCTTCCCGGTGAACAGGTCGGTTATTCGCCGCTTGAACAGCAACGGAGGCTGTTCATGACGCTTGGCTTGGAGCCAAGTGAGAAAGGGCGCAAATATTTGTTAGAGCAGACATCCAAGCTTGAGGCAGTGGGGCTACTTCAGACATCACGCCTATATATACCGGAAAATGATGATTACATCTACGAATATGAGCTGCAACCGCCGCTCTCTCCGGCAGAGTTTTTCCGGACACAGCATTTGACACTGCTGCTTCGTGACAAGATAGGTAAATTCGCCGTCCTTTCCCTGCGTTCGGGTTTCTCGGCAGTGGAAAATGGGGACGCGCCTTATCCGGCAGCCAATAAAGAGAATATTTCCGTTCCCTTTTACGATATATTTGAATTGAATACCCACGTGATTGATTACGAGTTGGAGCAGGCTTTGTCGGAAGTATCAACTACGGCCCAACGGACAGGCACGAATGATGCAGCGGAAGAAAACAGTTTGAACTATGCCGACATTATTTTGCGTTTCCCGCGGGAGTCGGTCAATCGTCGTCATGTAGAACAATTGCGATTTGATCATGAACAACTAGGCATTGTAAATTATGTCGTGAACAAGTTTAATCTCAGTGTGCAGGATGTATGCCGTCTGCTGGATGAAGATGATATTTTCAGTCCACAGGGCCAGCTGATTCTGGATGATCTTCAGCATAAGGCGAGTATGCAGTTCAGACAGACGAAGAAGCGCCATGAGCAACAGACTGTACAGGCAGCCAAGGTCGTGGCACTGAGACAGCATATGGAGGAGCCTGAACGGAAAGAAGACTCCGGTGAACCACCTGTGGAGCATGGAGTGCAGATGGAATATTACGTCGAAGTGCCTCCACAATTTATGACCAAGTGTGATATTCATCAATATAATATGATGCTGCGCAATGAGCCATACACACGTCTGTTGCAGACATTTTTCCCGGGCGCAGTACCGGACAATCTGATCGATATATTTGAGAAAATTGATCTCAGCTACAAGTTACCTGGCGAAGTCATCAATGTACTGATTCATTATTTGATGGCATTACTTGTATCCGGCGGAGAGCAGCGGATTAACCGTAACTTCGTTGAGGCCATAGCCTCCAACATGTTGCTTAAGCAGGTAAACTCATATGAGAAAGCTGTGCAATATATTCGTGATCAGGCCAAGGTCAAAGGCAAACAGGCTGCTGGTGCAGCTGGAACCCGTACCCGTACATACGGCAAAGGAACCAAAGCCAAACCCGAAATTCCAATTGTACAAGACATAAGCACCGATGGGGATGCCGTATCCGAGGAAGAGTTCGAAGAGATGATGCGATTTGCCCAGCAGATGCAGGCGAGTAAGCAAAAAGGCACTTCTTAAATTTAATAATAAAGACAAAAAAGCGAGTCCCCGATTAATGGAGACTCGCCTTTTTGTTATATAAGTTGAACGAAAGAAATGTATTTTCCGTCCAATCATTTTTTTTAGCTCGTAGGATATTTATCTAATTTAAACCACTGCTGAAATTCCTTTTTTGTGATTCTTTTTACAGGCTTAACTTTTTTGCTTCCTGTATCGTATCTGCAAAGAATCCATTGATCTGAAGGATACTCACTAATGTAATCCATAATTTTTCCGTTCTTATGCCATAAAACTAAACCGGTGCTAATATAGTTGGTTGCCCGAGGGAGATAAACAACACTGTCTTTCTTAGTGTCGTATATTGCTAACGTGCTTTTCTCCGTATTTCCATAAGAAAATGCAATGATGTCTTCTTTTGGTGACCAATTATATGATGAAATGGTTTCTACATTTTGTTTACCTGCTTTTTCAAGACGTTCGTTAATAATCGTGTACTTTCCTGTTTTAAGGTTCATGAGAATGAGGTTGCTACCAGCACTTTTTTCTACTTGGATAGCAATCCATTGATTAGATGGAGATTTAACAACACTAGTGATATCCAATAATTTAACCTCAAAATCTCCTGTTTGTAGGGTGTACTTTTCTTTATCATGAGTAACTACAATGGTGTCAATGATGTTCTGCTCAAAATCGGCAGCAGCATCTAGCTTTAAGATGTTCGCGGTTATCGTGATGTTGTCACCTTTCCAGACAATTTTATTTGAGCCGGTCGTTTTTTTTAACTTAGGTATACTCTGGTATGTCGAAGAGTTCACAGATGTTGAGTCAACAGCAATGTGTGCTACTTTATCAGAAGTATGAAACGAAGATGATGCTGTTGATAACGTGCCTAAGCTACCTAAAACAATGACGCTTGATAATAAAACATTGGTGTATTTCATTACTATCTCTCCTTCATTTTGGGAAGTCGTTACATGATGTGATTCCCTCCAGAACTACTCCAATCTTTGCTTATCATTATAAATTTGTAAAGATATGAAATCATAGAGATGATATGAAGTGAGATTTCAAAAAAGGGTGATTAGTCCTGTAAGTAACAAACCTGAAAGATTGAATACATATTTATTTTATATTTATGTGGCCTTCTGACTCTCTCTGGTGTCTAATTCATTGTAAATCAAGAGGAGGTTCTTACCATGTCAGGAGCTCATGACACAAAACCTGTTTATCCGGATAAACAGGAAAGTATCACTAACTTTGAAAACACTTATGAGCTGTATCGTCAAAGAATTTGCAACTACTTTTCCCTGAAATTGAACCCGATGGTTGCAGATGATTTGACTCAACAGGTGTTTTTAAAAGCAGTCGAGAATCTTCACCGATTCCAAGGGAAATCAAATTTATTTACATGGATATTCAAGATTGCTCAGAATACAGTGAAAAACGAATATAGAAGATTATCGCGAAAAAAAGAAACGCCGTTTGATTTTACGGGATATGAATCACAGTCGATCTCCCTAGAATTTACGAAGTATGTTGATTTTCGAATTGATATCGGAGTTGCGCTGAAAAAGTTAAATGAAACCGACCAGGAAATCATTGCATTACGCTTTTTTGTGGACTGCACATTGCTTGAAATTTCTAAGATTGTAGGGATGCGTGAGAGTGCAGTAAAGAACAGACTCTATAGAGCTTTGGAAAAACTTAAAAAGGAACTGAAAGAATGGGGAGGCGTTACGATCATGTCTATTCAAGATTTGATTTCAATTGTTAATAAGGGTAAAAACGAGGGATTGAACAATACGCCTAATAAAGTACACCATGATTTGTTCAATGAACTAAGTGATCATATTGAACGAATCTCGTTAAAGTACAATTATCATCCATCGCGAAAAGTAACGATTGAAGTATATCCTGATATGCCATCGTTTCACCAAGCGGTCGGAGAAGCAGATGCTCCGAATTGGTTCATGGGTACCTATGAAGGGAGTATTCTTAAAATTGTATCTCCATTAAATCCAGGACCGGAGCATACCTATCAATCGATTCTTAAAGGTACGGTTCACTTGTTCACCATGTGGCTAATAAGTGAAATCAATCCGAAGGCTCCGAAATGGATAAGGCAAGGAATTGGTGGATATGAAGCCAAGCTGATGACTCAGGACTATATTGAAGGTACAACAGAAGAGGCTATTCACAATTTAGAGATCCCAACGTTCGAACAATTAGATAATGATACCTGGGATTTCGAAACGATGAAAGGTTTTCAGTTTTCGTTCCTATTTGTGGAGTTTGTTGTTCAACAATATGGAATAGACCAGTTAAACACATTGATCCGTAACCCTGAGGATTTTAATGGTATCTTTCAATGTTCCGAGAAGGAATTGCATCAGAAGATGGTAGAGTTTATAAGTAAGTAACCCATACAAAAATGTATGTTGCCCGGGGGAAGAACCGGGCTTTTTTTAACGGGGTTATAGTTATGTTAAATGTACTATCAATTAATTGGATTATTTTGTATAATGCATATAAAAAGAGGTTGTTTATGAATCCTATGGATGAATGTAAATAATACATATGGAGGTAATTAAGTTTGAAAACTCACTACTATTTCAGTTGGTTTAATCATTTTTTTCCTGAGAAGCTGGTCCATTGTTTGCAGGAGGATATACAAGACAGAAAATCGCTTGTTATGATTAGTGCTGATCCGTCTGGTTATACAGATGAGCAAGTTAACTTTGATGATATTTCTGAATGGACATGGTTGAATCAGGCTAACATTATTTTTGATGAATATCATTTCATCGATTACCGTATGCAGAAAGAAGATGCTCAGCGATTCATTCAGAACGCTTCTGTCATTTTTTTATGTGGTGGATATCCTGTTTTGCAGAACGATTTTTTGGTGGAATATGAATTATCGGATGTTATTAAGAATAGCAATGCCATTATAATGGGTGCCAGCGCCGGTGCGTTAAACATGGCTGCAAAATGGTTAAGCTTGAATAACACGGATGAAGTTGAAACAAGTACTATTTATGATGGTATTGGCTTTGATCATTTTGCCTACGAATCTCATTCTCAACGCGATTACGCAACGTTTGTTCAAGGCTACCTGTTCCCCTTGTCTGAAGAAATTGATATTTATGCGGCAGAACAGGAGAGCGCTATACGTGTCGAGGACGGCAAAATAGAAATAATGGGACCAGTATATTTAATTTCCCACTCAAAGATTCAGAAGTTGGTTGAGACGTTCTAATTAGGGTGAGTGGCTGGGGACCTTACATAAGTAATTCCTTTTGATGTATAAAATCATGACTTACAGCAACCTCTCTATGAGTGGAATACTGTTTGTAAACAGATGCAATCTTAACATTCCTAGGACCTATAGTCGGCAGGGTATCAAAGTGATCATCTGCTGTTTTCAACTAGCGGACGGACAATAGGAGCGTTGCAGAAATGGTGACGCTCCTTTTTTGTATACCTTTATAGAAAGTAGAGAACAGGAACAATATGATATTAGGATGATGAGCTCCTCATTAAGCTAACGGGCAGGTTAACTCAATGCCATCTTGCGAATAAGAGGTGTAATTTTTATTGACTGAAAGCGTTGTTAATACCCATGGCAAGCCAAGTTTGCACGGATTCGGCTTCAGGCTTCCAGCCAAGCAAGTTTCGAGCATGCACAGAGCGAATTCGGCAATTCGTCGCAAGTGTATATTGAGCCAGAAGGCCAAATTCAGCAACCGCTTCTTCCAGAGACCAGCTCACCGTGCGTCCCTCATATCCAAGCGCCTCACTCACGTAACGGCTTAGATCACGGAACGATTCCTCGCCATTTTCTGCGAAAAAGTAAGAGGAGGAGGGCGCTTTGTCTAGCGCAAGAAGATACAATTGGGCCAAGTCACGAATATGGACATTCGACCATCTGTTCAGACCTTTGCCAATATATACTCCGGCCTTCATTTCTTTCGATTTCTGTACAATCATTGGAAGCTGAATGCTGTCTCTTGGAAGTCCGAGAGACGTTCCATATACCATCGAAGGTACGATGACAATACCTCGCACTCCTTGATCGACCCCTGCTTTACGCACCAGCTCATTGACTCGAATCGATTCCAAGTCCCTTGTTACAGGTGTTTCTTCGTTATAGATTTGCTCGCTCTGGAATTCGCCTTTGGCATCATCCCCAACGTTGCCTGAACCGGATGTGTGAATTAATGGCTTTCCTGTACCGCGCAAAGCGCTAATAAACGTCTCAATAGCCTTGCGGTGAGCAACGTCAGCTGTATGAATCACTCCATCGCTCCGTTTTGCGTAATCAGCCAGTATTTCCGTATCTCCAAGTGTGCCCACGACAGGCTCCACTCCAAGCTCTTTCAACTCGTTTATTTGGCTGGTGTTCCGGGTCAGACCATAGATAGAATGCCCTGCATCGAGCAATACTTTAGCCACAGAACTTCCTATATATCCGGTAACGCCTGTCATAAATATTTTCATCGTTCGTCATCTCCCTAATCTAAGTTCTTAAAAGTAAAGTAATACGATCTGTCACTGCTTCCTATACTTAGATTAATAATAAGATATTATAGATATTTTATATCTATAATAGAAGCAAAAAAAAGGTGCGTGATTCAGCTTGCATTCATACAAAGTCGAGTTAAGAATAATTCATTTGCGCTCCTATTATCGACTCATCGAGTCCATAATCGACTGACTTAGCTCATTTTAGGGCTATGCATTACATATGTCAAGTACCGAGCTCGCCTAAACCGGCATAAAACTTCAAAGCTGTTCGCAATTTCTTTGTTAGCTTTATATCGTTCTCGTGCCAAATGTTTTTAACAACGAGCATCCGGTTTTTCGTTCTGCAATTATCTCAGCTCGGCCGATGAAGCTATCAACAATTAGGAAATCCTCTGCATATTATTTCAATAAATTTCTACTTCGGTTTCCTTTTGAAAAAATGAAGTGATTGCTGACATCCTAGCAGTAAAGGATATTGAACTAACGAAGAAACGATAGCTCAATTTAACTAAGAAAGCAACTGATCCATGTGATCGGCTGCTTTTATTCAACTAACGGGCAGGATAGCGAAATAAAGTGTGTTGATTCAAGATCGATTATAAATTCCTTTCTAACAATGCCCCCACTCGTTGTGCCATATAGTGAGGGGGGGAGGGCTTTCCATTCTTGAACCACCATTCCACTACCCCTACGATAGCAGCTCCAAAAAATTGAATAATCACATCTTCAGCGTCACCGTCACTTAATCCTTGAGAATCTCCTTCGGTTATGTTTTCTACATTCTTTAACTCTTGGAGGACAAACTCAAGGAACCGACTGTGAAAAAAAGGACCTCCTTGATTCGCCAACATCGTTGAAAAGAATAAATAATGACTCTCAAAGTACTCGAACCATAACAATACCGCATCATAAAAAACGGTATTATTAGCTGCTAATTCACAGAGTTTCCGTAGTTCGTTAATATGTTCTTCCATTAGCTTATCTAGAAGATCAAATTTATCTATGTAGTGAAGATAGATGGTTCTTCGGCTAACATTTGCCCTATCGGAAATTTCTTGTATAGTAATTTGGTCGATTTTTTTTTCAATCATCAGTTCAATCAGAGCTTTTTTTATCGCTTCTTGAGATTTGATTATTCTTCTATCCACCTTAGACACTATGAGTCACCATGCTTTCTGAAATAAATTACACAACTTCAAATGATTTGTGAATAAATGCACGAATTACGGTTATTTGGTAATTGCTGACGCATTATTTTTTTGTTTATAATTATACACAGTTGTTACTTAATACTCCAATGTGCATTTTTCTGTGGATATTAACCAGTAGAGAGCCGATTTTCTTCGCGGTTAGCAAGCTGCGTCAAAGCTTTGGCAGCCACTGGTGCTGTCTAGTAAAGCAGCTATGAATAGAAGTAATAATTATCATATTCAAAGGGGGAACTACTTAATGAAGATAACGGTAATAGGAGCGACGGGTGCGACTGGCAGGAAAGTGATAGAGCGAGCACTTGATTTGGGGCACGAGGTTGTAGCCGTGGCTCGCCGGCCGGAAGTCATCGCCCCCACAGCGCGCCTCAGCGTCCGACAGGGAGATGTACTTGATATGCCGAGCATTGCCAAAGCCTTGGCCGATACAGATGTGGTAATTAGTTGCATAGGTCCTACCGGACACTTTTCGCAGGGTACCGTCATATCGGAGGGGATCTCGAACATCCGCAAAAACTTTTCGCCAGGAACCATCATGTCGGTGGGCATTACAAACATCCTGGCAGCCTGTCAGAGCGCCGGAGTTAAGCACTTCGTCATGCAGAGCGGCATTGGTCTGAGCGATGGAAAAGAACTTTCAGCACTAAATCGTTTAGCCATAAATATTTCGGGTCGTATTTTCACGAAGGCGGTTGAGGACAAGGCCATTGCCGAGCGTGCAGTACAACGGAGCGAATTAGATTGGATCATTGTACGACCGCCAGCTCTTAGCGACGTAGCCGCCACTTCGAAATATACGGCAGGCCCCTCGATCCGCATTTCTCCGCTCCGGCCACTTTCCTTCGCTGACTGCGCCGACTGCCTCGTAAGGGCGGCGACGAATGAGCCAACCTGGGTCAGGAAGATCGTTAACGTTGGGCGATAATGGGGTTGTCTTAAACGGAACGTTAGTTTTCGTTATTCTAATTTTGACATTTCTAAGTATTGTTCTTATGAACTCTTTGCCCGTTTTTGGAGCAAGACCGACCAGAAAGAAGAAAAGCCAATTCCAACAATCCAAGAACTTCGTAAAAGGGAAGTTTAAATATCCTATTGAATCGCGTGTCGACTATAGACTGAAGGTGTTACTACCACTACTTTGTGAAATCGCGAAGGGAAATCCTAATGCGCGACCTAAAGAACCGCTTCAAGTTCAAAGGATAACAAAATCTTTTTTCTCAAGAAGCATGGATAATGCATCGTTTACATGGTTCGGACACTCTACCTCATTAATCCAACTGGATGGCAAATTATTATTGTTAGACCCGGTATTTACGGACTATACCTCTCCCTTTAGATTTGGTGGCAGGCGTTATAGTGAACAAATGCCAATCGGAATTGAGGAACTTCCAGAAATTGATGCTGTACTTATATCACACGATCACTATGATCATCTAGATTATCGAGCAATCAAGAAATTAAGAAACAAAGTAAGAAAGTTTCTTGTCCCTCTCGGAGTAGGCAGCCATCTTGAGAGATGGGGGGGATCTAATTGGCTGTCTGTATGTTTTGATCCTTTGCGATAGAGTTTATTGTTACGGGGAACGTTAGTTGAACAAAACTTAAAATGGCATCAAAGTGATTAGCTGCTGATTTCAACTAGCGGACTGACAATACGGATCGTTGCAAAAATCCGAACGATCTTTTTGTATACATTTCGGGACGAGAATGATGATGCCAATTAAGCTAGAATGTAGGTTACGGCAACTTTGGTAAACTCATGCGTTAAATCTCAGTCGCTAACATACTCGAGATCAACCAATACAGCCCTTCAACTTCCTTTGGGAAGTGAAGGGCTGTACGTTTCTTTTTTGTTATGCAGGCGGGCGCGAAAATACCTTGTAGTGTTACCTCAAAATCGTAGCGGCCTGATTGCCCGCATAATCCTCAATAACCAGCTTCAAAGAGCTGTTGCTGGATGATGGCGTGAAGGTCAGTTCACTCAGCTTTGTTCTTCCCCGAATGATATACGGGAATTTTTGCGATACGTAAGTGACTCCGAACTCGCGTGCCACCCCATTTTCATATACATAGATCTTATACCAGTCCTCCAGATCCGGGAGGGCTAATGTGTACTTTCCATCTTTTACCGTGACCTTTTCCTTGGCGTATGGTGTAATCTGAAGATCTGCCAGCTGTCCGGTATGGGTTACCGGGTTCTGCCCGCCAATGGCGATGTTCAGCACGTAATGCTCACCGTTGGTCGGAAGTCCGGTCAAGACGGCAGACTGTTTTCCTTTTTTAACCTGAAGTGACTTGGTGAAAGGTTCTTTTGTGTATTCGGCTTGTAGTGTGAGTTGAATAGACTCATTGCCTTTACCTTTGTCTTTATTTTTATCCTTGTCTTTACCGGTATTCTTATCTTTGTCTTTGCCCGAATCTTTTGCTTTTTTCGGGTTTTTCCAGCTTACGATGGCATCGCCATTCTTTTTGAATTTCACATCCATATTCTGAACGGCTGCATTCAGATCGTAAGGCAGGACGGTTGCTTCACTCTCGGTACCATCTGCACCCACCGCACGTATAGACAGTTCACCAGACGGCTGTTTTAGCGATTTGATATAAAAAGTGGAATCATACACGCCGCCTACATAGGCGCCATTTTCATATAAATTGTATTGCTTGACCTCTGAATAGTCCTTCATGTCCCATGCAACAACCAGTTCGTCGGTGTTGGTCAGTGCTTTGGCAATATGGAATCCGGTCGGTGCATCCGGTACAGCCGCTGAACCGTCGGAAATGCGGATCTCGCCAATGTTCATCTGGTAATTCTCAATTGCTTTGCCATTCGGGTCAAAAGATAATCCCATAGCGGCAATGGTTTTGCCTTGATAGGCACTCAAATCCAGCGAAGTTGTCTTCCAGCCTTCTGTATGCTGGCCTGCATTAGGCACATTTACGTTGACCACGTTGGATGGATCATCTTCGAAGATCAACCCAACATGCAGGGAGGAAGCGTCACTAGTCGACGGTTTGTTATACGTCAGTTCCAGTTTCGATTGTCCGTTGACGGACAGGTCGGTCTTGTACAGGCGCAGGAAGTTCTCCGCGTTCAGTGTGCCGTTCACCACGAGAGAGCTGCCGCCATTAAACGCGCCAATGGAGTCATAGTTGTACCTTGCGCCTTTCTCATAAGAGGGACCATAGTCAAAATCAACACTGAGCTTGTCACCTTTACTATCCATCCACCATTGCCAAGTGACAGGGATATCCTGAATGTTGATGTTCGACCATTCTTTATCGTTCGAGACAGCGCCGTCTTCATAATATTTCAGACCGTGGCCCGTATTGAAGCTGGTCGCAAAATTAGAGCCGTTGATAACGGAGCGTTCGGTCAGATACGCAGCGATTCCATCCCAATTTGCACCGGAAGCATACACATCCGACAGATCGGCAGACGCATTACGACGTGCATCTGTCGGATCTTGATTTGGACCAGACCACCACGCACGATCGCGCACAAAGGTCATCCACTGGTACTCATCCTCAGCTCTGTGATTGGTGCTGCCGTCGCCCATCTCTTCATCCAGGGCGTTGTGGGTGAAGTCGGCACCCAATGTCGCGATGCTGTTCATGGGTTGACCGTTCTCATCCAGGTTATGGCGCAGGTCATAGGATTGCTTCCAGCGGCCGAACTTGTCATGTCCACCTTCGACACCAGCAAATACGGTTTCCAATGGATCCAGTCCCAGACTAAGGGCATGATCACGGGAATCGCGGAGCATCTTGTGGTTCCATACATAATTCAGGAAGATGGAATCCGAGACTCTGCCGAGAACGGAATCTTGTACAAAGGGGCTGTTGAGCCCATTGAATTGGTTCTGGTATTGAATTTTGCCTGTTGTATTGATGGTGGAATCATACCACTGAACGTACAGGCCTTTATTTCTTAGATATTTCATGAATTTCTTGTAGGAAGCGATATCCTCAGGGGCTACACCCCGGGCAACCTCTTCCTGATTGAAGAAATATCCATCGTAGTTGTAGTATTCTGCCATCTCGGCCAGTTTCTCGGCCACAGGGAAGTTACCGTTTTCATCCTGGATCAGCATTTGTTTATAGGTTTGTGGTCCACGGTCATTGTCCGAGAAAAAGATGTTAGCAATGGACTTAACGCCGTTCTTGTGGGCTGCATTGGTGTAGGCCGGATTCGGAATGTTCAAAATGCCAAACTCGAAGTATTTCTCCGTCCACTCTTTACTCGGATCGTACAGCTCCTCAGGTACTCCCGCAGAGGCCATGCCGTGCCAATAGCTGTAGTAATCTGTATATTGCCAATAATTAAATAGATACTGGCTGAATTCATTGGTATAAGGTGTGCTATCGAAAAATGCATTGCCGTAATCACCACTCATTGTGAACAGTTGGGTGTCCGGGCTAAGCTCGGGATAAGCTTGGGTGGCGGCGAAGGCTTCATTACGGGGCTGCAAGGGAACATGGGCACGAAGTAAATCGCCATGGATATCACTTTCGGGTGTCCAGTTCAGAATCTGGGCCGAGGTGTATCCGTGTTGATAGGGCTGATTAACCCCTTTGGCACTTTCACCGGTGTAAGGGAGCGTGTCTCCGGCATAAACGGATGATGCAACAACTTGTCCAAGCAGAGCCGTGGTCAGGACCATGGCAGTGACCTTGGGAATGAGGCCTTTTGGTTTGAGTTTGCGTGTCATGCTGTTCCTCCTTCAAGTGGAATGAATGTAAGGTATTCTTTTACACAAAGCTAAACTTATGGTTAACGATAGTGGATGAAAGCGTTTTTAAATAGGGTGAAATTAAAGAAACACAGATATAAACTAAAGAAAAGTTCCAGGTGACAAGTTAATGTCAGAAGCCTGGTGATATAATTCAATATAAGTTGAACTAATCATTTACACGATAACGGAGAGGACAGAAGAAACCTGAAAAAGCGAAGCGTTCGCCTAAAAGCTTTCTGAAAGAAAGCTGCATCGGAAGCATACGCTATCACCGGATTTTCCCTTAAGAAAAGGGAATCGAAAAAATCTGGGGATAACAGCGATTGGAAGGTTATTCTGTCATCGTAGTGTCAGTGTAAGTAATCTTTAGTTCAACTTATATAGTCAGGAAAACAGCATCGGAGGGAACATGCGAATTGAAAATTGTTAGCGTTTACAATAATTTCTTCAAAAATAATATGTTTATGAAAATGCTCCTGATCTTTTCGATGATATCTATTGTCACGATCATTACGTTATCTTATATCATCTTCCTGTCGGTGTCCGACTCCACGATTCGCCGGGAACTGGCGATCCAGAAAGCGGCGATGGAACATGTGGATCGATACATTCATCAGCAGTATGAATCGGTACAAAACATGGTGAGGGACATGCATCAGAATGAGGCGCTTTCCGCCAACATTACTTACCTGATGAATCATTCGTACGCTGAATATGTTCAGCACATGACCAATGGATATTACGCCAACCAGGACGACTATTCGGCCGATGTATTGAAACATTTTCAGAACATTATGGATCGCAATTCGCAGATTAATCAACTCATGTTGTATAGCGCCGAGCAGCAGGATCTGTCTACCTTTAATCAACACAAGCAGTTCCGCAAGCTGGACGCGAATGTGGCTCATTCCTATATTCCGGACGTGATGGCGATGGAAACACCCAATATCAGTGCACCCAATTACTGGATTCGCAAAGAGATTAATCAATGGGACCCTGCGCTCTATTCCATCCGCGTACCAATTAACAATACACAGACTCTTCGGAATCTGGGCCAATTTCTTGTTTTCTTTGACTCAGAAGGAATCGGTAACGCTCTGGATAACTACGAGAGTAATCTCAAGGGAGAAATCGTGGTGTTATCGGCGAAGGGGACAGTGTTATTTGACTCCAACAATCATTATTACGGGAAGAAGTACCCCTACGTGAATGTGGCCGATTCGCTGTTTGATCAGACGGATATGGATTCAATGAAAAAGGAGCAGAACATGTACGTGAACAAGTTTGTCTCCGCGGATCAGGGTTATGTGGTCATTGGTACCGTTCCGGTGGAAGAGATGGCTGAAACCTATGCGGGCATTCGCAATACCATCATCTCGATCAGTATTGTGTGTATTCTGTTTGCCGTGCTGGTTCCGGCGTTTTTCATTATTAACTTTGCCAAACGAACCCGTCGAATTATTCGCTTTACGCAAAAAGTGAAATATGGCAACTTGACGGCTCGCATCGACGACGCACGTGATGATGAACTGGGGCAGATCTCACATAGCTTCAACGACATGCTGGATGAGCTGAATCTGTATATTGAACGGGTCTACAAAGCCGAGATCAAACAGAAGGAGACCGAGCTGGTCGCATTACAGGCGCGCATCAACCCTCATTTTCTCTACAATACGCTTGAAGTGATTCGGATGAGGGCGATATCCCAAGGGGCGAGAGATGTTGGCGAGATGATCTATAGTCTATCCGTATTGTTCAAGAGCCTGGTACAGCAGAAGAAAAATTATACGCTGAAGGATGAGATGGAAGCTTGTCGATTGTATCTGGAGTTATTCCGAATCCGCTACAAGGATATTTTTATATACACGATCCAGATCGACGCTGCTTATTATCAGCACCCTGTGGTCAAACTTTCGCTGCAACCTATCATTGAGAATTATGTTGTACACGGCATTCAGACAGAACGTTCGGATAACCGATTATCGATTGTTGTGGAAGAGACAGATGATGTGGTGCAAGTGGAAGTGAAAGATAATGGCAAAGGCATTGATCCGGCACGCCTGTCGGAAATCCTTGAAGAACTGGAACGTCCTGAAGAGTCTGGTCAGATGTTCGGGCTGCGCAGTGTCCATAGTCGATTGCGCTTCCTGTATGGACCAGAGTTCGGTATCACCATAGAGAGCACCCTCGGAGAAGGAACACGAATCAGGGTGCGTTATCCACATACAGAAGGGACAGGTGTGTAATATGTACAAGGTGTTTATTGTGGACGATGAGCCATTCATCATTGAAGGTTTATACGATATTGTGGATTGGTCTTCATTTGGTATGGAAATTGTGAGCCATGCAGGTAATGGGCAGGCAGCGTTACAAGCGCTCTCCACTCAGCCTGTGGACATTCTGATCACGGATATATCCATGCCACTCATGAATGGTCTTGACCTGATTCGGGAAGCAAGGCGAGTGCAACCTGAGATCAAGGTCATTATCCTGAGTGGTTTTAATGAGTTCGAATATCTGAAGGAAGGCATGCAGCTGGGGATCGAAAACTATCTGCTCAAACCGATTAATGTGGAGGAACTGGAATCCACGCTGAGCAACACGGCGTCCAAGCTGGATCATACGTTATCACCTCAAGCCGATGATGCGTATGGTATCCAGATTCTAAAAGATAACATTCTTCATCGATGGCTTACGGGACAGATTGCAGCTACCGAATTTGAAGAACGTGCCCAGTTTATGAACCTTTCGCTAGATGCACCTTACGTTGCTGTGGCTGTCTTGCGGGACAAAGGGCAGACAGCTGGCATGTTTGAACGCGTTGAGGAAATGCTGAGAGACAAACGCCATTTGAACGTATTTCATGATATCGATGGAGACATCGTCATTATTGCCAATATTCAGGGTACGAGTGACGAGGAACAGGAGCTAATGGATGGCCTTCAGGCATTATCTGATGCGATAACCCTAACCCATCCGGCGGCACGCATTGGAGCAGGCAGATTGATGAAAGGGTTATACCATGCGCCGACCAGTTATGCGGAGGCCAAAAAAGCACTCCAGTATGTGATGATTTATCCCGACCTTAAAGTCATCGACCATGCCATGCTGGAAAGGTGCGGAAATTCAACGGCGACCTTTTTCATTGAATGGAGGGAGTATGCCAAACTCATTCTATCCCGCAATACAGAACAACTTGCCGACCGGATTCGCATGGATTTTGAACAGCATCGCGATGGGCTTACACCTGGGGAGTTACAGAATACCGCATTGGAAGTTGTGATTCGCTTCAAAATGGAACTGGAGAGCATCAAACACTCGGATGAGTCTGCCATATACCAACAAGGGCTTCAACTTGTACTGGACAGTGGCACTTTTGATGAACTCGTGCGGGCACTTCAGCAGGTTGGGTCGCAGACGATCCAATCCCTATTGCAGGATCTGAAGAATCCGATTGTGAACCAGGTGCTTCAGCATATCGACAAACACTACGCAGAAGAGCTTTCCCTGAAGCTGCTGGGTGCCCATTATCATCTTCATCCGGTGTATTTGGGACAATTGTTCCATAAGGAGACCGGGGAGACATTTGCCGAATATATCAACAAATACCGGATTGAACGTGCGAAGGAGCAACTACGTAATTCCAATCTGAAGGTACATGAGATCGCCCGAAATGTAGGGTATTGGGAGACGGGGTATTTCTATAAACAGTTCCGCAAATATGTAGGGATTTCACCGACTGATTTCAAGGTGTTTGGTTAATTCGGTGACGGGTAGATCCAACCATGCGGACAGAGAGCCAAGAGACATATCGGGAACAGGAATGGCATGGATGAAAATCATGGCATACGTTACCCGGCATGTCTCTTTCATGTAAGCGATTTATTTAAATAGGTACAAAATAGATGCCCAAGGACGATTTCTCTTTAATTTGTACCTCGAAAACTTAAGTTTATCTTCTTTTTGTAAATGCTTTCATTCGATAAGGTTAAAGCAGTTAGTAAGTAGAGCCTAAGGGAACACGAAAAGGGAGGATCAAAGAAATGAGTAAACAAAGAAAACGCTTCTCACTCGTTCTTGCATTGTTAATGGCCGTTACACTTGTTCTTAGTGCCTGTGGAGGAAGCAAAGATGCTTCAGAATCCGGGGGAGCTGGAGATGACGCGGTAGAGTTGATCTGGTATACCATCGGTACCCCTCAGAAAGACGTCAATAAAGTGATGGAAGAAGTGAGCAAGTATACCAAAGAGAAAATTAATGCCACGGTAACGATGAAGATGGTTGACTGGGGTGACTACCCGCAGAAGATGCAGGTTAACGTAGCATCCGGTGAGCCAATGGACATTCTGTTCACTTCTTCTGGTGGATTCGATTATGTACAAAATGCCAGAAAAGGTGCATTCCTCGAACTGGATGACCTGCTTGCTGAATACGGTCAGGATCTTACCAAGACCATTGATCCTGCATTCCTCAGCGGTTCCAAGGTAGATGGACACAATTACGGAATTCCAGCCAACAAAGAGCTGCCACAACAAGAGGTATGGCGCTTTAACCAAATGTTGGTTGATAAATACAAGCTGGATATCTCGGGCGTTCGTACGTTAGACAGTCTGGAGCCTCTGCTCAAAACAATTAAGGAAAACGAGGCAAGTGTAACACCATTTGCCATGGATAAAAACTATGTTCCTTACGTGCCTTATGACTATGTCATTCAGAATCTGCCGATGGCAATCAAGCTGGATACAACAGACTATAAGCTTGTAAACATACTGGAAACACCTGAAATGAAAGAAGCACTTACCACGATGCACAAATACTACAAGGCTGGTTATGTGTCGGCAGAAGCGGCAACAACAGGTTCCACGAACGACCTGACAACATCGGGTAACTGGTTCCTGGATCGTGCACAGACTCAGCCGCTCGCGGACAATCAATGGTCTGCAAGTTACGGTTATCAAGTCGTTTCCACACCTGCAAGTGAAGCAATTATAACAAATACATCTGTACAAGGTTCCATCATGGCCATCTCGGCGAACTCGGAATATCCGGAGAAAGCGATGGAATTCCTGAACCTGCTCAATACAGATCCTGTGCTGCGTAATATGGTGGACTCCGGTATTGAGGGCACACACTACAAAAAAGTGGATGACACACATATGGAAAATCTGCCTGAATCGAAAAACTACGATATGCCTTCATACTCCCTTGGGAACAACATGCTGCTCTATCTGAACAGCAATGACCCGGATAACAAATGGGATGAGTTCAAGAAGTTTAACGCTGAAGGTGTCAATTCCCCGATCCTCAGCTTTAACTTTGATGCAAGCAATGTATCGTCCGAACTGACAGCGGTACAGAACGTGAAAGAGCAATATTGGGCAGCACTGATGACAGGTACACTGGACCCGGCAGCCAATCTGGATCAAGTGATTGAGAAGTTCAATCAAGCCGGACTGGAGAAAGTAATGGCTGAAGCCCAAAGCCAGCTGGATGCCTGGAGAGCGGAAAACAAGTAACAGTACATCGTAAGGATCGGGCGGCTGCTTATCGCGTCCGGTCCTTTTTCATTCAAGCCTGAAGGAGGATATCCACAATGACTACATTTTTGAAAAACCTGATTAGAAACCGAGTCATGCTGCTCATGGTGCTGCCAGGCGCCATCTGGTTCTTCTTCTTCTCCTACTTGCCACTTGTGGGCACAGTGGCTGCTTTCAAAGAATATCGATTCAGCCGTGAAGGGTTCTGGGCAAGTCTGATGAAGAGTGAATGGGTTGGTTGGGACAATTTCAAATTCCTGTTCAGCACAAGTGACGCATGGCTCATTACACGCAACACCCTCTTTTATAACATCGCCATTATCTTCCTGGGACTGGTATTTGCTGTGGCATTGGCAATCCTGCTCTCGGAACTAGTGAATAAACGACTCGCCAAACTGTATCAAACCGGCATGTTTCTGCCGTATTTTCTATCCTGGGTTATCGTTGGTTACTTCGCTTTCAGCTTCTTGAGCATGGACCGCGGGATGTTGAATCAGATTATCGGCTGGTTTGGGATGGAACCGATTCAGTGGTACTCTGAGGCAAAATATTGGCCGTATATTCTGGTATTCGTAGCGTTATGGAAAACCATCGGGTATAGCAGCGTTGTCTATCTGGCTTCCATACTGGGGATTGATAAATCACTCTATGAAGCAGCCATGATTGATGGAGCAAGCAAATGGCAGCAGATTCGTAATATTACGATTCCGTTGCTGTCACCCATCATCACGATTATGACCTTGCTGGCAGTAGGCCGCATTTTCTATGCCGACTTTGGACTGTTCTATCAAGTCCCAAGGGATTCGGGAACGTTATACTCCGTGACCAATGTTATTGATACGTATGTATATCGAGGTTTAAAAACTAGTGGTGAGATCGGCATGAGTACAGCAGCGGGATTGTATCAATCCGTGGTGGGCTTTGTGCTTGTTATTATCTCCAATTATGTTGTTCGCAAAGTAGATAAAGACAGTAGCCTATTCTAGGACAGGGAAAGGAGTGAACCACTATGGCTCAAGCAAGGCTCGTTAAAAAACGCGACTTCCACCACGTATCCAACGGATGGAACGTGATCATGAACATCATCGCCGGTCTATTTGCTCTGATCTGTGTATTTCCTTTTATATTTGTAGTTATCATCTCGTTTACAGACGAGAAAGCACTGGCCCGTGATGGGTATCGTCTGATTCCGGCAGAATGGAGTCTCGCGGCATATCAGTTTGTCTGGCAGAGTGGGGACACGCTGCTGCGGGCGTATGGAGTTACCATTCTGGTGACGGTACTTGGTACCATCATCAGTCTGATTCTCATGTCGCTGTATGCGTATGCGATCTCCCGCAAGAGCTTCAGGTATCGGAGATTTTTCTCCATCTTTGCAATTCTGACCATGCTGTTCAACGGCGGGATGATTCCAACCTATATGGTCGTATCCCAGCTGCTTGGATTGAAAGATACGTTATGGGCACTGATTCTGCCGCTGGCGATGAATGCCTTCTATATTATGATTCTGCGTACATTCTACTCGACTAGTGTACCGGATGCAGTCATTGAATCGGCGAAAATTGATGGCGCTGGTGAGTTCTATACCTTTATGAAAATCGTGGTTCCACTTTCCTTGCCGGGACTGGCAACCATCGGGTTGTTCAGTACACTCGGTTACTGGAATGATTGGTTCAATGCGTTATTATATATCGATAATCCGAATCTGGTACCGCTGCAATCCATGCTGATGCGGATCGAGTCGAGTATCCAGTTTATCCAGCAGAACTCTGCTAACAGTTCGATGAGTCTGGCAGCCATGCAGTCCATTCCGCAGGATACGTCCCGAATGGCGATGGTTGTGCTTGCTACGTTGCCGATTATATTCGCTTATCCGTTCTTCCAGCGTTATTTCGTACAGGGTCTGACGGTGGGCGCGGTCAAAGAATAACCGGATCACGTTATAGGATTGGAGAGATGCAGATTGATGACTTACAAGGACCAAAGCAAATCCGTAGAGGAACGGGTACAACACCTGCTTAGCCTGATGACTACGGAAGAAAAGGTAGGCCAACTTACGCAGCCATTTGGCTGGCAAACATATACGAATGATCAAGGGAACATCACGTTAAACGAATCCTTTAAACAGCAAGTGGAAAATGGGGGCATCGGCTCCCTTTACGGTGCGCTTCGGGCAGATCCCTGGACTGGCGTTACACTGGAAAATGGACTGTCTGCCAGAGAAGGTGCTGAGGCGGTCAATCTGATTCAACGTTATGCAATAGAACATTCCAGACTGGGGATTCCCATTCTGATCGGGGAAGAGTGCTCGCATGGTCATATGGCTATTGACGGAACGGTCTATCCAGTTCCTCTTTTATTGGGGAGCACCTGGAATGTGGATTTGTATCGGGAGATGTGCCGGGCAGTAGCACGGGAGACACGTGCTCAAGGTGGTGCGGTCACCTATTCTCCGGTACTGGATGTTGTGCGTGATCCGCGCTGGGGACGTACGGAGGAATGTTTCGGTGAAGATCCGTTTCTCATTGGAGAGCTGGCAGTTGCTTCCGTAGAAGGGCTTCAGGGTGAAAGTCTTGACCGTGGAGATACAGTAGCGGCAACGCTGAAACATTTTGTTGGTTATGGCAGCTCGGAAGGTGGACGTAATGCAGGGCCTGTACATATGGGCTGGCGCGAACTGCTGGAAGTGGATCTCTATCCATTCCGCAAAGCGGTGGAAGCTGGCGCTGCGTCGATCATGCCAGCGTACAACGAAATTGATGGCACGCCTTGCACCGTGAATACGGAATTGCTGGAAGATGTACTGCGTAAGGATTGGGGCTTTGACGGTCTGGTCATTACGGATTGTGGTGCGATCAACATGCTGGCAAGTGGGCATGATGTCGCGGCAGATGGAATGGAAGCTTCCGTACAGGCGATTGAGGCAGGCATCGATATGGAGATGTCCGGTGAGATGTTTGGGCAATATCTGGTGCAGGCGGTGGCAGAAGGCAAGCTTGATGTGCAGGTTCTGGATCAGGCTGCTTCTCGCGTGCTGGCGTTGAAGTTCAGACTGGGCTTATTCGAACAGCCTTATGTGGATGCAGATCGTGCAGCAGAAGTGATTGGCAGTGAAACTCATGTTGAGCTGGCACGCCAGTTGGCAGCGGAAGGTGTTGTACTTCTCAAAAATGAGGCTGACACGCTACCTCTATCGATAGCAGATGTGGGCCAGATTGCCGTGATTGGTCCTAATGCAGACCAGGCTTACAATCAACTGGGCGATTACACATCTCCGCAACCGAAGTCGAAAGTGGCAACGGTACTGGATGGGATTCGCAGTAAGCTGGCTAATCATGTGGATGGGCAAACGGAGAAGAGTTCTGTTGGTGCTTTGACTGGTGACAGCAGTACAGATCAGGTTCTTTATGCACCAGGCTGCCGGATCAAAGGTGATTCGAAAGAAGGATTCGAGCGTGCCCTTGAAGTTGCCAGCCAGGCAGATACAGTCATTATGGTGGTTGGTGGCTCCAGTGCACGTGACTTTGGAGAAGGAACGATCGATCTGAAAACGGGAGCTTCCAATGTGTCCGATAACTCCTGGAATGATATGGAGTGTGGCGAAGGGATCGACCGGATGACGTTGGGTCTTGCCGGAGTACAGTTGGAACTCATTCAGGAGATTCACAAGCTCGGCAAAAAACTTGTCGTTGTTTACATTAATGGTCGTCCCATCACTGAACCTTGGGTGGATGAACATGCCGATGCAATTCTGGAGGCGTGGTATCCGGGCCAAGAGGGCGGGCATGCCATTGCAGATATTTTATTCGGTGATGTGAATCCATCGGGTAAATTGACGATCTCCATTCCGAAGCATGTCGGTCAGTTACCGATCTATTATAACGGCAAACGGTCCCGAGGCAAAAGGTATTTGGAAGAGGATTTGGAGCCACGTTATGCATTTGGATACGGACTGAGTTATACCACATATGAGTACAGCGAACCGAAGCTGAGTTCTTCGTCCATGACAACTGATGATTCAGTTAAGGTATCGGTGAATGTGACCAACACCGGCCGTTATGCAGGTGCAGAAGTTGTACAGATGTATATCTCTGACGTGGTCAGCTCACTAACTCGTCCGGCCAAGGAACTGAAGGGGTTTGCAAAAGTGAACCTGGAGCCAGGAGAGACACAGACCGTGGAATTCCGAATCGGAGCCGAGCAACTGCAGTATATTGGTCGTGATTTGAAGCCTGTCGTTGAACCGGGACAATTCCATATTCATATCGGCAGCAGCGTTAACGATACGCAAATAGCCGAACTGACCGTAAGGGAGGCGTAAGACGTTGGAACGTATCAGACGATTTATTCGCGAGTTGTCCGAACATCAGTGGCTGGAGCAATTACAGCTGCGCAGCTGGGATATTACCCGCGCTTATTATAATGTGCCAGGACAGTATGAGGATCAGGGTGAGTACCCCGAAGGGAAAGATTTTGAGCGTTTTCCGAGCAAACAGGGAACGACTTATTTTTTCAGAACACGTTTGGAGATCCCTGCTACATGGCAGCAAGCAACTTATGGGCTTGTATTTGAGACAGGCGGAGAAGGCTTGCTTCGGGTAAATGGGCACTCTTATCAGGGTCTGGACCGCAATCATACCTACGTCACGCTTGATCCATCCAAAGTTGGAACCAATCCCGAACTGGAGATCGAGATGTTTGATCCGGTACCTGAACCTATAGACCCGTTGAATCAACAGGCGGTTATTCAGCCACCGATCACATCAATTACGAGCCTGCTGGTGAGACCCAATGAAGCGGTTCGTAGTCTGATGTATACCGTCATTATTGTGCGTGATTCGGCTGTGTTGTTACCGGAAAGTGACTTTCGGCGGGTTCGCCTGTTAGAACTGGTATATCGTGCGATGGATCAATTTGTAGGCATGTCAGCAGAAGAGATTGAGCAGGGAGAGGGTATTTGTCAGATTGAGAATAATCTGAAGCATCATGTGCGTGAGATTGGCGGAAACGCGGAAGGTCTGGAGCATATGGTGGGACAGTCCCATATTGATATTGCCTGGCTGTGGCCTGTACGTGAGACGGTACGCAAAACGAGCCGTACCTTCTCCACTGTAGATGCACTCATGAATGAATATCCGGACTATGTTTATTCCCAGAGCCAACCCTTACTATATGCGTTTCTGAAGAAGCATGATCCCGAGCTGTACGCGCGGGTGAAGCAGCGGATTGTAGAAGGCCGCTGGGAACTGGTGGGCGGCATGTGGGTTGAGCCGGATCTGAACATCCCGAGCGGGGAGTCCCTCATTCGCCAGATGTTGTATGGTCAGCGTTTCTATATGGAGGAGTTTGGCAAGACATCACAGATTGAATGGCTGCCGGATACATTCGGGTATTGTGCCTCCCTGCCACAGATTTTGAAGCATGGCAATGTGGAATATTTCATGACAACAAAGCTCGGATGGAACGACACAAATGTGTTTCCATACGATCTCTTCCACTGGGTGGGCATTGACGGCACACCGATCCTGTCTTACCTCAATCATGGTGTTAACGAGCATACGTTGCCGAAGGACATTCATGATCACTGGCAGTCCTACCGTGAGAAAGCGGCTCATCCGGAGCATATGCTTCTATACGGACACGGAGATGGCGGCGGTGGCGTAACACGCGAGATGCTGGAGTATGTGAATCGCGCAGACCTGATGGTTGGACAGCCTGCGAGCCGATATAGCACAGCTGGAGCTTTCTTTGCCGGGATTGAAAAGGAGCAACCTGTACTGCCGAAGTGGCATGGGGATCTGTATCTGGAGTTACATCGGGGAACCTACACGACCCATGCGCGCAATAAGCGTAACAATCGGAAAGCGGAGGTTCTGTATCGTGAAGCCGAGCTGTGGAATACACTTGCTCTTCCAGATATGGAGGCAGATGCAGAAGCTGAAGTGCGTTCAAATCTGCATGACGGCTGGAAATTAATTTTGCTGAATCAATTCCACGATATTATTCCGGGATCGGCGATTACGGAATCCTACGTCACTTCGAATGAAGAATATGTACAGGTATTTGAATTGGGCAGAACCGGACTGGATCAAGGCATTGCAGCATTGACTACGGGTATCAACACAGAGGGACCGGAAGGTTCATTAGCCTATGTTGTATTCAACAGCCTGGGCTGGAAACGGAGTGCAGTTGTTCAATTGGCTGTGCAGGATAGCTTGGATCGCTACGGCATCGATGAAGAAGGTCAGCGCTTGCGGATGGATCGGGAGGATGGCAGCATGTCTATTCTCGTGACAGACATTCCGGCGTTTGGATATAAGACGATTTGGCTGGTACCGGAAAATACAAGGGAAACGAATGTACGGGAAATGACGACCCTTGCCGCACAACCAACCTTTAATGATACATGGGATACCGCCTTTTATCATGTGCAATTCAATGAACGTGGGGAGATCACCCGTCTGTGGGATAAGACCGCGGAGCGTGAGATGTTGAAGCCGGGTGAACGAGGCAATCAGCTTCACTTCTTCCACGATCGTCCAACCCTATGGGATGCATGGGATATCGACAGTCGTTATGAGGAACAGATTGCTGGCGAAGTGGAACTGTTGGAGAAAAAGCTGGTGCTGGCGGGTACAACGAAGGATATCCTGCGTTTCCGCTGGAATCTCCATCAATCGGAAATCACACAAGATATCGTCTTTTATCATGACTCACGGCGAATTGATTTTCAAACACAGGTGAACTGGAACGAAAATCACAAACTTCTGAAAGTTGGCTTCCCGATTGATGTGGTGACCTCCAAGGCCACATTTGAAATTCCATTTGGCGCACTGGAACGTCCAACACATCGCAACACAAGCTGGGAACAAGCGCAGTATGAAGTCTGTGGACATCGCTTCGCAGATGTGTCCGAATATGGATACGGCGTGAGCCTCCTCAATGACTGCAAGTACGGGTACGACGTGCAGGGAAGCACTATTCGTTTGTCCCTACTGCGTGCACCCAAATGGCCGGATCGCACAGCCGATCTGGGAGAACATGAATTCACGTATTCCCTATATCCGCACGACGGAGACTGGAGAACTGCACACACCGTACGTCAGGCAGCTGAGCTGAATCATGAGGTGACGGTACAGCAGGTGAACCAAAAGGGTCAGATACAACAAGAGCAACAGATAGAGCAGGTACAGCAGAGGGAAGAAGTACAGCAAAGCACAGGGACTGGAGTTGATCCAATTGCAGATGCAACTGCAATTGCGGCACCTGTACGTCCAGCAACAGGCTCCTGGATTAACTTTAATAGTAACCATGTTATTCTGGATACCGTCAAAATGGCAGAGGATGGACAAGGCACCGTGCTGCGTTTCTATGAATCCTCAGGCAAACGCGAAGACATCACATTGCAATGGCCACATGCCTTTGAGCAAGCCCATCACTCCAACGCACTCGAAGAACCGGTTCAACCACTGGCCCATACCAATGGCCAGATTACACTATCTTTTAAACCTTATGAAATACAAACCGTGCTACTGCGGTAAACCTTTTTGAAATATTTTTGAGCTATACATGTTCAACTAAAAATTTACACGATAACGGAGAGGACAGAAAGAATTCGAAGAAGCGAAGCGTTCGCCTTTATCCCCAGATTTTACCCTCTAGAAAAGGGAATCAAAAAAATCTGGGGATAACAGCGATCGGAGGATATTTCTGACCGCGCAGTGGTCCCGTGTAAATTTTTTGTTTCATCCTGTATAGCTACACCATTCAATTTGTTTAAGGAGTTGCACTCATCCATGGAACAGTTCAGATTACCCAAAATACCCATGCCGCCTGTTGCTTTGCCACAATCCATTCAGGCCGTGCTCGAAGAAGCGGAACAGAAGCTGGCTCACCGACCGAAGCTGCTTCAATTATTCAAAAACTGCTTCCCCAACACTATCGAAACAACAACCAAGTTGATGGAGGACGGTACCACTTTTGTTATCACGGGAGATATTCCGGCTTCCTGGCTGCGTGATTCCGTGGAGCAGGTAGTACATTACATTCCGTTTGCAAAAGAAGACGAGGACCTGCAACGCATTATTGGCGGGCTGATCAAACGTCATATCCAATATGTTCACATCGATCCGTATGCCAATGCCTTCAATGAGACGGCCAACGACTGGCACTGGAACACCACGGACGAGACCGAGATGTCACCTTGGGTGTGGGAACGCAAATTTGAGATTGATTCATTATGTTTCGTTGTGCGCCTGGCCTATTTATATTGGAAGGAAACCGAGCTAACTGACATTTTCGATTCAAGCTTCAAAGCAGCGATGCGTAAAATCGTTGACCTGTTCAAAGTCGAACAGCATCACATGGAACAATCTCCATATCGCTTCACTCGCAATAACGGTATCCCAACAGATTCCCTGCGCAATCACGGAAAGGGTATGCCAGTCAATTACACGGGTATGATCTGGTCCGGTTTCCGTTCCAGTGATGATGCGTGTGATTTCCACTACAATATCCCTGGCAACATGTTCGCGGTTGTAGCTCTGCGCCAAATGCAGGAGTTTGCCGAGTGGGTGTTCCGGGATATGGAACTTTTGCAGGAATTGAAGGATCTGGAGCAGGACGTGGATCACGGCATTCAGTTGTACGGGATTTATCGTCATCCGGAATTTGGACCGATCTATGCATACGAGACGGACGGTTATGGCAACCACTGTCTCATGGACGATGCCGGTACACCAGGATTGATGTCCATTCCATATCTGGGTTACGTCACAGCGGATGATCCAATCTACCAGAATACCCGCCGCTTCGCTCTGAGCAAAGAGAACCCATTCTATTATGAAGGCAAGGTTGCCAAAGGGATCGGAAGCCCGCACACACCACCAGATTATATCTGGCATATGGGCTTGTCCATGCAGGGACTGACTGCGCAGTCTGCCGAGGAGAAACTGGAGATTATTCGCATGCTTGAAGCGACAGATGCAGATACAGGTTATATGCATGAAGGCTTCCACGCTGATGATCCGACGATTTTTACACGAAAATGGTTTGCATGGTCCAACAGCCTGTTCTCCCAGTTGGTCTATAAATCCATGAAGGATGGCCTGTTATGAGTATCCAACCTAATGATAAAAAGCTGATTATCCTCGCTGACTCTACGTTTCCATTGGATGGTACTTTTCCAACTGAGCAGGCTCTGAATACATGGAAAGCAGTAGAAGAGATCACCGTTGTAAACGCCGAAGAACTCGCAGAGACTTTGAAGACTACAGCAGGTGAAGGATGTCTGGTGAATCTGCATGCACCCTATTTCCCAAAATCCGCCTGGACGGAGATTGCAGCTTACTTGCATCAGGGCGGAAGCCTGATCAGTGTTGGTGGTGCGCCCTTTAAACGTCCGGTTCGATATGAGAATGGGGCATGGGTCGTAGAGTCGGAGCAGACCGCATATCACCAGGAACTCTATATTCATGAGGCACTGAACGTATCTTCTGCCAATGTGCAATCGTACACGTCATCCGAACAGATCCCGCTTCTCACTGGGAAAGAAGGACTGTTTGAGAAGGCAGATACATGGAATCTGGTTCCACATACAACCAAAACAAGTGATCTGCCTCATCAGATGGGTTCATCCGGCCCGATGAGTACTCAGATTTACCCATTACTTCGTGGCATGAGTAAGGATGGACGCAGTGTCGCCGCTCCGGTCGTTCTGTGGGAGAATTCCCGCGGGACTTTCGTTGGTTCACGCTGGATGTTTGTGCATCTGCCGCTGACCACCTCATTCTGGACGCAGGATGGAGCTGACGAGATTGTGAAGTGGGCGCAATTCTGTGCGCAAGGTGTAACCGAGTTATCCCTGAAAACAAATTATGCTTCGTACGAACCAGATGAGCGGGCTGTTCTCACACTGCAAGGCCAGATTTTACAGCGTGCAGGCAATAGACTTACCGAGTCCGAGCTGTGGACGTTTGACATTACGGTCGAGCATGAGGATCGCACAAGTGGCATGACAGAGAAGGTATGGAGCCATCGATTGGAGATGGAACTTTCCGGTGAGCAGTGTTTCGAACGCATACTTCTCCCGGTTTCCATTGAAAGTGGGCTGTATCGGATCATATGCCACGCGCAGGCACCTGACGGGGAAGTTCGGACCTTGCGTCAAGGCTTCTGGGGACAAGATGCAGCACTGCTGGCAGAAGGAGAAGTGATTAGCCGTAGCAGAGATTATTTTGTAAAAGACGGACGTCCTCTGCCTGTTGTGGGCATGACCTACATGACCTCCGATGTGGCACGGAAATTTCTGTTTTTGCCAAATGCGGATGTCTGGGACCGAGACATGGCTCAGATGGCAAAAGCCGGCATCAACTGGATTCGGACGGGAATCTGGACCGCCTATCGCAACATGATGCAGGTGGACGGACATATGGCAGAGGATGTGCTTCGTGCCATTGATGCATTTATTTTAACGGCGAAACGCCACGGCTTACAGGTTACGTTCACTTTCTTCTCCTTTACACCGGAGACATGGGAAGGCACGAATCCGTATTTGGACCCGCAGAGTGTCGAGGCTCAGAAACGTTTTATCCGCAGCATC
Source organism: Paenibacillus sp. AGC31 (assembly GCF_057334655.1). Taxonomy (NCBI): domain Bacteria; kingdom Bacillati; phylum Bacillota; class Bacilli; order Caryophanales; family Paenibacillaceae; genus Paenibacillus; species Paenibacillus sp. AGC31. The sequence goes on from NZ_JBHFJH010000034.1 coordinate 137,887, forward strand.
GTAAGTCGTCACACGCACACAACGCATGTGGACTGGGATCTGATTAACGAGCCATCGATGTTCGATCCAGTACGTATCTTCTCAGCTGGCCCACGCTCGGCGAGGGATTCGTATGAACAGCAGGCTTTTGTCGAGTGGCTTCAGCAACGTCATGAGACGATTGAAGCGTTGCAGGAGGCATGGAACATGTCGCCGAAGCAGCTCCCCAACTTTGCAGCCGCGGTGATCCCGGAGGCGGAAGAGATTAATTTTGATGTACAGGACATGCACAAGGCCAAAAAAGGAACACGCTGGCTTGATTATTGTCTTTTCTCCATGGAAATGCACAATGTTTGGGCAAGAGAGCTTGTAGGTACGATCAAGGATCTGGTGCCGAATCATCTGGTCACCGTGGGACAGGACGAAGCCCTTGGTGCGCAGCGTCCTTCACCATTCTTCTATGAACGTGAAGTGGACTATACAACGGTGCATTCCTGGTGGTTAAACGATGATCTGATCTGGGATGGCATTTTCGCTAAAACGCCACATAAGCCAAATCTCATTCAGGAGACGGGCATCATGTATGTGGAAACCCCGGATGGACGAGCCAAACGTACGGAAGAAGAGCTTCGTGGCATTCTCGAACGCAAGTACGCCTATGCGTTCTCGACAGGCGGCGCAGGAGCGGTGCAATGGATCTGGAACACCAACTTCTATATGGATAATGCCAATGAGTCTCATATCGGAGCCCTTCGTGCAGATGGTACGGAGAAGCCAGAGGCGGATGTGTCTTATGATTTTGGCCGATTTATGCATGGCATTCGTGATCTCTTTGAAGACCGCGAGCTTGAGGATATTGCAGTGGTGTTCCCGTATTCCAATGACTTCTCCAACCGTGCCCTGGCCTATGATGCCACAACAAAGCTTACTCGTGTGATGTCCTATGATCTGAAATTGCCATTCCGTGCATTATCCGAATATCATCTGGAAGCGCTGGAGCAGCAGCCACCGAAGCTGATTATCGTGCCGAGTCCACACAATATGGACAGCGATGCACTTCAACAATTGCTCACGTTTGCAGAGAAAGAAGGCGCGAGCCTGCTCATCACTGGACCACTGGGGCTGGATGCGTACTGGAAGGCAACTGACCGTGCAGATCATATTGTAGGCAAACGCAGTCTGGGTAACGTACAGCGGGAAGAACTGCTGAATATTAATGGCGTGAATCACCGGGTGACCTATGGACGGCGTCGTATCGCCGAGGTGACAAAGGAGACGTTGCTTCATGGGGATAATGGTACAGCAGATGAAGTACACGTTCTGCCTTTGGGCAAAGGGAAATTAATCTGGACTCCACTGCCGCTTGAGTTAAACGGACGGGACGAGCCACTAGCTGAATTATATCGTTATGCGACTGAGATTTCGGGCATCGAACAGGAGTTGGAATGGATATCTGGCGGAGATATCGCTGGGATCTACGGCCGGCAGCTGAGTTTTCCAAAGGGAAATCTGTATGTATTTGTATCGGAGTTTGCCTTGAACCATGAAGTTCATGTGAGAGATCAACGTACAGGTGTATCGTACTCGTTCCAATTGGAGAAAAATCGTTCCGTGCTGTTTGCCACGGATGCTTCCGGAAAGCTGACTGCGGTGTATCGCCCGGATGAGGTTGAGATTGTACAACAAGACGAAAGAGGTGGGATAACACGATGACTAAGAAAAAGAGAGCACATATTATTTCGCATACCCACTGGGATCGGGAATGGTACTTGCCGTATGAGAAGCATCATATGCGACTCATTCAGCTTGTCGATTCACTGTTGGATCAGCTTGATGAGGGATCGGACTACAAAAGCTTTTATTTAGATGGACAAACGATTATCATCGAAGACTATCTTCAGGTTCGCCCTGAGCAGAAGGAACGACTGGAGAAACATATCCGCAATGGGCGGATTGTGATTGGACCATGGTACATTTTGCAGGATGCGTTTCTGACGAGTGGAGAAGCCAATGTGCGCAACATGCAGGTTGGACATAAGGACGCTAAACGTTACGGCACACCTTCGAAAATTGGTTATTTTCCCGATACATTTGGATTGGTCGGACAGACTCCGCAGCTGATGCAGCAATCAGGCATTGATAATGTGTTCTTTGGTCGTGGTGTGAAGCCTACGGGATTTAATAATACGGTGTCGGATGCCGGATATGAATCAAGCTTCTCGGAGTTGATGTGGGAAGGACCAGACGGATCAAAAGTGCTTGGTGTATTGTTTGCCAACTGGTACTCCAACGGAAATGAAGTTCCGGTAGACGAGGAATCGGCCCGCAAGTTCTGGGAAACCAAGCTTGCAGACGCTGAGAAATATGCATCAACGAATGAGTTGTTGTACATGAACGGATGTGATCACCAGCCGATTCAACGAGACCTGCCAGAAGCCATCCGTATGGCTGAGCAATTATATCCCGATATCGAGTTCATTCACTCCAACTTTCCAGATTATCTGGAAGCTTTGAGAGCATCGTCTGAACATGAGTTGTCCACGGTCAAAGGTGAACTGCGCAGTCAGCGTACTGATGGCTTGGGAACTCTGGTGAACACGGCCTCGGCTCGTGTGTATCTGAAACAGATGAACCAGCTAGGCCAGACTATGCTGGAAAAAGTGGCTGAACCCTTGGCATCCTACGCCTATCTGCTTGGACATGCCTATCCACATGATCAATTGACATATGCCTGGAAAACGCTGATGCAGAATCATCCGCATGACAGCATCTGTGGATGCAGTGTGGATGAGGTGCATCGCGAGATGGTGACACGGTTTGATAAGAGCCGTCATGTGGCAGAGGCGCTGATTGAAGAGAGCACCAGCCAGATTGCTACAGCTGTCGATACCTCCATATTTGAGCGCTACGGCGAAGGTGCCCGGCCTGTCGTGGTATTTAATACAACGGGGTGGGAACGCAGCGGTGTAGTTCAGATGGAACTGGACGCGGCTCGGTTGTATTTCCGGGATGGATATACATTGGAGGAAATGGCGGCACAGATGAAAGCCGTTGACCTGTCAGATCGCATACTGGTAGATGAAGATGGTAATCACATTCCATGTACGGTGGAGGATCTGGGTCTGCAATTTGGCTATGATCTGCCAGATGATCGCTTCCGTCAGCCGTATAGCTGTCGGCGCGTTCGTATTCGTTTTGAAACAGAGCATGTAGCCGCATTTGGCCTGAAAACCTATGCGTTGGTCAACGTTGCGGATGATGCTAAGAGTGGTACTCCGTCGAAAACGACTACGCTGTTGCGTGGTGAACGTGGCATGGAAAATCAACATATGATCGTCACGATTGCAGACAATGGTTCATTCACACTCACAGATAAACGAACAGGTCGGACTTTTAAAGAGCTCGGCGTGTACGAAAATGTGGGCGATATCGGCAATGAATACATGTTCAAGCAGCCAGAGAACGAAGTGGCGCGAACAACACGCGAGCTTCAGGCAGAGATTCGGGTCCTTGAGAATACATCATACTTGGCCTCATTCGAAGTGATCCATCATTGGGAAATACCGGAGTCTGCGGATGAGATGCTGGATCAGGAACAGCGGGAACTGATTTATTATCCACATCGCAAAGCCCAGCGTTCAGCGAAAATGACTCCACTTCAGATCCGTACAGTGATATCGCTTAGTCGTAGTGGAAAAGGTGTCCAGGTGGAGACAACCTTCAACAATCAGGCGAAGGATCATCGGGTGCGTGCTCTTTTCCCAACGGATCTTGTATCTGCTGTTCATCATGTGGATTCCATGTTCGAAATTGCAACACGTGATAACAAGCCTGCACCGGAGTGGCAAAATCCAAGCAATACACAGCATCAACAGAATTTTGTAGATGTAAGTGAACAAGACGTCGGATTGGTCGTTGCCAATCTGGGCCTGAATGAATATGAAGTCCTTCAAGATGGACGTAACACGGTTGCCGTAACGCTGCTTCGTGCGGTTGGCGAACTCGGAGACTGGGGTTTGTTCCCTACACCGGAAGCACAATGCCTTGGTGAACATACATTTCAGATCGAGATCATTCCGCATGATGGAAATGGTGCAGCATCAGGTGCATATATCGAGGCCTATCAGTTCCAGGTTCCTTGGACGCTGGCACAAACCGAAGTACACCCGGGTTATCTGACACCTAGTAACACACCATTTGCATGGCAAGGAGACGGATTGGCGTTTTCTTCACTCAAGGTAAATGAGGATTCCGGTGATGTGATGCTACGCTGGTTCAATATGACCACCAACTCTGCCACGTTAAATCTTGCTGCATCACAGGCGAATCCACAGCCATTCGAAACGGCATACAAGAGCAACATCTTGGAGGAAGAGGGCAAAATGCTCCATTCTCACAGCATAGAAGAGGCATCGACATTATCATTTGCCAGCAAGGAATGGAACATACAGACAGGTTCATGCGAGATCATCACTGTTGGCTTACGGCTCTAATAAAGGTTGTTCAAAAGGCCGAAAAACAGACTTTTGACCACGCACTAAAAGGTACCGGACTGCAAGTGTGCTCTAAACTAGGCATTACGTACGGTGGTGGAAGGGTTACGCTATTTACCAGATGTATCTGTTGAGTTATTGGTTGTTTTTCTATAGAATGAACAGTAGAATTGCTAATGATCGAAAGTTCCTATGCCATCAAGATGGCCATGGGTACACTTCAATTGTTCATTCTATATTGAAACATTAAGGGGGCTTGAAGCCATGGAATCCTTGGGAGGACTGCTTCAGCAGCTGAACCCTGCCTTTCGTGAGCAATCGCGGCGGATTGCGGCGGAATTGATGGAAAATCCGTACGTACGCGAATTCCGCGCAGGTCATCCTGAACTGCAAGATGCACAGCTCATGACCGATCTGAGCAAGCTGTTTCAGTACGCCAAAGACTCTAAGAACTGTGCGAATTGTCCGGGACTCGACAACTGTCCTAACGATTTTCAGGGCCACTTTTGCAAACTGGAAGTAGAACATTTTAACGGTAAACCCGAAATCATAGATATAAAAGCGCCTTGTTCCAAACATATCGCCCGGCAAAATGAACATATCATTAAGCAACGCATTCGCAGTTTCTATGTGGACGAGCGTGCGCTCAGTGCTGGATACAACGACGTGGAGATTATGGGCAAGGATCGGATGCGTGCTCCGGCAGTGAATCAGGTGCTTCGGTATATTAGGGAGACCAAGGAGAACGGATTATCTCCGCAAGGACTGTTTCTTGAGGGAACTTTCGGGACGGGTAAGACGTTCCTGATGTGTTATCTGCTGCATGAACTGGCGGTTGCAGGGCACACGGGTGTCATTATCTATATGCCTGACTTTGTGGAGGATCTGAAATCCATGATTAGTGAAGGGCAGAAGCTGAAGGAAATGACGGATATTTTGAAAAGCTGTGATCTGCTCATTTTTGATGATATTGGGGCAGAGAATCTGAACCCTTGGGTTCGGGATCATGTGATGGGGTCCATTCTGAACTATCGGATGAATCGCAAACCAACGTTCTATACGTCCAATTACAATCTGGATGGGCTTGAAAAACACCTGAGTTTCACCAATCGGGATGGCGAGGAAATGAATAAAGGTCAACGTTTGATGGACCGGATTCGTCCATTCGTGGATGTCATCTCCGTTCGGGGTGAGAATCAGCGTGGCAAACGTTAAACCGGTTAGCTTTTGGTCTGATTTACAAAATGTTCTTCTTAAACGATAAGTAGTCCCAAAAAAAGCCTGGCTTTCGCATTGTTGCGAAAACCGGGCTTTTCTGGTCCTGCGTGAGACCTGTGAGTGTCCTATTCGGTGAGGAATTTGAAGATAACCATACCGAAAAAAATCACTGTCATGAGACCGGCCATGCCGGCAACACCCGCGATCAGATCAAATAGATCGTTCCGGGGTTCCTCGTTCACATGTTCACGCGGGTCGCTGATCCGCACATTTGCATCCATGTTATTGCCTCCTTATGGGGAAACAGCTTGCCCTTATGGGGGCTGAAACCCGGAGTAATTTTAGTATACTTGGAAAAGAAAGCGTTTGTAAAGATTTTGCAGTTGGTATGCCATATCCTCTAATTGTGAAGATTTGATGTTGGGAAGATGAACATTGCAGCGTTCAATTCACAAGTTTGACGTACCTGTGTTATACTGGAAGTGTCGTTCACGACGTTACAGGTTAAAATAAACCGTAAGTATATATAAGGAGGACAATTTCATGGCTATTGTTAACGTATCCGATCAATCCTTCAACGCTGAAGTAGAAGGCGAAGGAACGGTTCTTGTTGATTTCTGGGCGCCTTGGTGTGGTCCTTGTAAAATGCTCGCTCCAATCCTGGAAGAGCTGTCCACAGAAGTTGGCGATGCAGTGAAAATTGCTAAAGTTAACGTGGATGAAAATCCGGAATCTGCTTCCCGCTTTGGCGTAATGAGCATTCCAACTTTGATCTTCTTCAAAGACGGTCAACCGGTAGATAAAGTGGTTGGTCTGAACTCGAAAGATGCGCTCAAAGGAATTATCGCAAAACACCAATAATTTACAGGCTTACACATACGCCTCCGGTTTACATGCCGGGGGCGTTTTGCGTCGAATACCTTTATATAGGGCAATATAAAGTAAAAATATTTTTTATACTTGAATGTAGAGTACAGAACCGATCTGGAGAAGCGAAGTGCTCGCGTTTATCCCGGATTCATCTCTGATATAGTTGGAACTATGTATTTACACAGTAACGGAGAGGACAGAAAAAACCTGAAGAAGCGAAGCGTTCCCCTTTATCAACAGATTTTTCCCTTGAGAAAAGGGAATGAAAAAAATCTGGGGATAACAGGGATTGGAAGGTTGTTCTGTCATCGTAGTGTCAGTGTGAATTATCTTTAGTTTCTTCTTATAGAAAAAGGTGACTCAGAGACAATACGATAACGGATTGGAAGACGGTACTGTAATCAGAATGGCTTAGTGTAACCTTTTATTTATACTTTTTTCGGGAAGGAGGATTCACCGAATTATGGATCAATTCATGAATGATTTGCAGGATCAGGAGAAGGCATTGGAGCAGATTCGCCACAAGCTCGCTTTGCTGCCAGACATGTCTGGTTGTTACCTGATGAAGAACAGTGAAGGCACCATTATCTACGTAGGTAAGGCCAAAGTGCTGAAGAACCGCGTACGCTCTTATTTTATCGGCAGTCATAATGGAAAGACTCAGCGTCTGGTGTCTGAAATCCGTGATTTTGAATATATCGTGACGGGCAGTAACATGGAAGCACTCATTCTGGAGTGTAACCTGATCAAAAAACATATGCCGCGGTATAACGTGTTGCTCAAGGATGATAAGACATTCCCATATCTTAAAATTACAAATGAAAAGCACCCCCGTCTGGAAGTAACCCGGCGTGTGCTGAAAGATAAAGCCAAATACTTCGGACCTTATCCGAACTCGTATGCGGCACACCAAACGAAAAAATTGCTCGACCGCATGTATCCACTGCGCAAATGTGGTGTAATGCCCAAAGAAGTCTGCCTGTACTATCACATGGGACAGTGTCTTGCCCCTTGTGTGAAGGAAGTGGAGAAGGAGCAGTACGACCAGATTTCACAAGAAATTGGTTCATTTCTGAGCGGCGGTCACGAAGAGATTAAGAAGGATCTGCAGCGTAAGATGCAAGAGGCTGCGGAGGATCTTTATTTTGAACGGGCCAAGGAACTGCGCGACCAGGTAATCGCCATCGATGCGATGATGGAAAAACAGAAAATTACGATGGCCGATGCCAGAGACCGTGATGTATTTGGTTTTGCCATTGATAAAGGCTGGATGTGTGTCCAGATTCTATATATGCGTCAGGGTAAAATGATTGAACGTCACGTATCAACCTTCCCGTTTTACGGTGAGGCGTACAGTGATTTCATGTCCTATGTAACACAGTATTACAGCGATAATCCGGCATTGCCACAAGAAATTTTGTTGCCGGAAATGCCCAAGGATCTTGCAACGGATAACGACAGTTTGGATACGGGTTCTGATGCTGATGGATCGGTACCTGCCGCAGTTACGGTGGAGTTCGATCAGACGGGACAAGTGGAGCACAGTTACGCTTCCCAGCCACTGGTTGCTGAGACTCGTGCAGCTTACGGAGGTTCCGCTGAGGCAGAAGGTGAACAACCTGACAGTATGCAAGAGGATGCTCCAATAACGGATACAACTGCTTCTACTGAAAAGCTTCCATCAGGACTGGAAGACCCAACTCAGGTTGCTGCTGCTTTACAGGAGTGGTTGGAGATCAAAGTGCTCATCCCGCAACGTGGATTGAAACGCCAGATGATCACCATGGCCGTGGATAACGCACGTGTGGCATTGGAAGAAAAGTTCCGTTTGATTGAGCGAAATGAAGAACGGACATCCAAAGCTGCCGAAGGGCTGGGACGTTTTATTGGATTGGATCAGCTTCACCGTATTGAAGCGTTTGATAACTCGAACATCCAGGGTACAAACCCGGTATCTGCCATGATTGTATTTACCGATGGTAAACCGGATAAGAAGGAATATCGGAAGTACAAGGTTCGTTCGGTTGAAGGGCCGGATGATTATGAAACGATGAGAGAGGTCATCCGTCGCCGTTACGAGCGAGTATTGAAAGAAAACCTGACCCAGCCTGACCTGATTGTGGTTGATGGTGGTAAAGGACAGATCTCGGCTGCGGTCGATATTTTGGAAAATGAGCTGGGGCTGTTTATTCCGGTATGTGGTCTGGTGAAGGATGCGAAGCATAAGACTTCACAGTTGATGATCGGTAATCCACCAGAAGTGATCTCCCTGCCTCGGGATAGCCAGGAATTCTACCTGTTGCAGCGGATACAGGAAGAGGTCCACCGTTTTGCGATCTCGTTCCACCGGGAACAACGTGGCAAATCGATGGTGACATCACGTTTGGATGCCATTCCGGGTATTGGAGAGAAGCGGCGTAAGTTGCTGTTGAAGCATTTTGGCTCTTTGCGCAAAATAAAAGAGGCCAGCGTCGAAGACTTCCGGCCTCTATCTATTGGTGACAAACTGGCAAATCAGATTATTGCAGCACTTCGTGATGAGGAGTCGTAACATACGGCTTCTCTTTTTGTTTTGGATTGAATTTGTAGACCACATATCCAACGATGGCCGGCAGTACAATCCAGAAGAGTCCGGCAGCCATATTCAGGGCATCGCCCATAAAGACCAAGCTGAGTCCCATCAGCAAGCTGTCGAAGATCACATGGGCAAATACAACGGCAATGAAGCCGTGACGCAGCATGATCAGACTGAACAGCAATCCAATCACCATCAGTTCAATGGGACGAGTGATTACTGGATAGATCGGATACAATGTGTGTCCAAGTGCCCAAATGATGGTTGGGATCAGACAGGCAATAAACGTGTTACGCACAATCTTTTGCATCATGCGAATGCCGAACAGTCGATAAACAGTTTCTTCACCAATACCGGCCATCCAGGCCATGATCGGGAAGAGCCAGGCATAGGTCATATTAAATGTAGATTGATCTGCTGACGTCGTTGACCATGTGCCGATGCTTCGCTCCAGAATGAAGAACAGGATGGATTGAACACCCAGTAGAATGAACGCCCACAGGTAACCAGCAACCATGCTGTGAAGTACATATTTTCCATATCCGGGTTCCTTGGCACGAGGCCATGGGTTCAGACCTATTTTACGCCACATGCCGTCACCAGCAACGAGAGACAGATAGATGGTTGCACTCATAACCAGTGTAATTCCTGCCTGCATTAACATCAGGAACGCTAACATGAAGCTGGAAAGTCCTTGTGCCTGAAAGAGTGGAATCATGTTCAGTGTACCAATTACTGAAGCTGCGAAATACACCAGCGAGAGAATGATTCCGCGTTTGAAAGATGTATGTGCTCGGGTCAGAATGCTATAGATGATTGCCAGCACGCCCAGAACAAAGGTCAGGAATGCATAGCCGCCATAAGTCATCCAATTGGCCTGACGTGTTTGATCTTTCACATAATCGGTATGGGATTCAGGGACCGAGAAGCCAGGATCGAACGATCGTACCGCACCCTCTTCAAACGTAAAGTTCAGTTCAAGCTTGGAGTCTCCGATGGCTTTTGCAGAATCTGTATACTTCAGTCCCGCTTCACCATCGCGAGTCTCCAGTTGAAGTGTAGGCACTTCATAACCGAATTCGGTCAGAACGCCAGCCGCGAGCTGTTGTTTCTCGTCCAGAGATATATTGCCTTCAGCAAGTACTTGCGATGTGGTCACTCGTCCACTAACCTGCTCCGCCTCAATGGCGGTATAGAGGGAAGAAGGCAGTTCCCGTTTGAAGCCGACTACTTTTCCTGTTTTCATATGTACGTCAACATTAAGATAACCGCCTTTGTGTTGATCAGGCAAACGAACGCGGAATACATCGTAAGGATAGCTAGTTTCCCATTTCTGGTTATAGGTATCAAGTTGTTTGGTTTTGGCCATATACCCGTAGATATCGGAATGTGTCTGGTAGGTTACCAGAGTTTTTTCATCATCATTTGGCAGTGAATAGTCATTCACAGAAGCTGCGAATGATCGTGCGGATTGCTTCGCCTGCTCCTTGGTTATGAAGGAGGTGGACGGAATTTCTGTCGTTTGTGATGAGGTAGCTGGAAAGATCTGAAATACAAAAAATAGAATCAGGCCAATCGCCGCAAGCAACCCCAGCCGCTTGAAGTTAGCCTTGAGTAGCAAAGGCTGCCCTAAGGGATTCATGTAATGGTGTTCCTCCTTAATCTAATATGGATATTAAAGTTAACATAGCACAGGGCAAGCACCGAATGCCAATGATGTAACGAAAACAGGTGTAAATCCTTGAAAATGAATGAAAAGGACCGAAAGAATCTGATCCATCCGTCGCCATATCTGAGTTCTTCCCTTTTTGGCGGAATTCGATGCTATTTACACAAAAAACGTTTTGTCTACAAACGTCGCAGCGCTTATAATTTTGAAGCAAATGTGCAATGATTCGCATGTCTTTCGCCCAACAAGGGAACGAATAGAATATATTCCAACTTCATTATATATGTCGTATTAATCTGAATCATACTTGTTTAACGTTTGGCAACAGCATTTCAAATGAAGAAGGCTCCACGGGTGTGGAGTTATTTTCATTTTAGAAGAGGTGGAAGATACTCAAGTGAAACTGAATGTTCAATGGATGCGATTATCGCCACCCCGTATTCTTGTGTTAGGATTTGCTGGCATCATATTGGTAGGTACACTATTGTTAATGCTTCCGGCATCCAACCGTAACGGTGACAGTCTTGCATTTATTGATGCGCTCTTTACAGCAACTTCGGCTGTTTGTGTCACCGGTTTGGTAGTGGTGGATACAGGGACTCATTTCTCGATGCTGGGTCAGGTTGTGATTGCGATTCTGATTCAGATTGGTGGACTGGGCTTCATGACAATGTCCACATTGGTTGCCATTGCGTTCAAACGGCGGATTTCGCTTAGAGAACGGTTGATTCTACAGGAAGCGATGAATCAGAGCACGATGGAGGGCATCGTCCGGCTGATTCGGAAAGTTGTGATCTACTCACTCATTATTGAAGGCATATGTGGCACACTGTTTGCCATCCGCTGGTCGTTCGACATGCCGGTCGGACAGGCGATCTATTATGGCTATTGGCATGCGATCTCCATGTTCAACAATGCGGGCTTTGATATGTTTGGCGATTTCCGCAGTCTGACCGGTTATGTGTATGACCCGTTGGTTAATTTTACAGCAATGTTCCTCATTGTCTCTGGCGGTATCGGTTTTGTGGTGTTGTCAGACCTGGTAGATTACCGCAAAACGCGAAAGCTGTCTCTGCACTCCAAAGTTGTACTGTTAACAACTGGATTGTTGATTGTGTTTGGTGCACTTGTCATTTTCGTATTTGAATTCAGCAATCCACGGACATTGGGTGGCCTGAACTGGGGTGGCAAAATTCTCGGTTCATTCTTCCAATCCATTACGCCGCGAACAGCAGGAGCCAATACGGTAGATATTGCGGGGCTGAGACAGGCAACACAGTTCTTTATGATCATTCTGATGTTCATTGGTGCTTCGCCGGGTTCTACCGGAGGCGGGATCAAAACAACGACATTTATGATTATGGCTGGAGCGGTCATCGCCATGATGCGTGGACGTGAAGATATCGTGTTTTTCCGCTATCGGCTCGTACAGGAACGGATTTTCAAGGCGCTTACCATTACATTGCTGGCGCTTTTGTTCATCATAGCTGTAACGATGGCACTGAGTACCACAGAAGACGCCAGTTTTATGATGATCTTATTTGAAACGACATCAGCTTTTGGTACTGTCGGATTATCGCTCGGACTGACGCTGAAGCTGACTACTTTGGGCAAACTTCTGATCTGTTTTACGATGTTTGCAGGAAGGCTTGGACCGATCACATTAGCGTATGCACTTGGGCAGAAAAAGGGTAAAGAGTTATACAGGTATCCGGAAGGCAAAATGATTATTGGATAAATCTATTATTAGTGAGTTATGAAATTGATCTGGATAAGGGGTTCGTGAAGAACAATGAAAACACAGCAGTTTGCGGTGATTGGGCTTGGGCGGTTTGGCTCCAGTCTGGCGCAGGAATTAATGGAACTCGGCTACGAGGTGCTCGGGATCGATAAAAATGAAGAAGTCGTCGAAGACATAAGTGAACTGGTCACCCATGCCGTTGTAGCTGATGCCACAGATGAGGAAGTGCTGCGCTCCCTGGGTATTCGAAATTTCGACTGTTGCATCGTAGCCATCGGGGATGATATTCAGACGAGCATTCTCACTGCCATCCTGCTGAAAGAGCTGGGTGTCAAGACGGTCGTTGCCAAGGCGATCTCCGTTCTTCACGGACGGGCACTCGACAAGCTGGGCATCGATCGTGTCGTTTATCCTGAGCGGGATATGGGCATTCGGGTTGCCCACCAGCTGGTTACCCCGAACTTGCTGGATTACATTGAATTATCCAATGATTACAGTATTGTTGAGATGAAGGTTCCCGCCTGTCTGCACAACAAAACCCTTTCAACCCTGAATGCACGCGTACGTTTTGGTTGCAGCATTGTGGCGTTACAGAAAGAAGCCGGGGTCATTATCGCTCCGACGGCATTGGACTCGCTTCAAATGGGGGATATCATGGTCATCATTGGTAATAATGCAGATATCGACCGATTTGAAGAAGAGGTTATCAGCCAGGAGAGCTGATAATTATCATAAGTTAAAATGGAAGAGCCAGGCGTTAGAGCCTGGCTGATTCAGATCAAAGCTAAGGCGTCGTAGTCCTCCGTGAGGGCAATGGCGCCTTAGCTGTAAAGAGTGCAGCCGTCTCCTTGACCCATTGTCTGGAGGTCTCGCTGAGGTCCTCTTTTTCCCCATATATCATGCAAGTTGTTCTGCGGGTCTGCTGTAATTGAGGCAAATGAACAGAAACCAGATCATTGTCCGCGAGCAATTGTGGACGAAGATATGACTTGGGCAATAGAGCAGCTGCTTTGGCGGAAGGCAGAAGTCGGATGATCGCTTCAAAGGAATCAATCTCCATGCGAATATCCGGCATCACGGCACAGCGCTGGAAGAGATCGTCCGTTAATTTGCGGTACCAGGTACCTTTGGAGAACGTGATCATCGGCAGATCCTGCAAATGCTCCATCCCGGCTTCCTTGCCGGATAAGGGGTGCGTGAGCGGTACAACCAGCTCCAGATGATCATCAAATAGCGGTACGCAGTTCAGCCCCACTTCGCTGATGGAGGAGGCGACAATGCCCACATCGGCTTTTTTGTCACGCACAAACGAGACAATCTCATGTGTTTTACCCGTCAACAGTTTCAGTTCGGCATTTGGATGTTTCTCCATAAAGGCATTGACGAGAGGTGGTAACGTAGTTTGAAGCGTCGTCAGACTGGCTCCGAGTGTAATGGCGCTCTGTTCTTCGTCTTTATACTGGGCCAGCATGGTGAGGAACTTCTGTTGCTGCTGCTTCTGTTCTACAGCGTAGGTATAGGTGAACTGGCCCACACTCGTTAACTCCAGCCGTTTGCCACGGCGGTGGAACAGTGCAACCCCGAGTTCATCCTCCAATTTGGCAATTTTACGTGAGAGTGCGGGTTGGGACAAGTTCAGTAACTTGGATGCACGGTTCAGGCTGGACTGCTCCACGACCGCTGCAAATGCATTTAACTCCTCAAACATGAACAATAACCTCTTTTCCATGAATGTGATTCTTGCCCTTGTTTAATCGTTTTCCATGTTGTATGGCCTGTAAACCCAATGTTTCACTGCTTATACCTATAGGTTATAACATTTAATAATTATATTGCAATTCCATTATAAGAAAAAAAGGAGTAACATGAACCGTGACACAAGTTGTTCACACCTGGGGAAAACGGAACAATTTGTCGAACCTTTTCAGGGAAAAGGATTCGTGTCATGATAAGTGAAATCATTTATGAAAACGTTGTATTTAGCGAAAGGGGATCGACATTTTATGAAAGGGTTTTACTCCAGAAAGCTGCACTCCTTGCTTGGCGTCATTCCGCTCAGTCTGTTTTTTGTTGAGCATTTGGTGACGAACTTCACGGCAGTTGAAGGCGGCAAAGAAGCTTTTTACGGTGCCGTTGCATTTCTGAACGGTTTGCCTCTTGTTATTGTAATTGAGGCATTACTTATCTGGCTGCCGTTGTTCTATCACGGTGTTTATGGTCTTTACATTGCCTATCAGGCCAAGCCTAACGTTGGGCGTTACGGTAATGAGCGCAACTGGCGCTACACGTTACAGAGGGTAAGCGGTATTATTACGTTTGTATTTGTCATCTGGCACGTATGGGAGACGCGAGTACAGATTGCGCTGGGTAATGTATCCCATGAAGAGATTGGCGGCGTTATACATGATGCGGTAACGAATCCGATAACCTTTGCGATATATATGATCAGTGTGGTTGCGGCGTCATATCACTTTGCCAATGGTCTGTGGTCGTTCCTCGTTAGCTGGGGAATCACAGTTGGTCCGCGTGCGCAGCGTGTATCCTCTTACGTATGTATGAGCTTGTTCGCTATTGTTTCCATCATGTTTATTGCTTCACTATTTGCTTTCCGGAGCATTGATTTCCAGACAGCTACTTCGATGATTGACGCAGTAAAAACAGTTCTAATTTAAGCATTTAGCGTATAAATGCTGACTTATAAGGGAGTGAACAGCAATGGCATCAACGAATGTAATTATTGTGGGCGGCGGTCTCGCAGGCTTGATGGCGGCGATCAAATCGGCTGAAGCCGGAGTCCATGTTCATTTATTTTCACTGGTTCCTGTTAAACGATCCCACTCTGTATGCGCACAAGGCGGCATTAACGGAGCGGTAAATACTAAGGGTGAGGGTGACTCCCCATGGGTACACTTTGACGATACGGTATACGGCGGTGACTTCCTTGCGAACCAACCTCCTGTTAAAGCGATGTGCGAAGCAGCACCTGGCATCATTCACTTGATGGACCGTATGGGCGTAATGTTCAACCGAACACCAGAAGGTTTGCTTGATTTCCGTCGTTTCGGGGGAACGAAGCATCACCGTACGGCGTTTGCCGGAGCGACAACAGGACAACAATTGCTCTATGCATTAGACGAGCAGGTACGTCGCTGGGAAGCAGCCGGACTGGTTACGAAATATGAGAACTGGGAGTTCCTGCAGGCGGTTTTGGATGATGAAGGCGTATGTCGCGGGATCGTGGCTCAGGATCTGAAAACGATGAAGGTACAGACCTTCCCGGCAGAAGCGGTTATTCTGGCGAGTGGTGGTCCGGGTATCATCTTCGGTAAAACGACCAACTCTGTAATTAACACAGGTACAGCGGCAAGTGCGGTGTATCAGCAAGGTGTAAACTACGCCAACGGGGAGTTCATTCAGATTCACCCAACAGCCATTCCAGGGGATGACAAGCTACGTCTCATGTCTGAATCCGCGCGTGGTGAAGGTGGACGGATCTGGACGTACAAAGACGGCAAACCTTGGTACTTCCTTGAAGAAAAATATCCATCCTACGGTAACCTGGTTCCACGTGATATCGCGACTCGTGAAATCTTCAGTGTCTGCGTAGACATGGGTCTGGGTGTGAACGGTGAGAACATGGTTTATCTCGATCTGTCGCACAAAGATCCGAAGGAACTGGATGTAAAACTCGGCGGAATCATTGAGATCTATGAGAAGTTCATGGGTGATGACCCGCGTAAAATCCCAATGAAAATTTTCCCGGCAGTCCACTATTCCATGGGCGGTATGTGGGTAGATTACAACCAAATGACTAACATTCCGGGGCTGTTCGCAGCTGGTGAATGTGAATATCAATACCATGGTGCGAACCGTCTGGGTGCAAACTCACTGGTATCTGCGATCTATGGTGGTATGGTGGCAGGACCAAAAGCGGCTGAATATATCAAAGGACTCAAAAAATCGTCCGCCGATATCCCTTCTTCCGTATTCGAGAAACACACCAAACAACAAAGCGACAAATACGAAGGCATCTTGAAAATGCAGGGCACGGAAAATGCCTATGTCATTCATAAAGAGCTTGGCGAGTGGATGACAGCCAACATGACGGTTGTACGCTACAACGACAAGCTTGAAGCCACGATTGGCAAGATCAAGGAATTGAAAGAGCGTTATGGCAAAATCAACATGTATGACAGCTCCGGTTGGAATAACCCGAGCGCAGCATTCACTCGCCAATTGTGGAACATGATTGAATTGGCAGAAGCAATGACTCTCGGCGCACTGCTGCGTAATGAAAGCCGCGGCGCGCATTACAAACCGGAATTCACGGAACGTAATGACGAAGAGTTCCTGAAAACGACAATTGCGAGCTGGTCGAAGGAAGGCCCGAAAATCTCGTACGAGGAAGTAGACGTATCTCTGATCCCACCACGTATCCGGGATTACTCCAAGGATTAAGAAGTATCACACTATTCATGCAATGAATAGTTAAACACCTGAACGGAGAGGCAGGAGAACTTTGGAGAAGCAGAGCTACTTCAAAGTTACTGCCATCAACGTGAGGGAAATGCCCAGAAGAAGCAAGCGCTTAGCGATGCTTCAGAACTTCAATACTGCCATCCACAATGAATTGGAGAGCAGTTTCCAGCAAAGTGACCCAGTGCACGACGTAGCGGAGGAAGCGGAAATGCCCAGAAGAAGCGAAGCTGAAAGCTTTCTGAAAGAAAGCTACTTCGAAAGCATACTCTTCGCCTTTATCACCGGATTTTAACCCTGTGAAGGGTTGATCAAAAAAATCCGGGGATAACAGCGATCAGAGGGGCATTCCGCTGACGAAGCGTCTCCCGTGCACCAAACCATTTTGCGCATCAGCAATACAATCATCGTCACCAGAGGAGGGGACAACGATATGGCGGAACAAGCTACAGCCAACAAAACCGTCAAGTTTATCATCACCCGTCAGGATAGCCCGGAGTCATCTTCGTACAACGAAGAATTTGAGCTTCCGTACCGTCCCAACATGAATGTGATCAGCGCCCTGATGGAGATTCAGCGGAACCCCGTCAATACAGATGGCAAATCCATTGCTCCCGTGTGCTGGGATTCCAACTGTCTCGAAGAAGTCTGCGGTGCCTGCTCTATGGTCATCAACGGCAAGCCACGTCAAGCATGTGCAGCCTTGATCGACAAGCTCGAACAGCCCGTTCGTATCGAACCAATGAAGACATTCCCGGTGGTTCGTGACTTGGTCATCGACCGTAGCCGGATGTTTAGCGCCCTGAAACGCGTAAAAGCATGGATTCCGATCGATGGTACCTATGACCTTGGTCCAGGTCCACGGATGCCTGAGAAGAAGCGTCAGTGGGCATACGAGCTGTCCAAATGCATGACATGTGGTGTATGTCTGGAAGCATGTCCGAACGTCAATGAGAAAACAGACTTTATCGGTCCAGCAGCACTGTCCCAAGTGCGTCTGTTCAATGCTCACCCAACAGGAGAGATGAACGCCGACGATCGTCTGGAAGCATTGATGGAAGACGGAGGCATTGAGGGCTGTGGTAACTCACAGAACTGCGTGCAATCCTGTCCAAAAGGCATTCCACTGACAACCTCCATTGCCGAAATGAACAAACAAACGACCAAGCATATGTTCAAACGCTGGTTGGGAGTTTAATCTCGTCATAACATGTGCAGAAGTGTAATCTGCAACTTAGAAGAAGTCGTGATCCCGTGCAGCAACATGCCGGAGATCCCGGCTTCTTTTTGTGATGAAGCAGAGGAACCGGGCTATCCATGCAGAATATGGTATACTAAGGGGATGGATTAAGAGCGTAGAAGGAGGGGGAGATATGGCAGAGACACCGCGTCAGGGCAGCAACAACTCGCCGTCCCAGCGCTCGCACAAAGCACCAGGTGCAGAAGAGTCTGTGTTTCCTGGAGAAGAAAAGGATCATGATCCCTCTCGCCGAAGTTTCTTATTGCGTATGGTTTTGATGACAGCAGGTGCCAGTTTGCTCACAGGAGGTTATGCCTGGCTTTGGGAGCCGCGTCGTCTGGAAATCAAGCAAGTGGAACTGAAACTTCCGAAGTTTCCAAAGGCATTTGAAGGTTTGCGTGTAGTTCAGTTCAGTGATGCTCATCTTGGTTTTCATACTGGGGTGAAAGAGATGAAGAAGCTGGCAGCAACGATGGAGCAGCAGCAACCAGACTTGATTTGTTTTACCGGAGACATCGTCGAGAGGGAAGCAGAGCCGATGCGTGAATGTATTCCGATATTCGCCTCCATGCAAGCCAAGTATGGCAAATTTGCTGTTTTGGGGAATCATGATTATCGGGGCGGACAGCAGAATGAAGTGACAACCATGTTCCGTGAAGCTGGATTCACTTTGTTACGGAACGAACATGTGGTGATTGAACAAGGGGGCGAACGTCTGGCCATAGCTGGTCTGGATGACGCACTTACAGGCAGGCCTGATCCTGCCCAAGCCATCAAGGGATTGGATCAAGATGTGTGGAAATTGTTACTAATGCATGAACCGGATTATGCCGATATTGCCACTCCCTATGGTTTCGGATTACAACTTTCTGGTCATAGTCATGGTGGACAGGTACGTTTCCCCTGGATCGGGGCACTGACAACTCCGCGAGGTTCACACAAGTATGTTCAAGGGTTGTATTACACGGATGTTCAGGGGGTATATTACACCACCCAGACACAGATGCCTGTGTATGTGAATCGTGGTTTTGGCATGACTCAACTGCCCATTCGTTTTCTGTGCAGACCAGAATTAACGGTGTTTGAGCTTAAAGGATTAACCACATAAAAGAATATAAGATGAATGTAAAACATAAAGGATTTAACATGAATGGAGGTTATCCAGATGGAACGAATTGCGATTGTATCCGACATTCATGGCAACATGACTGCCTGGGAAGCAGTGTTAGGAGATATCCGAAGTCGTGGCGTGGAGCGAATCTTTTGTCTTGGTGACCTCGTGGGCAAGGGGCCAGAACCAGTACAGGTTGTGGATCAGGTGAGAGCAACGTGCGAACTTGTTATCCGTGGCAATTGGGATGAACTGGTTGCGGTTAACCAAGACAACGAGAACTTTACGTGGCAAGCAGAACGGTTGGGTGAGGAACGATTGGCGTACTTGGCGGGCCTACCCTTCAGTCACCAATTTCAAATGAGTGGTCGCACCATCCGTCTGGTCCATGCTTCACCTCAAAGTGTATACCATCGTGTACAGCCGTGGGACGCGATGGAAAAGAGGTTGGCAATGTTTGATCCTCCGGCTGATGAGCCTGAGCAAGGTGTTGCAGATGTTGTAGGTTATGGGGATGTGCATAACGCATACTTGCAGTATATAAACGGCAAGTTACTGTTTAATGCAGGCAGTGTTGGTAATCCACTCGATCTTCCCCAAGCTTCCTACTGTATTCTGGAGGGTGAAGACAGCAACGATAACAATACCCCGTTCAATGTTCAATTCGTGCGGGTGCCTTATGATATTGAGCGAGAAGTACAAGTTGCACAGTCGGCGAATGTTCCTGCATTGGATTTCTATATTCGTGAGATTCGTACGGGTATCTATCGTGGGCTGCAGGAGTAGTCAGCATCTGGACCCTTTAGCGTGAGAAATTGAATGATGCAATATATTAATACTAAAATGCGAATACTAAAGTTCGTGGATCAGTTCAAATGGTATTACGCCGGATCATCTTCAGAGCATGCTTGTCTTACCGGACTAGAGCCCGTTTAGGCAAAAGGAGCGATTGTCATGCTTACCCGAAAAATGCTGGTTCAAGGTCTGCCGGCTTTGTGGACAGAGCGTCTTGTCCTGCGATCATTACGTCAAAGTGATTACAGCACATTATCGGAACTCTTCTCCGATCCTCAAGTCATAAGATATGTGAATAGGGGAAGCCAGCCCACGCCAATCAGGGCGAGACGGTTATTGAACCAGATACGGAGCAGCAGCGCCAAGCTGGATTCGTTACATTATGGGATCTGCTGGAAAGGCAAGGAACAGGTGATTGGGATCACCTCATTCCAGCACTGGAATGATCAGAATGGTACTGCACAGATTGGTTACATCCTGAACAGGTCCTGTTGGGGCAGGGGTGTGGCTACCGAGGCGGTACAGCGGCTGCTGCAGTTTGGATTTGACGATCTTCATCTGGGGAGGGTGGAAGCACGTTGTTATGAGGCCAATGTATCTTCACAACGGGTGCTAAGCAAAATAGGGATGTCCTATGAGCGGAGTCTTCCCTCCTTCGGACTGCATGATGAGGATGACGAGGGATCAGAATCCCTGATGGATGTTAAAGTGTACAGTATGTACCGGGAACAATACGCCCGCCCTCTTCAGGAAAAAGACCTGCAAACCCTGGTATCTGACAAGCCGCAATGACATAGAGTAAGAGTAGCCAAACGTGAATGAATTTAACTTCAATCATTTGTTACACAATTGAAATATAGCTGCAATTGAACTCTAACAGACAGGGGGTAAACTTATCTCATGACCCCCTTTTTGATAATAGATAATGCTGTTGGGACCCGCGCGAGCGGGTTCATTTTTTTTGAATTTTTACACAGTCACTCCGATGACAGAATAACCCTTCGATCGCTGTTATCCCCAGATTTTTTGATTCCCTTTTGAAAAGGGTAAATCCGGGGATAAAGGCGACCGCTTCGCTTCTTCACGTTATTTCTGTCCTCTCCGTTATCGTGTAAAATATAATTATATTTCCTTATATAGGGCAATAAAAAGGCCCCCACGGCGTGAACAAGCGCGCTGTGGGGGTTTCTATGTGGTCCTATATTTTTTACAGTGATACAACCTGCATCTGTTTCTGCTTGAAGTATACCCAGTCGGTGAATCCGATCTCCTTGAGACGTGTACGAACGTCATCCAGCTCGTCTGCAACCCGCTGCGGTTTATGAGCGTCCGATCCGAAAGTCACCTTTACTCCGTAATGATGGGCCCGTTCCAGAATGGCATCTGAGGGATACCAGCCACCACTGATCTTGGTTTTGCCAGATGTGTTAATTTCAATCGCTACGTTGGATTCTGCAATGACCTGCAACGTTTCATCAATGGCCTGATCAGCGATAATTTCGGAGAAAGGGGGATAGTTTCCTTTCATCGCATCAATGTGTCCAAGAATCTGGAACATACCGCTGCGCGCCGATTCCCGGATTAATGAATAATAACTCTCTTTCACTTCAACTTTGCGAGCATCGCTCAGTCCTTTCCACCGGGTTTTGTTGAAGATACTCACATCCTCGGTATGATGAACTGAACCAATAATATAGTCAAAAGGATACTGTCCCAGCGTGGTACGGTACAATTCCGCATAAGCAGGGAAGTAGTCGGATTCAATGCCGAGCAGTACATCGATTTTACCAGCGTACTCTTCTTTCAAAGCAAGGACTTCTTCCACATAATGCTGCAATTCCGACTTGCCCATTGCGATCCGGGGAAATGCCTGCTCAAGCTCACTGCCAAAGTATGGCGTATGATCCGAGATACCGATGGCCTGAAGTCCTGCCTTAATACCTGCCTCTATATAATCTCGGATGTTGCCGTCTGCGTGACCACAACGAAAATGATGTGTATGAAGATCAAATTTCATATGGAATCCTTCCTTTCTCATGGCTCATTGTCATTCTGAACTGATGAATTGGGTTTCCGGCATACCTTTGAGGTCACTTATGAATTGCTGCATTGCTGAGTTAAGGTATCGACTGGACTTATAGATGACACCAACAGGGTGACTGACCTCCAGCTCACTTAAGGGTATCATTCGCAATGTACCTTGACGCAACTCATGCGCAACAGATTGTTTGGAAATGACAGCTGCCCCGAGATCAATCTCGACCATCCGTTTCACTTCTTCGCTGCTCGACAACTCCATTACAATATTAGGTTCAATATTATGTTTCTTGAAGATCGTTTCCGTAAACCGTCGGCCTACTGTATCAGGGGACAGCAGAATCAATGGTGTACTCCGGAGCACATCGACTGCAGCATGTTTTTTCTTCGCCAGCGGATGGGAAGGAGATACCACGAGTTCAAATGTGTCATAGTACAGCACAGATGTATTCAGGTTGGGATTACGCTCCGTGAGATAACCGATACCAATATCAACCAGACCATTTTCGACCTGAGTATAGATCTGTGATGAAGGAAGGGATTGGATACTGGTTTTGATCAGCGGGAATTGATCTTGGAAATAGGATAACACCCTTGGCAAGATCTGAATCGCAATGGAAGTTGTTGTGCCTAATACGATACGTCCCTGAGGCGTTTCATCGAGATCGGACAATTTTTGTTTCAACTCATCAACGATGTCGAGCATCCGTTCAGCGTGCTCCAGGAATACCTGTCCACGGTCTGTCAGGGTAACGGGTTGGTTCCGATCCACAAGAACGGTGCTGAATTCGTCCTCCAGACTTTTGATCTGGGCTGAGACGGCAGGCTGGGTCAGGTTCAGAAGTTCTCCTGCTTTGCGAAAGCTCATTGTTTTGGAAATGGTAATTAGTGTCTCCAGTTGGCTTATGTTCATAGGTGACCTCCTTGCAGGCAAAATAACTTGATTATGTAGTGTTTGGTGCGATGTAATCCCGTAACTGGTTATTGTTCCGTTATCTTAAATTATAGGTGATTCAGGACAGCAGAGCAATGAAGGTAATTCTCAGGATCAAAAGTAGTTCAAGAGACTGTGAAAAAAACGCGAATACAAGAATTTGATTTTTTTAACAGTTGTGAGAAAACAGTAATAAAGTCCTAAATCCCTTTTGCCACGCACAATGAACGAAAAGCTTTCTTCAAAAGAAGTAAAAAGCTCTGTTTATTCGCTAGAATCAGCTATAAACATTTGCCCCACGGATGACGATAAATTATAGTACACATGGTTTAACGAATTCTTAATGAATTCTTGTACGTGATAAAGTATAATAAATTTAATGAATATGGGACTTTTGGTGTGTGACCAATAACCCAGTGCGAGGGGGACATAGACAGTGAAAGCGGAAGTGATTAATCCTTTCCTGGAATCGGCACGGAACGTATTTGAACAGCTCATCCAGGTTTCGCCTTCCACCGGGAGTCTTGGCGTGAAAAATGTAGAGTACATTGCAGACCATGTCTGGATCGTGATCGGAATGACCGGACAACTTAGCGGAAACATTGTATTTGGAATCAATGAACAAGTTGCATTGAAAATTGTATCTGCGATGATGGGTGGTTTTGTCATTACAGAAATGGATGAAATGAGCAAAAGTGCGATTTCGGAACTGGGTAATATGATCAGTGGTAATGCCAGCACTATCTTGTCAAACCAGGGTGTTGTTGTCGATATTACACCTCCACAAGTAATGAAGTCCGAACATCTGACTACATTTAGTGCAACGAAAGCACTGAGCATTCCTTTGCTGATGGACGGCATTGGTGAGATGGATATTCAGGTCATGATCTCGTAGAATAGAACCATACGCCTCAAAAGGCAATATGTGTTCAATACGGGAGGACATCACGGATGCTGAAAGATCAGGTAGTGTTTATCACAGGTGCATCGAGTGGTATCGGTGCGCTGTGTGCGCAGATGCTGATAGAAGAAGGAGCCATCCCAATTCTGGCTGCCCGTTCACGGGACAGGCTGGAAGAGATTGGTGCCTCGCTGAAAGGGCAGCATGAATTACTCACACTTGATGTTACGGATAGTGAGCAGGTTCAGGCAGCAGTGGATGCGATATTGCATAAATACGGACGAATCGACATTTTGCTGAACAACGCAGGATACGGGAAATTCGCAGCGATGACAGAGATGTCTGTACAGGAATTCGATGAGATGATGGACGTTAATTACATGGGCATTGTCCGCTGCACCAAAGCAGTGCTTCCACAAATGCTGGAACGTGGCAAAGGTCAGATTGTGAACGTGGCCTCCATGGCTGGCAAAATCGGTACAGCCAAATCCGCTTCTTATACAGCTACGAAACATGCTGTACTCGGATTTAGTAATGCGCTGCGTCAAGAGCTTCGCAAGACTGGCGTGATGGTCACAACGATTAATCCAGGTCCAATTGATACACCATTTTTCCATCGGGCTGACCCGTCTGGCAATTATGTGAATAATGTACGCTGGATGATGTTGAAACCGGAAGACGTTGCGGGTCATATGATTCGGGCGATGAAAAAACGCAAGGAAGAAGTGAATCTGCCAAGACTGGCTTCTGCTGGCATATGGCTGTACCAACTATTTCCTCGTCTTGCAGATCGATTGTCGCACGGTGTAATGAATCAGAAGTAAATGTGATACGAGGCATCATACGGAATGAAAGAAAGGCTCCGCCGAGGGGCTTTTCTTTTTTTTGGCGTGTATATATACAATTCTGGAATAAGATTTGGTACACGGGCTTTTTTCGCATATAATGAAAGGTAATGTGATGACAGGCTTCGGTTTTATACAAGCAACTTATATGTTCAACTAAACTTTTTACACAATAACGGAGAGGACAGAAATAACCTGAAGAAGTGAAGCGTGCACCTTTATCCCCGGATTTTTCCTTTTGGAAAAAAGGAATCAAAGAAATCTGGGGATAACAGTGATCGGAAGGTTGTTCTGTCCTCGTAGTGTCAGTGTAATAACTCATTAGTGGAACTTATATAACATCAAAATGAATAAATTAAAAGGATGGACATACATGACGAATCAAACATTTGCTTCAATTGGCGTGGAACAGGATCTGGAGGCCGTTTTGGCGAAACATGGCATTAACGAACCTTCACCTGTACAGGCTCAGACGATCCCGGTTATTTTGGAAGGCCGTGATGTCGTATCCAAATCCCAAACGGGAACAGGAAAAACGCTGGCATATCTGCTGCCACTGTTACAATCCATCAAAATGGATATCAAAGGTACGCAGAAACTCATTATTGCACCTACGCAAGAGCTGGCGATGCAAATTGTACGTGAAGCGCAGCGTTATGCGGAAGAACGTAAGATCGGCGTATTGGGTCTAATTGGTGGCGCAGCGGCTAAACGTCAGATCGAGAAGCTGCGTGAGCATCCACAATTGGTTGTGGGTACACCGGGACGACTGAAGGAATTGATTACACTCAAAAAACTGAAAATGCACAACGTTTCCACCATTGTTATCGATGAAGCGGACCAAGTGTTCCAACTTGGCGGCGTAAGTGACGTGAACTTTGTACTCAAGAGCGCATTGCGGGACCGTCAGCTGATCTTCCTGTCAGCAACCATTGATGAGCATACAGCTGGACTCGCCAAGCGTGAGATGAAAGAGCCTGTTCAGATCGGAATTGAACCGGATCGAGCTACGGCTGCGGGCCTTGAGCATTATTATTTTGTAGAAGAAAACCGCAACAAAATTGACATGCTGCGTCGTCTGGTTAGACAGTACAATCCGGATCGGGCAATCGTATTTGTGAATGCAACCGAAGATATTGGTGAAGTTGAAGCAAAAATGAATCATCTGGGCTTGTCCGCTGCTGCGCTGTATGGGGATGCTGACAAAGTGACCCGCAGTAACGTATTGTCTGCCTTCCGTAATGGCAAACTTCAGTTGCTGATTGCCAGCGAAGTCGCTGCCAGAGGACTGGATATCGAAGGCTTGCCAATGGTCATTAACTATGACCCTGCCTTTGACTCGGAGCACTATGTTCACCGTGCAGGTCGTACAGGCCGGATGGGACGTTCGGGTATCGTTTTGTCCATTGTGGATGAAACACAGATCTTTATTATGCGTAAATTCGCACGCGAACTCGGAATCGAACTGTCAGAACGTGTACTCTTTGGCGGTAAAGTACTGGAGGCTGACCCGCGTCCGGACACGCGGCCTGAGGGACATTCGTTCTCCAGAAAACCAGGGCAATCCAGAGATCGCAAACCAGGTCAGGGCAATCGAAATGGGGGAACCCGAGCTACAATCTCCAATTCGCGTCCAGCAGGTAACAAACCAACGGGTAATACAGGCCGCACGGAGCGCGACCAGGATCGTAAAAACAAAGGAGCACCCAAGTGGAGTAAAGATAAAACGCCACGCTCCGAAGAATAGAATCTGACGAAAGGGGTGCAGGGATAGATGGAAAACGTTCAATCGCCTGTTCTGCAAATTAGCGGGTTAAGCGGAGGTTATAGTGCCAAACGGCCAGTCCTTCACGGCATCGATCTGGAAGTTGGACGTGGAGAGATGGTCGGACTAATCGGCTTAAACGGTGCTGGCAAAAGCACAACCATGAAACACATCCTCGGCTTGATGACACCTCAACAGGGCGAAGTGCGAGTGATGGGCAAGAAACGGGACGAGGATGCGCAGATCTACCAATCGGCTATGGCATTTGTACCGGAATCACCCGAACTGTATGATGAGATGACGGTGATGGAGCACCTGGAGTTTACGGCAAGAGCGTACAATGTGTCGGAGGCTGATTTCAAACAACGTACGGAGAAACTGCTGGAACTGTTCCGTATGAATGAGAAAAGTACAAGTCTGTCGACTCACCTGTCTAAGGGGATGAGGCAAAAGGTCATGATCATGTGTGCTTTTGTGGCAGGACCACCACTGTACATCATTGATGAGCCTTTCCTGGGGTTGGACCCGCTGGGAATCCGCTCCTTGCTTGATTTTATGCTTGAGATGAAAGCTTCGGGATCATCCATTCTACTCAGTTCACACATTCTGTCCACGATTGAAAATTACTGTGACCGTTTTATCGTTCTGCACCGTGGGCAGGTTATTGCTCAAGGGACGCTGAATGAACTGCGCTCCCAATTCGGGGAATCGGATGCCACGCTGGAGCACATGTTCTATTCCCTCGTACAAGGCAGGGATTGAGCATGGATCTCAAGCTGCTATGGAAGCAAAGACGCACAGGATTCTGGAACGGAATTCTTCCTTATCTGGGTTATGTGATCCAGAGCGGTGTAGCTATGGTCTTTTTATTTCTCGTCATTGCGTTCTCCGCCTGGTATACATCATTTGTCCAGAACATTCCCGCGGAATTTCCGATTCGCTGGATTGCATTGCTGCTGCTGGCACCGCTAGTGCTGTTTAGCAGTTATCGTACATATCTGCTTCCGGCAGATATTGTGTTCCTGCGACCACAGGAATACCGGATGCAGGAATATTTGAAGAACAGCTTTGCCCGGGGCATCATCTATAAAACTCTGGGCTTGCTGCTTGTGTTTGTTACACTGTGGCCGCTCTATGTCAGAGCAGATCTGAATGCACGGCCATTTGGCTGGTTCATCGTATTCCTGCTGCTGTGGAAAGGGTTGTCCAGTTATGGAGCATGGCAAGAGCTAAGAATGGTTCAGGTTGGGGCAGCAAGAGGATATCGTCTCTTGCGATGGGCTCTGGCAGTGCTGGCGGTTGGCGCCTGGTTATGGCAACCACCGCAGCGCAGCGTCTGGTTCCTGCTGTTGCTGGCTGTTGTCTACATCGTCGCCCTGCGTATACCGGTGAAACATCGTGTAGCGTGGGAACGACTGATTCAGGTAGAGCAGGGTCAGGCTGGCAGGGTTATGCGGACGCTTGGCTGGTTTGTGGATGTACCTTCATCCGGACAGAAAGTAAGTTCGCGTCGCTGGCTTAGCAAATTGGGGAGTGGTCTTCCCTGGAATGCAGGGAAAGCTTACCGTTACTTGATCACCAAAACGTTTGTTCGAACCGAAGTGTTCTCAATCGTGTTACGCCTAGTTGTACTGGGCGTGTTACTATCCTGGTGGACAGCAGGCAGCTACTTTGGTGTCGGGGTGTATCTGTTCTTCCTGTTGCTTGCAGGTGTACAGCTTGGTGCACTGCGTCGCAGTCATAGTGAATCGTTCTGGATTATGATCTATCCAATCTCGGGTGAGAGTCGTCGTTCTCAGGTGTTGGGATTCATATTCCATCTACATGCACTGGTTGCATTACTCATGTGGTTGCCTATGCTGGCTGCCGGAGCAAGCGGACTGACTGTCACAGGAGTAGCACTTATTTTGGGTATACTGGTGATTGTGATCATGCGGCGTTCGCAAGGTAACAAGTGGTTGAAGGAAGAAGAGGACGAGTAAACGATCGGACACCTGACCAACTCGGATTATTACATTGGGTTCATCAGTGAGAGGTACAAAAGATAACAAAAGAAGGGTATGCCGGGCTGTATCCCGGTATACCCTTCTTTGTGCTGTAATGGAATCATGCAATCAGATCACTTGGTTCTTGCGCAAGTGTGTATTGGTACTAACAGAGGAACGATTTAGTGATAATTACGAGCAAGATGAACAGAACGAGAATGGCACCTGTGTTAGTAAATCCTCCGTAACCGCCGCATCCATAACCGCCTCTTGTATCTTCAACTCCAGACATGGTCATTCCCCTTTCAAGTGGTTGTTTGGCACGCCCTTGCGTACATCGTATATTATGTGCCGTGGGGGTAGGCTGATTGGGCCGATGCCCGGTAAAGCCAGAAATTAAAGCTTTTGGGCAGATAAAACACAAAAGAACCCTTCGTATGTTTAGTGACATGAAGCGTCGCCGTTATACAAAGGGTTCTTATATCATTCAGGGTACAGGTCTGTGTTAACTAAGTCGTCCGCAGATCCTGAACTCCACGATAGATGGTTTCATACAGATCTTCCAATCCGGATTCTTCAATACAGGAGAAGGCGATTCGCAGATCCGATACACCCAGCGCAATTGTACCCACACCATATTGGTGCAGCAAATGGCTTCGAAGTTCTTCAGCGCCAACTTCTTTCAGCTTCAGGCACATGAAGTAACCGGAGTTGAACGGATAATAGTCCCATGCATCTCCATACTTGCCGCTATCGAGAATGGCTTTTACCTTGTTGGCGCGGCCTTTCATAATCTCGAACTTCTCCTGTTTCTGTGCTTCAAACTCCGGTGCTTTGAGCGCATCCAGTACAAAAGTCTGGGAAGGATGCGGGCCACTGGAGATCGTTGCCCGGATAATACCAAGTGTTTTTTGTTCCAATGCATGCAGAACGGCTGCATCTTCATGGGCATACGTAATGAATCCAACGCGGAAGCCCCATACAAACTCCTCCTTGGTTGCACCATCCACTTTTACAGTCAACACACGTGGATGTATGTTGGCAAGTTTGCCAAACAGGGATTCATGAATGGAATCTTCGAAGAACAGTCCAAAGTACGCATCATCTGTTACAGCAACCACGTTAACGCCGGCTTCAGCTGCCTGACGAATCGTGTTCACAATTGCATCTGCTTCTTCGGCTCCAGGCGTATAACCTGTAGGGTTATTCGGGAAGTTGAGCAGAACGATCGCTTTACCTTTGTCCTTTTGATCAAGCAAAGCCCGAAGCAGACCATCACTGTTGAAGTTCAACTGATCATCGAACAGGGGATAATGAACCAACTGGCCATGACGACGAATTCCGAAGGTCAGCTCGTAATTTTCCCAGTTTTTATCTGGATATATGACAGCGTCCCCTTCATCGGCGAACAGGTCGGCTACGATACTAAGTCCATGGGTTAATGCATTGGTTACAATCGGATTGCCAAACGTTTTTCCTTCTAGAGAAGGCGTTTCCTTCAGCATCTTGTCTCTCCAAACGGTCCGCAATTCAGGTTTGCCTGCAGGTGGAGCGTAAGGATACAGATCCTTTGGTTGGAATGCAGACAGCTTCTCCTGAATAACCTGAAGATGCATCGGCACACCACCCTCCAGGGCGATACCAATCGTGGCATTATGGGTCTTGGCCAAGCTTGCTGCTTCAGCAGATTGACTCAAAATCCCCTCTTTAGGAAAATAAATTTCTTTGCCAAGCTGTGACAGCATGGAGTAGACGTGACTGCTGCCTGTCTGAATACTTTCGTTCAACTGTTCAGCCAGTGGATTCATTCTTTTCATCCTTCCAAGTCTTTGTGATTCAACTGCCTAACATTATATCACCTTGACATGCCCCCGTCACGGAAATTACGCAATATGACAGTTATATCACTTTACCGCGTTGTTGCAGAGGGTTTTGGGGTGGGTTATCGTTGTATTCGACCTTGGAGTAATCCTCAAGAAATGAAACTTATTGCTGATGAAATGGACAGTATTTCCGCATCATTTCAGCAGTTTCGGCATCTCTTCCTTCATTGCGCTGTTCCAGTTCACCACTGATATGATCGAATCGTTCACTCGAGAGGTTTTGTCCAAATTTAAACTTGGCGCTGATCCGTTCAGGACTAATTCGCACTACGGCTACAGCTTTGAGGTTTCCTGTGTAACGCGAGTCAGTAGCGTCAATGGGTACATATCCGCCTTGCGGCTGGAGTTTCTCCATGAATCGTTGCAGTACCTTACCTTTGATGTCCAGATCTTTAACCGGTTCAGCCTGACCAAAGGCCATAACACTTTTGAAGAAAGAAGTCGCCGGACAAGCCAGCTCAGGATCACTGAAATAAGATGGAATCAGGGAGAACTCTTCAGCTACCGTGAAACTGACCGACGAATCCTGCTTGATCTGTTTCATCTTCTCACCAGCCAGACTGCCGTGAAAATAAAAGCAACCGTCCATATATACGAAATTCAGCGGTGTAACCCGTGGTTGTCCGTCCGGACTGACCGTCCCCAGAAACCCGAAGGAGCACTGATCCAGAAATGCGGTAATTTCCTGTTCTTCATCTACTGTGAATTCTTTCCGTCTCATGTGTATTCCCCCATTATTGAAATGTATAATAGAACGCCATATCTTATGGATAACAATAATTCATACATTGACAATGAAATAGATCCAATTTACATTCACTTTAGTAGGCCAATTAGTCGGGGATCACATAATGAAGACAAATGAAGAGAGGTGCATGATGGAATTGTGGCTGCCGATGGATACCTATGAACTTCAGCATCGATACAAGTATGAGGCACTGTACCATGCGTTACGTGATGCCATTCATGCAGGCACATTGGTGGGAGGCACGCGGCTTCCTTCCACCCGTGAGTTGGCAAAGCAATATGAGATGTCACGTGGTTCGGTAGCTCAGGTATACGACATGCTGCTTGCGGATGGTTATGTCCATGCACATCGGGGAAGAGGTACATTTGTCACCGAAACATTATCCAATCAGGAAAATGAGAAACAGGAAGCCGTTCTCAAGCTGTCTGCCTGGGGCGAACGAGTACAGATGTTGAATACGCAACATGAAGTCCTGCGGACTCAGATGTTTTCACCGAAGCCATCCGTCATTAATTTTCAAATGCAGCGCATGCCTGCAGAACATTTCCCGTTAGGGGAGTGGAAGAGTGCACTCGCAGCGGTTCATCGTAGTGGTTGGCGAGAATCGAGCGGTGCAGCCGGTGATCCGGAACTGCGTGAGGCCATCGCCTCCCATCTCAGATGGACACGTGGTATCCAGGCTGAACCATCTCAGATTGTATTGTTCAGTGGTTCAATGCAAGGCATCACCTTGTTATCTCAATTGCTGATTACGGAGAATACAGCAGTTGTATTGGAGAATCCGGGTTATCCGGGCATCGCCCATGCCGTCAAGTCCTGTGGTGGGCATATCATCCCGGCAGAGGTGGATGCCGCAGGCATTATTCCTCTGCCTTGGGAGGCACAGACGTTATTTGTCACCCCTACCCGGCAGTTTCCAACAGGGGCCGTATTGGGATTGGATAGAAGACGTGCCTTGCTTGCGTGGGCCTCAAAGCGGAATGCAGTCATCATTGAAGATGATTATGACAGTGAATTCCGATGGGGTGGAAGGCCGATTGAACCCCTCAAAGTGCTTGATCGTGAACAGCGCGTCATCTATGTCGGTTCATTCTCACAAACGATGGTTGCTTCGTTCCGACTTGGCTATGCCGTACTGCCACCTGGTCTGGTAGAACCTCTCCTTGCCGCCAAGGCGTTGTATGAACCGGTACCTCCGGCGCTGTTAGAGCAGCGTGCACTGGCAAAATTTATGACCAGAGGGGGTTACCTGAGGCACTTACGGCGGTTAACCCGATTATACGGGGAACGGCATGATTTTTTTGTCCGAGAGATGCAGCGACAGTTGCCGGAGGCATTCACAATGCAGCTTGGTGATGCAGGACTGCATATCTACGCTACCTGGAATGGCGATGTGGACAGTTATCAGCGGTTTAAAAAGCTTGCTGAGGAGGATGGCATACTGTTCCGTAGTGCAGAGCGATATCGGCTGACTTCAGGTCATCCGGCGGCCTGTTTTGCTTTTGCACATCTGGAGAAAGAAGAGATGACAGAGGGAATCCGGCGAATGCGGCTAGCCTGGGAGAAGTGCACATTTTCGTTTCGGTGAATTCCGCTGTATAATGGAATAAGACATTTCGCTCCTGTAGGAGCAGAGATCATATATGAGCAAGTTGTATTTAATCATGCAAGATACTGAAATACATATGGCCTGGATTGAAGAAGTGAGATTCAGATCAGAATGATGCCATATGCAGAGAGATTAACTATCAAGGGGGAGTGGCGACATGCTGCAGGCATCGCCGTCATCATTTGTTATTTTGCCCGCTGTCGCCAAAATTGTCTGTGAACCGGGCTGGAAGTGGCAGAAACGGGAAAAACCGATGCAAAACTATGATTTATTTTATGTATGGAGTGGTGAAGGAACGCTTGTACTGAATGACCAGTCATATGAAGTTGGCAAGGGTAGTTGTTTTTTGTTCAGGCCAGGAGATCATCCTACTGCAACACATAATAAGCAAAAACCGCTGGTACTTACGTATATTCATTTTGATGTGGACGTGCCTGTTGCTGATGTTCCCCAGTCCTATCGCGAGGTACAGGAAACGGTGGAGTTTGAGCACTTGCTGGCACGTTATGTAAGACTGTTCTTATCGGATGTGTACGGACGTGATGAAGAGAGCCGATTGATTCTGAAGCAATTAATGATTCATTTGCTGCGCGCCGATACGGAAGAACCTGTGGAGAAAAAGGTAAGCAACCAGTTGTCCGATGTGATCCAGGAGGTCGCCAATTATGTGCGTCAGCATCCGGGGATTACGCATCGGGTGGAAGATCTGGCTGCGCGGGCTGGCTTATCGCCCCGATACTTCTCGATCAAGTTCAAGGAACTGGTGGGATCATCGGTGCAATCTTATATTATCCGCATGCGTATTGAACGGGCGGAACATCTGCTGGTGCATACCGGCATGAATGTGACCGAAGTGGCGGATGCTCTGGGCTACCGGGATATTTTCTTCTTCAGTCGTCAGTTCAAGCAGTATACCGGCAAAAGCCCGTCCGAGATTCGTTGAAATTCTGATGAGAATAACAGGAAACCGTTTCAAGTCTGGAACGCAAGGGTAATGATCTAGCATTCCAGATGACCAAAAGGGGGAACTTGTGATGAACGGAAAACGTCGGGTCCGCAACCGGGGATGCTCTACGAAGGGATGCAATATTTTCCGGAACCGTCTGCGTCGCTTCAAACCGGCAGAGGACTTGCAAGATGTGTGGTTTTGAGGAGAACTCAGCAGACCAATAACGACGGAGCGAAGCTTCGTATTGCATGTATACATGGATGAATATGAATGCATAAAGAGGATGGCGCAATACCTGGTTACAGGTGCTGCTCCATCCTCTTTATTTGCGTATGGACTCATTAGTTCTTCGGTTTCAAACGACCAAGCAATGCGCCCATTTTGACCGAATCGCCTGGCTGTAAGCCCGGGTTTGGTTCGAATGTGCCACTCTGCGTTAGCAGAACAACGGTGGAACCGAATTCAAAATAGGCCAGATCATCGCCTTGTGCCCAAGTACTTGTGTCCGTATCAGCATACTGTATGCTACTCACGTTCATCGCACCTACTTTGACAACCGCCACTTCACCGTAATCGTGTGCGATATACGTAATGAGCCGTTCGTTTCGACTAAGCACGGATCTCATATGGGTCAGGCCAAAGTCATTCACGGGATAAACTTTGCCTTTGATATGTTCGCTCTCTATTTTGCGGCCGCTGACTGGTGCATGAATGCGGTGATAGTCGCGAGGGCTGAGATAGAGGACGAACCCGTACCCGTGCTTGTACTTCTCCAGATGGGGAGAATGGTTTAATAATTCAGCAAGTGTATAATTTTGTCCCTTAACATTCAGGAGTGTCCCTGCAGATATTGGACCGGCTGCCGTAATCTTGGCATCTACCGGGCTGATCAGTGCATGCTCTGAAAGTTCCAACGGGCGCATGCCCGGCTTTAATTTGCGGGTAAAGAAATCGTTCAGTGAACGGTATTCCTTCCAGTCTTTCTCGGCCTCCTGAACAGGGATGTCGTAGGTCCGGACAAAATAAGGGATAAATGCCTTACTTCCCCGGCTTTTGGAGAAGGCTCCCACAGTCCGGGAGATCCATTTGCGCGAAGAAAGCTCGGTCATTAATCGCAACAGCGTTTTTGCCATGAATATCCCCCTTAGGGTTAATGCGAACTTCAAGGCCGGCAAGACCGGCCGTTCTGCATAATATTGACACAGAATGCACACGAAATCAATATAGTCTCCTATCGTATGTCTGCGGTTGTCTCGGAATTCTCGAATTCTGTTCCAGCAGCAGACGCCCATAAGCCATTGGTTTGCTATACGTTGCCTTCCAGTGTTCCGACATTCCCGCCTTGCGAAAACCGTAACGCTGATCCCGTCCATTGCATTCAATAAAATAGATCTGGCCGCTGCGCGTTATTCCGAGATCAAGGCCCAGATCAGCCAGATGTGGCAGACTGGCCGCCAGGTTCTGGGCAATTCGAAGTGCAACAAGTCCGATTCTGTATTCCAGTCGAGCCAGGTCGAAGCCAGGTTCTCCTAATCCAAGGGCCTCTGCGAGCTTCATGACTTTACCGCCCTGTGCGATATTGCTGACAAACGTATGGGCAGGAGCCGCTTTGGCAAACATGCCTGTTATTCCCCAAAGACCATCGCTGCCACGTTGTACAGATACCCGCAAATCGACCGGCCTGCCCTCATAACGTACCAGTGGGATACGCTCTTCAATGAGGTAGGCATGGCGAAAGATCCGCCTTAGGGTGGCGGAAGGAAGCTGTCCTTTGCTCAATCGGAAGGTAGCCCACCCTTTGCGTGAAGCCTTCGTCTCACAGGTTAATTTCCACTGTCCATCTCGCTCGAAGACTCGCATAATACCATGACCGATGCTACCGCTGCATGGTTTGATGACGAGGTCATCATATTGTTCCATCATATAGGCCAGAGATTCTGGCGTAGCTTTAACTGCATGGGGCAGGTGTTCTCGCAAGGCGAGGTCCTGATGAAGCATGTCATGAATGTGATCTTTACGGTACCGGTTGCGAACGTTAAATACCTGAATACCCTGCAACATCAGCTTGGTAATCTGATGCTGTTCCGTCCGGCGAAGCTGGAGTGATCGGTTATGAATGACGGAGGGCAGTGGCATGCGCTCGCGAACATATCTGCCTTCTTTTTTTACATAGGCAAGACATGTTTTTTGATCCGAGTCGATATCTTCCAGCCTCAAAAAGCAGGGGGTTAATCCATAACTGGCCGCTGCCTGTTCATAATTCGCGAGTGATTCCTGACCGGTCCTTCCGGCCGGTATCCCCCGGTACATGCGTGAATCGAACATAATGCCGATCGTTTCTTGGAGCATGACCGTTCCTCCTTCGATGTTATCGCGACCATGGATCGTCCATTCATGGAATGCCGGCCTGTCACCGCATGGCTCAGACATCGCGATAACGCAGACCGGTGTATATATGCATAGCCATGCACTGGTGCTTGCTCAGCGCGTTTTCAGACATGACCTAGACATAATATCCTATGACATGACTGGGACGGGGGCGTGGACAGCCGCCTTTCCTCTGCTGTCCTGACACGCCTATTTCCACGAAGATCATCGAACCTTCCTGTCTTGACGCCTGTATCATTCGTGCTCTGGGATCCGCAAAAGTCATAAATGAAGTGGCAGATGCCCATATGGGAGCATATGATGCCGGAGATGAACGTTAGAGGAAGGAGCAAGCTGCATGAGTAAAAATGGCAAAAAAAAGGTTCCAACGCCGAAACTGCGGCATGTGAGCCCGAAATTTAAGGAATTGGAACTGACTGATCGCCGGGCAGACAAGATGAACTCAGGTTTCACTGTGAATAGGGAAGAACGCTTGAATATGAATAAAAGGGATTCGAGAGCTGTTCAGGAGTCGGAAGAACTCCTATTCGAATCAACGGAGCTACCTGCTTCAACAAACGAGCTGGAAGAGCTAGGGATCGAAGCCAAAATCAAGCCGGAACCCGTAGAGTCTGATCGCAAGGAAGTCGAGACACAAGATAGCTCGGAAAAGCAGATTCAGGTTAGCAGCCTGGCTCCGCTTGCTCTGGAAGAAGAGCAGGATATCAACAAACAGGAGATAACAAGCAAGGACCGGCTGCAGATCCTGAACCAAAACCAGATGCCGGGTCATACCGGACAATACATCTACACGGACGATTTGAGTGAATTTGCTGTTACGGAGAGCAAGTTGGCTCCTTTCTCTGTGGATGCCTCCAAGCTGAAACCGGATGCGGTTGGTAGTGAAGCATTGCAGGATTATGCAGTGACCAGCATTCACATTGCAGATGGGGCAATTGTTTCTGCCAAACTGGCAGAAGCGTCTGTATCCGATGAGCATCTCATTGACGGCTCCGTGTCCGGTCATAAATTACGCAACGCTTCTATTGCTGGTGAGAAAATCAGAGATGGCAGCATTACCTCGCAGAAGCTGGGCAACCAGGTAATCGATTCATCCAAAATTGCCGACGGTTCCATCGGCACAAGGCATCTCAGCCGCATGCTGGTCACGGAAGATTTAATTCAGAATCATGCCGTGACCGGAGACAAAATTGCGATTAGCGGCGTGGATACACGGCATCTCACGGGAGGGGCTGTGCACACGTCCAAATTGGCCGACGATGCGGTGACTACATCCAAAATTCGTGAAGGTGCTGTCTCAGGCAGCAAAATCGAAGAACAATCCATCGAGTCTCACCATATTCAGGCAGGTGCTGTTAAACAGACACATCTGGCAGAAGGGGCCGTCGGTCGTTCACAACTATCTAATGGCAGTATTGGAAGTGACCAAATTGAGGATGGATCCATACAAACAAGACATTTAGCCGAGGGTTCGCTAACTGGAAGACATCTACTGGACGGTTCAATCGGCTCAAGCCAGATTCGCGCTCATGCAGTTGGCAAGGAGCAGATCGGCAATGGAGAAGTGGGCAGTGAACATTTGATGGAAGGTGCAGTAACCAGCAGCAAACTGGCAGACCAGTCTGTGGGAACAGCAAAATTGCTGGAACAGTCCATTACGGCCTCCAAGATTTCTGATCAGAGCGTCATTTCTTCCAAAATTGCAGATGAAGCTGTGCAGGGGAAACATCTTGCCAAAGGATCCATTCGTGCGGAACATATTGTCAATCGGGGAATTACGCCGGTACATGTAGACAATGCTGCAATTCACTCCATTCACATTGCAAGTGGAAGCATCGATGCAACACATCTGTCAACCGGTAGTGTATCCGGAGAAGCGCTTGCGGATGGCGTAGTATCCGAGCGGCATCTGGCTGAGGCGGCGGTGGGTACGTTTGAGTTACAGGATGCTGCAGTGACAGACGTCAAGCTCGCAGACGGAAGTGTGACAGAAGAAAAACTTGGAACGGCATCGGTAAGTAGCAGAGCACTCGCTCCGGGAAGTGTCGCATCCTCGCATCTTGCGGGTGGTGGTGTTACGGGTACGCATCTGGCTCCAGGCAGCGTGGGGTCCGAGGCCCTGAGACCTTATGCCGTGAAATCGGAGCATCTGACAGAACATGCCGTAGGTGTACCTCATCTTCAGCCGGGCAGTGTTGAAACAGATGCGATTGCACGGGCGGCGGTCACAACAGACAAATTGGCTCCTGGTAGTGTAACATCAACCCAACTGGCGGGCGGGTCCGTTTTTCCGCCTCATCTGACGGATCATGCGGTTACCTCCCCCAAGCTCTCACCAGAGAGTGTGGCCACGGATAAACTGGCGGATTTTGCTGTCACGTCAGCCAAACTGGCCGACGGCAGCGTGACTTCTTCCAAGATCATGGCTGAAAGCATAAATGCCAAACATATTCCAGCAGGAACCATACGCGGCTATCACCTGAAGCAGCATTCCGTATCCCTGGAACATTTATCGGAAGAAATACGCTCACCGGAATTATTTGCTGATGGCAGTATTACCGGCAACAAACTTCGGCATGGCTGCATAAGTGCGGACCATTTGACAGCAGACTCGGTATCCGGGACAGAACTGCAACAGGCTGCTGTAGGTAGCGAGCACTTGCAGCCATCCGTTGTACAATCCGTTCATCTGGCTGAAGGCAGCGTGAAGTCTGATCATTTGGGGACTCAAGTAGTGAGCTCACAGCATCTGAAGCCAGACATTATTCATGAGGAGCATATTGCTGAACAGGTGGTTACATCGCATCACTTGGCACCCGGATCTGTCGAAACAGACCATCTGGCACCTTTATCCATTACAGCAGCTCACCTTCAGCCAGGTTTGATCAGTGGTTTGCATCTTCAGGCAGAGTCGACAAGTGCTGTTCATCTGCAGCAAGGAGCTGTGCATTCCCGTCATATTCAAGATGGTGAGATTCTTCCTCATCATATCCATGAACGCAGCATCGGAACATCTCATCTGGAAGAAGAAGCGGTAAGTACGATTATTTTGCAGGATGAATCTGTAACACGCTCCAAATTAGCAACGGGTAGTGTGGATGGCAGCAAATTAGCTGCAGGAACCGTATCGGCTACTCACATTGCCAATGAAAGTGTGCAAACCCGTCATATCCAAGAAGGCGCAATCCTTGCTGATCATATTCAAGAGTGCAGTATTGGCTCAGTTCATCTGGATGAGGAGTCTGTAAGTTCGGTTCATTTGCAAAATAGATCTGTAACAAGTGCCAAACTGGCGGATGGCAGTATAAACGGCAACAAATTGCTTGAAGGAGCCGTATCGGGGGTTCATATTGCGTCCGAAAGTGTGCAAACCGGGCATATTCAGGCAGGGGCCATTCATGCTGACCATATTCAGGAGCGGAGCATCGGCACAACCCATCTGGAGGAGGAAGCAGTAAGTGCGATTCACCTGCAAAATGGGTCTGTCATCAGTGCCAAACTGGCCGACGGCAGTGTAACCGGCAGTAAGTTGATCGAAGATGCGGTGTCAGGAATCCATATCGCCTCGGAAAGTGTGCAATCCCGCCATATCCAGGCAGGAGTAATCCTTGCTGATCACATTCAGGAGCACAGCATCGGCATGCTTCACTTGGAACAGGAAGCAGTAAGTGCCATTCATCTGCAAAATGGATCTGTAACAAGTACCAAGTTGGCCGACGGCAGTGTAACCGGCAGCAAGTTGCTTGAAGGAGCAGTATCAGATATCCACATTGCAGACGATAGTGTGCAATCCCGTCATATTCAAGAGGGAACAATCCTTGCTGATCATATTCAAGAGCGGAGCATCGGCACAGCACATTTGGAAGAGGAGTCGGTAAGTGCCATTCATTTGCAAAATGGATCTGTAACGAGTGCCAAACTGGCGGATGGCAGTATAACTGGCAGCAAGTTACTCGAAGGTATGGTATCCGGGATTCATATCGCATCGGAAAGTGTGCAATCCGGGCATATTCAGGCAGGAGCTATTCATGCTGGTCATATTCAGGAACGAAGCATCGGCACCGCCCATCTGGAAGAGGAATCAGTAAGTGCGGTTCATCTGCAAAATGGGTCCGTCACAAGTGCCAAATTGGCTGATGGTAGCATTAGCGGCAGCAAATTGCTCGAAGATGCTGTATTGGGGAGCCATATCGCATCGGAAAGTGTGCAAACTCACCATATCCAGACAGGAGCGATCCTTGCTGATCATATTCAGGAGCATAGCATTGGTACGTCCCATCTGGAGGAGGAAGCAATAAGTGCGGTTCATCTGCAAAATGAATCCGTAACGGGTGCCAAACTGGCGGATGGCAGTGTGAGCAGCAGCAAACTGCTTGAAGATGCGGTGTCGGATGTTCATATTGCCAATGGAAGTGTGCAATCCCGTCATATCCAAGAGAGAGCCATACATGCTGACCATATTCAAGAGCGAAGCATTGGGATCTCCCACCTCAAAGCGGAATCGGTAAGTGCGATTCACCTGCACAATGGTTCCATAACAAGTGCCAAAATGGCTGACGGCAGTGTGAACGGTAATAAATTGCTTGAAGGTGCGGTATCGGCTATTCACATAGCAGACAAAAGTGTGCAATCTCGTCATATTCAGGATGGAACCATTCTTGCTGATCATATTCAAGAACGCAGTATTCGCACAACTCATCTGGAAGAGGAATCAGTAAGCGGGGTTCATCTGCAAAATGGGTCCGTCACAAGTGCCAAATTGGCCGATGGCAGCGTGAACGGCAGCAAACTGAGTGAGCAGAGTATTACCTCTAATCACTTGAATGTGGGGATTGTAGGTCCGGCGCATTTGAGCGAAGAGATATGGAATGCGATTCGTCAGTTCAGTGGAGAAACGCTGGAGCAACTGGCAGCTATCAAAAGACAAGAGGGATTGCTTCAACCAGAAAATAAAGGTGTACAGCAACAGCAGGTCATTG
The DNA here is from genome assembly GCF_057334655.1 of Paenibacillus sp. AGC31. Taxonomy (NCBI): domain Bacteria; kingdom Bacillati; phylum Bacillota; class Bacilli; order Caryophanales; family Paenibacillaceae; genus Paenibacillus; species Paenibacillus sp. AGC31. The sequence goes on from NZ_JBHFJH010000034.1 coordinate 179,077, forward strand.
TCGAGGCATTACCAATTGCTGGTCAGGATCAACAACAAGAGCTGATATCCCAAACAGATCAGCTTGGCGAACCATCGGCAGCTTTGTTCACGACGGAGCAGGCAGATCAGGCTCAGCAACCACAGCTTGAACGGTCACAGGAGATCGCTGGAACTACGGAGTTTATGTTAAGTGAACAATCGATTACACAGGAGCATCTGTGTGATGATGCCGTGGGCAGCAGCCAGTTGCAATCGGGGGCAGTTCAAGCCAAACATCTGGCCTTCCAGCCCGTTCGCAGCGTAAGCAAACAACCGGTTGTACAACAATTCGGGATGGAAGCTTTTGTACTGCCAGAGAGTGAAGCATCCACAGAGGTAACTGTTGTTTTTGAAGAATCATTTGCTTCAGAACATTATGTGATTGTGGGCATGAGTAATGATCGGGGATTCCAGATTTCCCTGCTGTCGCAGAGTGAGGATGAAGCGGTACTTGAAGTGTCACGTACAGCAGATTGCAAGCATACGTACGGGTTGTTGTCATGGATTGCTGCGGGACCTTCGCAAGGATAGTGCAGGATTGTATCCGTAATAAACAAATGACAAAAGCGGTGTCCAGAGTTGTCCGGGACACCGCTTTTGGTTGATCTAAGCTTAATCCGTTCGGACGGTGAGGGGTGTCTGAACGTTTTGTTACCATTATGATGAGTACATTATAAGTTCAACCACAATAAAATAAGATTTTACAGGCCTACAGCTTGATACGCTTTGGTAATGGCAGTAGCTTCAGCGGAAGTTGCTCCGTACAGATCTTTGGCTGCTTGAATGGTAGCTGTTTTGGCAGCGGCAAATTTGGACGTTGGTGTCAGGTAGTTCACCAGTGTGCTGTAGAAAATCTGGATCGCTTTATCCCGACCGATTCCGGTAACAGTCACACCATTATGTGTTCCGCCTTGAGCAGCAAGGAAATAGGCTTTATTGATGATACCACTGTTGATATGGACACCGCCGTTGTCCTGTGAGCCTGTGTAGCGATCGCTGTATTTGTCAGGTTGACCGTACAATGTAGGGTTGGAGAGGGAGCGCAGCGCATCTCCTGGAGTGTTAGGTGTGTAGATATCATCACCGAGCAGCCAGTTTTTGCTTTGGATCGTATTACCGAAAATATCGGCAAAAGCTTCATTGAGTGCACCTGGTTCATTGCGATATTCCAGATTGGCTGTATATTCAATGACACCATGCGTCAATTCATGACCCACAACATCAAGGTCACCAGACAGGGATCGGAACGTCGTTCCATCTCCGTCACCAAAGACAATCTGTGCCCCGTTCCAGAAGGCGTTATTGTAATTGGAGCCGTAGTGCACGGTTGATCTGATCAACAATCCGTTACCATTAATACCGTTACGGTTGAATTTGTTTTTGTAGAAATCATACGTAGCAGCAGCATGAGCATGAGCATCTACACCTGCACGATCGGTCCATACATTATCCGAATCCGTGAGCAAGCTACCAGGCAGTGAGGAGCCATTGTTCGCCGTGTACGTTTGGATGCCATTGCCGCGAGTGGTGTCTTTCAGTTGGAAGGTGCTGCCGGATTGGGTGGTTGTCAGGGTTTTGGTATCTCCAAGCACACCTGTACCTGTTCCAGTGGCAAAGTTAATGAGGTCAAACTGGGATACGATACTGCCATCCACTGCGTTAATGAAATATTTGGTCCGTAGAGGGGCAGGTTCCAGTACGTTTACTTCCGTAATGTAAACCAGATACGTCTGACCATCTTCTTCATGATGGTAGATGTTCAATTCAGCTTGAGGTGTGATTTCCGCTGCACCAAGCTCTCCGATCCGGGAGGTTGCTTCTTCGGTTGCAATACGGATCGCGTCTTCTCCGCTGATCTCGGCTACACCATCATTCGGAATGGCCTGCTCTTCAATCGGTGGAAGATCGCCAAGTGCGGAGCTCACGGCTCCGGTTTTATCCAGGTGGACTGTCTGTTCGGCACCATAAACCGGGATACCTTTAATATACTGTTTCAGGCGGAAGTGTCTTACGCCTGATGTGTCTGTGTTTCTTTTGACAATTTTGAGCTGGGATTTCACATCGGAATTCAGGAATTGTTCCTGCTGTCCAAGATAATTAAAGATGGTATCATCTGTTCCACTGTTCAATGGAATACCCTCCTCAGAGGCATAAGGGGCCTGAAGTGGAATGGATTGATCAGACACTGGAGCTGCAGTAGCAGAGGATACGGAAGCGAGCAAAAGAGCTCCTCCAAGAATTGTTGGCATAACTTTGGCGAATTTCATAGTAAACTCTCCCATTCTTATACTTATTTTTTGGTTGGAAAATGTTCATGCCAGTCTCGGTTGGAATTCCGTCTGCAACTTGGGCAGCGCGGAGCGTGGGGCTAGACCTGAAGCGTGGAATGAGACAAGAAACGATTGGAACAAAATCGGCTTGGCCTTAGCTCGGGAAGTGTTAGGCACGACACCAAACAAAAAGGATAACCGTTTATTCAGTTCAACCCGAAGGTTTAATCGTCTATTGTGTTCCTCTTTCAGAAAGCCGGGGGTTGTCCAATTGCGCAGGTAGAAGATACGTTCACGGAAAACTGGGGTGTTCAATCCGGGTTTGCGTAAATGACAAATGCAGTGTGTTCTGAACGGCATCACTCCTCTCAAGAGTAAAATGTATCTGCTTAACAGGTTCTGTGAATGAGGTCATCATCTAATCAACCTAAGGTCAATAAATTGATTTAAAAAATATAGGGGAACTTATGTTCATCATAAGGTTATTTTTGTAAATAAAACTGCTTGGAACGTATATTATCACAATGTAAAACTTTGGAAAAGATACAATTTTAGATTTTTGTTAAAATTGTGTCTGAAGTAGGGGAGAGGTAGCGTTTTCCACATATTTTGACGTATTTTGTCTAAAAGCAAGGCCTGTACCCTCGTGTTCACAGGGAGAACCTGCTTAGTGCAAGGACAAACGCCGTTTCCACTGCTCCACGAATACATAGAATAACGTGTACTCCCTTGGCATGCCGATGATCGAATGCGGGAGGTGAAACTGTTGCGTAAAACCCGTGCCACAGCACGTTATGCAAGTCGATCCAATGTGACACGAAGAAAAACAGTACTGAAGAAACGAAAATGGAAGTCTGGACACAAAAAGGGTACAAAGGCCTATACGTTCGTTATTCCATCCAAACAGCTGATGTCACAGGCTGAGGATGGAGTAGAGAATGGAGCGGAAAATGGCATGAGTGATGCTCCTTCACACAGGGATGTTTCTCGGCGACCGATGCTCTCGGTCATTATTCCTGCCATGAATGAGGAGAAAAGGATTGGTGCAGTTGTCCGTGAAGCGCGGAGGATATGCCGTGATGCTGAAGTGCTGGTCGTTGTGAATGGTTCAACAGACGGTACGGCTAACGCAGCCAAACGGGCTGGAGCACGAGTGCTCACATATGCAGAAGCGCTGGGGCATGATGGAGGACGAAAAGTAGGCGCGGCAGCGGCCTATGGTCAGGTGTTGTTATTTACTGATGCAGATATCGCAATTTCCGCAGAGCACCTTGCGCCTTACGTGAAGGCTGTGCTGAAGGGAACGGATGTGGCGCTTAACGACTACCATGGGCCGGTCACTCATCATCCCGTTCATCCGGTAGTGGAGGCCAAACACATGTTGAACAGCATACTCGCAAGATCCGATCTCCGGGGGGCATCCATGACAGCTATTCCACATGCAATAAGCCGAAAAGGACTTGAGGTCATGGGCATATCCTCACTGGAGGTTCCGCCACTCGCACAAGTCAAGGCCGTGATCGGTGGACTTCGGGTACGCGCTGTTCATCACGTACCTGTGGGTAGAATGAATGCAGTTCGAAACAAGAAGCGAAGCGGACCTGATCTGCTAAGTCAAGTGGTACTGAATGATCATATGGCAGCGATCAAGTGGATTACGGATACGCTCGGTCCCCGCGGAGGTTATACCGATCTGAAACGTGTTCGCAACCTGGCGAGGTAAGCATGTCGCATCGGATGATGCAGCATGCTGGAGGTGAGGAAATGAAGGGACGTTCAGGGGTTGTCCGCCGCAGGCGGACAACAAATAGACAAACGACAGCAGAAAGAACAGTAATGAACAAGCGTCTTAGGAACAAGAAGCATGTAGATATTCAAAAAAAAAGAAGAAGCCGAGCAAAGTCTGGCCAAGTAGATCTGCACTTGATGTGGAAAGCGGGGCAAGTTGCAGGAAGCGAGGCAAAGGCGAACAACACAGTATCAGAAAAACATGCACGTCTCGTATGGAATGCACACGCGGCGAATGTTGCGGAGCTAAGCAACTTCGAGCTAGCTCTGAAGGCAGGTAAGGCATTTATGCAGGGTTATGCTCAGGCCTCGGGACATTCATTCCAGATCGTGCCACTCCCTCTTCGTCATTCGGCTGCTGCCATTGTCTGTGCCTGTAATGAGGAACACACACTGGGGCAGGTGTTATTGCAACTCAAGCGGTTGCCTCTGACGGATATTATTGTGGTACTGAATGGAACGACAGATGACAGTTTGAAGCAGGTACTAAGGCAGCCGGGACTTACAGTAATCTATGAACCTGATCGGGCAGGACATGATGTCGGCAGGGCACTTGGAGCCAAGATGACGGATGCGGAGACGGTACTTTTTGTGGATGGAGATATGGTCGTCTCGGCTGAACAGCTTGCACCCTTTCTGTTCGCAGTTGATCGGGGACAGGATGTGGCGTTGAATAATCTGACGTCTTTGCTTCCTGCGTTTGCAGGGCAGGATGAGGTAAGCCGGATCAAAGCATATCTGAACCGAACATTAGGCAGGGCAGATCTGGGTTCCAATTCCATGACAGCCGTGCCCCATGCATTGTCTCGTCGTATGATTCAGACCGTGAAACCAGCATCACTGGCCGTTCCACCTAAGGCACAAAGTCTAGCTATTCAGCATGGAATGAACGTCTCGGCACCAAGTCAGGTGGATGTTATTCGTTCCAATCGGTTGCGTCCTGGTAACACGGGAAGTGGGAATGACGTCGCCAAATTGATCATCGGAGATCATCTGGAGGCACTGGCTACATTGCTGGGTACAGGTTGGAATCCAGCCCAGGCACATACACTCTCCCGTGTAGAAGTGGCTTACAGGAGGAACGCCTAATGACACTGACGAGTATGATTATCCCAACGTACAATGGTCTGGATCTGATCAGACCCTGCATCAATGCCATACGTCAATACTCGGGTGATCCTGCGTCATATGAAATTATCGTGGTAGATAACGGTTCGACGGATGGAACGGCTGAATATTGTGCGCTGGAGCGAATTCGATTTGTAAGGTTCCCGGACAATCGGGGGTTTCCGGCAGCGTGTAATGCTGGACTTCGTGCAGCTTGCGGGGATGAGCTGTTGCTGTTGAACAATGATGTCACGGTCACGCCCCGTTGGCTGGAGAACCTGCGAACGGCGCTGTACAGTGACGCAAGTATTGGGATCACGGGTCCTGTTACGAATTATGCAAGCGGAATCCAGCAGATTGAACTGGCGTTTCGGGACATGGAACATTTTCAGGAGTTAGCCCATTCCAATAATGTTGCGGATTCTTCAAGGTGGAGGGAAGTACGCCGGATCGTTGGTCTGTGCATGCTGATGAAACGAGATGTCGTCGAATCGGTTGGACTGCTTGACGAGGCGTACTCCCCGGGACACTATGAGGATGACGATTATTGTTATAGAGCAAGATTGCAGGGATATCGCCTGCTGGTATGTGGAGATGTTCTCGTGCATCATCAGGGAAGTGCCAGCTTCCAGAAGACAGATCCGGTAGCGTGGAAACAGCTGCTTGAGCGTAATCGTTCGATTTTTATGAACAAATGGCATGTCGATCCGCTTGAATATATGGACATATCCGATGAAGGAGGGAACGTGGAATGAAAGGTGTAATTCTTGCCGGCGGAACAGGAACTAGACTGTATCCGCTGACCCGGCTCATTAACAAACATCTGCTTCCAGTCGGTAAACATCCGATGATTATGTATGGCATCGACAGGCTCCGCCAGGCAGGCATTGATGAACTATTGATTGTGATCAACAAACATTCCGCCGGGTTATATACAGAGTATCTTGGTGGCGGAGCAGATCATGGGGTGAAGTTGACTTATCGCATTCAGGAAAAGGCAGGCGGGATTGCGGAAGCGTTGGATCTGGCGACCACTTTTATCCTTCCTGGAGAAAAATTCGTTGTGCTTCTCGGTGATAATCTCTTCAGCGATGATCTGAAGCCTTATGTGGACCGTTACATGCAGCAACCTGCTGGTACAGCGCGAGTTCTGCTCAAAGAGGTGGATGATGCACGACGTTACGGGGTGCCTGTTTTTGATCCAAAGCATCCAGAGCGAATCTCGTACATCGAGGAGAAGCCAAGCCAGCCGAAAACCTCTTATTGTGTGACTGGCATATACATGTATGACGATCATGTATTTAACCTGATTCGCAACATTGCTCCGTCTGCGCGCGGAGAACTTGAAATTACGGATGTGAATAATCACTACGCGTCTGCTGGCGGATTGGAATACGACATTTTGCAGAAATACTGGAGTGATGCAGGTACATTTGATTCGCTCCAGGAAGCAGCTGTCCGCATGAAAGGACAATTGCCCTAAAATATATGCGACTGATGCTGCCGCTGTGCGGTGCCCCATGGGAGCAGAACACTCTGCGCCGGAGCTGGAAGGATGCTCCGGCGCTTTGCGCAGCGACAATCCTCGTGCATGCCAAAGGAGGGAATGGCGTGAGAGTAGTGACACGCACCGGGGCCGCTAGGGCCTCCGTGTCGGGTAAGCCCCGGGGCATCCACCCGGCCGTATTTATGGGCAGTGGCACTCCGGCAGCAGCAGGTACAGGGTCTGCTGGAGTCAAAGGTGTGAAGTCAGGGAAACGTAGTACCCTGACCAAAGCGGGTACATCTGCCGGCGCAGCGCATAAGGCTGCTGCAAGGAAAGCGAGCAGCACAGGCAGTGTTGTTGGCAGAGCAGGCAAAGCCGGCCTGCGCCGGGCCACTGCTGGGCGCAGGCATGCATCAGCGCGGGGCCGGCGTGCCGCTGCCCGCGCCAAGCAGCGCACGGCGATGCGCCGTGCGCCCTTGCCAGCACCGCAAGCCAGCACGCCACAGGCGATGCCTGCCAGCGGTGCTGGCTC